>DJFE01000022.1:43537-44846 GCA_002432025.1 Candidatus Avelusimicrobium stercoris | reverse complement strand
GTAAATTATTTATGTAAAAGTCATAAAGTCCATTATTTAAGGTTGGCGCAGTCTTATGAGGCAAAGGTTTTCTGGGAAAAGGTTTTTAAAAGATAGACGTATAGTTTCGTTAGTTTTCACCTAAAATACCCGTTAGGCTAAAATTCTAGCGAGGTGTTTTAGGGGTAATATTGGGATTTTGTCGCATTAATCCGCCCCAGTATTCTCTTTCCTATGGGGTTATTAGGGTTTCTATTCTTAACCGGACAATGTATCAAGTACATATCCATATCCAGTAAATATATAGACGCGTACCCTAGGGCAGTATTCTTAAATATCTTCGCCGGTAGCCATTTAGAAGGATATCCCTATTCTATTCCACGACAGCAACGTTGAAGTGTACCTTGGGGGATACTCCTTATTACAAGCACCAGCCCCAAACAAGCCCACCAAAGAGATAGTAAAAGGTGTACCCCTCAAACATACTGGATAATATTCCCAATATAAAATGAAAAACCCCGCGTCAGCGGGGTTTCAAATCACCTTAAACAAAAGGCTAGGATGAGACCGACAACGATCTACTCTCTCAGCGCCGAATTGGGCGCCAATACCATCGACCCTTACGAGCTTAACTGCCGTGTTCGGAATGGGAACGGGTGTGGCCTCGTCGGAATTATTATCAGTCTCATTCTAGCCTCTTGTAAAAGAACAAATTTTAAAAGGAACTCGTTTATTGCAACCTGTTCCTTTCACCGTTGGAAACCTTCTCGCCGGGATTAGCGGGTCATCGATATCTTCCAACGTCAGATAAATTAGAAAAGCGCAAGTGTTACACTCACAATTCTTTATCTATAGGATTAAAGAATATGGCCAAGCCTCACGACCTATTAGTACAGATTAGCTGAACACATTGCTGTGCTTACACACTCTGCCTATCAACCCGGTAGTCTTCCGGGGGTCTTCTGGGTAGTTAATCTACCAGGGAAACCTTATCTTGAGGCGGGTTTCACGCTTATATGCTTTCAGCGTTTATCCCTACCGAACACCGCTAATCAGCTATGCTTCTGTAGAAACAACTGATATACAGGAGGTTCGTTCATCCAGGCCCTCTCGTACTATGGACAACTCCTCTCAAGTTTCCTGCGCATACAACAGATAGAGACCGTACTGTCTCACGACGTACTGAACCCAGCTCACGTACCACTTTAATGGGCGAACAGCCCAACCCTTCCCACCTGCTTCAGCGGGAGGATGTGATGAGCCGACATCGAGGTGCCAAACCGAGCCGTCGATGTGAACTCTTGGGCCCGATCAGCCTGTTATCCCCAGG
>DJFE01000022.1:43315-43439 GCA_002432025.1 Candidatus Avelusimicrobium stercoris | reverse complement strand
AGTCCTGCTTTCGCACCTGTTCGGACCGTCGTCCTCACAGTCAAGCTCCTTTCTACCTTTGCGCTCAATGGCCGATTTCTATTCGGCCTGAAGGAACCTTAGAACGCCTCCGTTACTCTTTAGG
>DJFE01000022.1:22707-43263 GCA_002432025.1 Candidatus Avelusimicrobium stercoris | reverse complement strand
GCCCCAGTCAAACTGCCCACCTGCCACTGTCCCCAACCCGGATTCACGGGTAATAGGTTAGAACCACAATTCACAAAAGCTGGTATTTCACTGTTGCCTCCGCACCCCCCTCAAGGGATGTTTCAAAGGCTCCCAGCTATACTACGTATTGAAAACCGTAATCCAATAACAAGCTACAGTAAAGCTCCATAGGGTCTTTTCGTCTTGTTGCATGCATCAAGCGTCTTCACTTGAACCACAATTTCGCCGAGCCCACCGTCGAGACAGCGGCTTCTTTGTTATGCCATTCGTGCAGGTCGGAACTTACCCGACAAGGAATTTCGCTACCTTAGGACGGTTATAGTTACCGCCGCCGTTTACCGGGGCTTAAGTTCGCAGCTTCGCCTTGCGGCTAACCACTCCCCTTGACCTTCCGGCACCGGGCAGGCATCAGGCCCTATACATCATCTTGAGATTTCAGCAGAGCCCTAAGTTTTTGTTAAACAGTCACGAAGCCCAATTCACTGCGACCCTTTCCCAATACATTGCTGCACCAGTACTCGGGCACTCCTTCTTCCGAAGTTACGGAGCTAGTTTGCCTAGTTCCTTGACGATGGTTATCTCGCGCGCCTTAGGATTTTCACCCCATCCACCTGTGTCGGTTTACGGTACGGTTATAGTAAGAACTCCCTACGAAGTTTTTCTAGGCAGTGTGATTGGACCACTTCGTAACCTTTCGGTCACTCGTACTCGGTTTTCGGCTTAGCCTCCAGACGGATTTGCCTATCCGAAGATGCCTACGGCCTTGAACTGGCATATAGCCAGATGGTTTACTCTGCTGCGTCCCTCCCTAGGTTATGACGCGCTTACTATAGTTCAGGAATATTAACCTGATGTCCTTCGCCTACGCCTTTCGGCCTGAGCTTAGGCCCGACTGACCCTGAGCCGACGAACGTTGCTCAAGGAAACCTTAGATTTTCGGCGGGAAGGATTCTCACCTTCCTTATCGCTACTCATTCCAGCATTCTCACTTATTAGCGCTCCAGCACTCCTTTCGGTATACCTTCGCAGCTGCTAATAACGCTCCCCTACCACTGCATAAAAGCGAACTTCTATGCAATCCGTAATTTCGGTAGTATGCTTAGCCCCGAGTCATCTTCGGCGCAGATTCACTCGACTAGTGAGCTATTACGCACTCTTCAAAGGGTGGCTGCTTCTAAGCCAACCTCCTAGCTGTTTAAGTAAATCCACATCCTTTACCACTTAGCATACATTTTGGGACCTAAATTGACGGTCTGGGCTGTTTCCCTCTCGCACGTGAAGCTTATCCCTCACGAACTGACTGCTGAGATATCCGCCGAGGTATTCAGAGTTTGACAGACATCGGAAGGAGGGTCGCTCCCCCTAAATCTACCAGTGCTTTACCCCCTCGGGTTAAATCTCAACGCTAGCCCTAAAGCTATTTCGGGGAGAACCAGCTATCACCAAGTTCGATTGGCCTTTCACCCCTAACCCCACCTCATGTAGAAACTTTTCAACGTTTAACACTCCGGCCCTCCATTCACTGTTACGCGAACTTCAGCCTGGACAGGGTTAGATCACTTGGCTTCGGGTCTAATATGACGAACTATTCGCTCTATTCGAGCTCGCTTTCACTACGGCTTCGGACCTCTTCAGCCCTTAACCTTGCTCGGCACATTAACTCGCTGGATCATTCTTCAACAGGCACACTGTCGCACATTCCCTTGCGGGCATAGTGCTACAATAGCTTGTAGATGTACGGTTTCAGGTTCTATTTCACTCCCCTCTCGGGGTTCTTTTCGCCTTTCCCTCGCGGTACTGGTTCACTATCGGTTGCCAGAGAGTATTTAGCCTTGGAGAGTGGTCTCCCCGGATTCCCACCGGATTGCACGTGACCAGTGGTACTTAGGTACTTGCTAAGAGACAATCAGATTTCGTTTAAGGGACTATCACCCTCTTTGGTCGGACTTTCCAGACCGTTCAACTATCTGATTGCTTGGTAACTCTTTGTGTCTAACACGAGCAAGCCCTGCAACCCCAACCCACGCACTCTATACACCCTCACCGGATATATACAGTGCGGGGGCTGGTTTAGGCTATTCCCATTTCGCTCGCCACTACTCAGGGAATCTCTTTGATTTCTTTTCCTGTAGGTACTGAGATGTTTCACTTCCCTACGTTGTCTTCTATCACCCTATCTCCGAGTTCGTAAACTCAGCCTTCAAGTGATGATTTACAGGCTCTCACCTGTAAGGGTTCCCCCATTCAGAAATCTGCGGATCACAGGATATTTGCTCCTACCCGCAGCTTATCGCAGCTTATCACGTCTTTCATCGACTTCTGGCACCAAGGCATTCACCATACACCCTTGTAGCTTGACCATATTCTTTAATCCAACAGATTATTGGTCATTTCAAATGCTAGATATTGCTATCTATTATATTTTTTTAATGATAACCTTCTTAACTTTATCAGTTAATTGTGTTCTCATCGCTTAATTGTGTAAGTGTAAGTACATTTAATTCACATATTAAATATACAAACGCTTG
Organism: Candidatus Avelusimicrobium stercoris; assembly: GCA_002432025.1. Lineage (GTDB taxonomy): Bacteria > Elusimicrobiota > Elusimicrobia > Elusimicrobiales > Elusimicrobiaceae > Avelusimicrobium > Avelusimicrobium stercoris. The sequence goes on along the minus strand of DJFE01000022.1, from coordinate 40,714 downwards.
GCTTTTCTAAAATATATTTTCATTCCCTTTGCTACCCATCGGATAATCGCCTTTTTTTTAAGGTTACTATCCAACTTCCGGAGTCTTACAAGAGAAGATTGAATATAAGTTATCTGATTTTCAAAGAACTTCAAATTTGACGCAACATATTTTGCACAGGTTATTTATTGGTGGAGCTGATCGGGTTCGAACCGACGACCCCCTGCTTGCAAAGCAGGTGCTCTCCCAACTGAGCTACAGCCCCTAAAAACTTTAAGTGCTGTGGGCCCGGAAGGAATTGAACCTTCGACCTCACGCTTATCAAGCGTGCGCTCTAACCAGCTGAGCTACGAGCCCAAGCTATTCTAAAACTAAAAGAGCCTAAGCTCTATAAAACCTTTCTATGTGCGAGTGGCCGATCTGAAACGGTTTGCCTTGCGGCGCCATCTTATCTGCTACCGACCTATTCTATTTTAAAATAGAATAAAGGAGGTGATCCAGCCGCACCTTCCGGTACGGCTACCTTGTTACGACTTCACCCCAATCACCAATCACAACTTAGGACCCAGACGACCTGGATACTTCTGTTGCAATTGACTTTCGTGGTGTGACGGGCGGTGTGTACAAGACCCGGGAACGTATTCACCGCAGCGTGCTGATCTGCGATTACTAGAGATTCCGGCTTCATGTGGGCGAATTGCAGCCCACAATCTGAACTGGGGCATAGTTTAGGGATTGGCTCCACCTTACGGTATTGCTACCCTCTGTCTATACCATTGTAGTACGTGTGTAGCCCTGGACATAAAGGCCATGATGATTTGACGTCATCCCCACCTTCCTCCACGTTATCCGCGGCGGTCTCCTGAGAGATCCTATTGCTAGGCAACACAGGATAGGGGTTGCGCTCGTTGCGGGACTTAACCCAACATCTCACGACACGAGCTGACGACAACCATGCAGCACCTCGGCTGGCTCCCTTGCGGGTCAGACCTACTTTCATAAGTCTTACCACCAGTCGTTCGAGCCCAGGTAAGGTTTTTCGCGTAGCGTCGAATTAAACCACATACTCCACCTCTTGTGCGGGTCCCCGTCAATTCCTTTGAGTTTTAACCTTGCGGCCGTACTCCCCAGGCGGATAACTTAATGCGTTAGCGGCGGCACGGAAGGGGTCGATACCTCCCACACCTAGTTATCATCGTTTACGGCTAGGACTACCGGGGTATCTAATCCCGTTTGCTCCCCTAGCTTTCGCACTTTAGCGTCAGTAAAGGCCCAGAAATCCGCCTTCGCCACCGGTGTTCCTCCTAATATCTACGCATTTCACTGCTACACTAGGAATTCCGATTTCCTCTGCCTCACTCAAGAACGCCAGTTTCTGTTGCAGTTTCTGGGTTGAGCCCAGAGATTACACAACAGACTTAACATTCCGCCTACGCGCGCTTTACGCCTAGTAATTCCGAGTAACGCTTGCCACCTACGTCTTACCGCGGCTGCTGGCACGTAGTTAGCCGTGGCTTATTCGAGAGGTACCGTCATTTTTTTCTTCCCTCTCAAAAGGAGTTTACAATCCGAGAACCTTCATCCTCCACGCATCGTTGCTGGATCAGGCTTCCGCCCATTGTCCAAAATTCCCCACTGCTGCCTCCCGTAGGAGTAGGGCCCGTGTCTCAGTGCCCTTGTGGCCGGTCGCCCTTTCAGGCCGGCTATCCGTCGTCGCCTTGGTAGTCCGTTACACTGCCAACTAGCTGATAGAATATAAGTCCGTCTTCAAGCGATAAATCTTTAATCTTTCACCGATGCCGATAAAAGATGTTATGGGGTATTAGCAACCCTTTCGGATTGTTATTCCCCACTCAAAGGTAGGTTACTTATACATTACTCACCCGTCTGCCACTAAACTTTAATCTGTATTGCTACAAATCAAAGTCCCGTTCGACTTGCATGTGTTATGCACGATGCCAGCGTTAACTCTGAGCCAGGATCAAACTCTCCATTAGAATTTGTTACCTTTAAATCGCAAGCGGTTCAAAGGCAACTAATCGCTAACAAGAGCTGTTGACTTTTGACTCTTCTTACTTGAATTAACTTGGTGTCATATTATAGTCTATGACTGACTTTCTTTGAGCATTTAAAATGTTAGGTTTGAACCTTCCCATTTCAAATCGCCCATTCGCACATTGCTGTCAAATTTTCACAGAACGAAATTTCCTCGTTGCTCTTTTCCTGCTTCGGAAAAAGCAATCGGAAATTTATTTTCTTCTTTGAGCCCTCTTTGGCTACAAAGATATTCTAGCAAATCTGTTTCAATCTGTCAAGCCTTTTTAAACTCTCGTTTAAATCGCTCAACCCTTACTACTCTTTTATTTAAGCATTTTTTATTCGGTTTGTCAAGTGCTTTTTAAAAACTCTTGAAAACTGGTAGTATGCTTACTGACTACATTTATATTAAAACATATTTAAATCAAATTGTCAAATTTTTTTTACTGCTTTGCAAACTCATCTCGTTTGCGTATATCTATTATATAACATATCAAAAATATTTTGCAACTATTTCTTTAAACTCCGTCGGTATTTCTCCCCCCACGCGGCCATTTCTTTTAGCACAGGGTCCAGGGATAAACCCGTTTTGGTAAGCGTATATTCCACCCGCGGGGGCACCTCGGCAAACACTTTGCGCGTGAGCAATTTGTTTTCTTCCATTTCTTTTAGGTTGCTTGTAAGCACCTTTTGGGAGCACCCCACGCTTTTTTTCAGTTCGCCAAAGCGTTTTGTGCCCGTCAGCAAATCTCTGATAATAAGTATCTTCCACTTATTACCTATTAATTTAAGTAGTACCGCTACCGGGCAGGGCGGCAAATTCTTTTTAGTAAGCATATTTCTATTATACCGCATTAGTTACTTTTTGGCTACTAGCATACAAAAAAGTGCCTACTTTACAAAATAAACCAATAAAGGCAAAATATCTAGTGTCATCCTGGGGACAAAAGTTCCCCTTATATATAAAGGAGAAGAATATGAAGAAAGTTGAAATTAAAAATTACAAAAACGAAAAAGGGCAATTTATGTCCGCCAACGGGGCCGAATTTACCGTAAAGGAAATTATTCCGCATAGCGATATTTCCACCCTGCACGCAAACTTCGTGGAAGTGCAGCCTGGGCACTTTGCCTACGGCTACCATTGGCACGAAATGAACGAAGAAGTTTTCTATGTCATTTCCGGCACTGCCGCCGTCCAACTGCACGACAGAGAAGTAACCTTGAAGGCGGGCGACGCGATTACGTTCCCCACCGGGCCGGAAGGCGCGCACGTCATCCGCAACGCGTCCGCCACCGAAAAATTGGTGTACTTGGATTTTGGAAGCGAACACTTGCCCGAAATCTGCCATATGCCCAAGGTAAATAAGGTAATGGTCATCGGCAAAACAGGTATGGCCATTTACGACGAAGCCGCTAAATAGTTTTGTCCTGCTGCTAACAGCCTCCGCACACAAGCGGGGGCTTTTTTATTTTCTTCTTGTAATTTGCCGCAAATTCTACGATAATATATAAAGTTATATAAGGAGAAGAAATGACCTCGGAACTTTATAAAAATTTGGCACTACGCCCCACGGCGGACAAACTTTTGGACGGCAAACGCTTTTTGCTGGCCCGTTTATACTCCCTTTTTCGCAGGAGACCCTAATGCGCATTAAAATAAAAAACCCAAGCACTTATATTTCTTTGCAGGAAATCCTCGTCGTAGTGATGTTTATGGCATTAGGCTCTTGTTTCTTTTTTATGTTGGGTGGTGAGGTTTCTTGGCAATCTTACAATGCCCTTGTGGCGGAAATGAGTAAAGGGGATGTGGTGGCGCTTCTTGTCTTCAAGGCGCTGCCTTTTCTCGTGCTATTTTTTGTAGTTGGTATCCTCTACCGTCTTGTAAAACGCTTTTCGCCGTCTGGAAAATCCACCCCTTCTATCCGTGTGGTAGAATTTTTACCCGAAGGCGTAAAACTGGAATATAACAAAGGGGTTCTGCCTGTTTTTTTGCCGTATAAGGAAACCCATTTCTTCCTCACGATTACCGCCTTTGATATGCCTACTAAAAATGGGCACCGCCCGGTGGTAGGTTCGTGCAAAATCTCGTTTACGCAAGAGAATAAAAACTTTGCCTGCGAGCGTTTTTCCGCCAGACCGCTTGTATTTATCCCCCAATTATTGGACGAGCGGCACCGCTTTGCGTCATTTACTTTCTTCGTAAACCCAAAGAGTTCATACAGTCCGCGCGATGAAGAAGCCGCCAATAAAATCCGCACGCTCTTTCAAGATTACATAGACTACGGCATTTTATGCCCCTATAATAAAGAAGCCCGCTATACATTTTTAGGGTTGGGCATATTTTTCTGCCTGTTTATTACCCTGCCCATTGTATTATTTGCCCCATTGGACGGCTTCCTTATTATTCCGGCATTAATTACAATGGTTTTCCCAGTAGCCGGGATATGGATGATTTGCAAAGCCGTTAAAGCCATAAAACAGGCCAAAGAACTGGAACGCCGCAAAGAAGCCGCCCAAGTAAAGTAACCCATTTTAGGCTTTTACAGAAAACACAATTTATTTATAATATAGGAAAGAAACCAGGCGGATCAGTCCGTCATAAGGGGGACGTATGGATATCACCACACTTAATAAACAAGTCCAGCAGGAAAGTATATTCTTACAAGATTTAAAGCGCGAAGTCGGCAAGGTAATTGTAGGGCAGGAAGCATTGCTTGAAAAAATGCTCGTAGCCTTACTGGCCGACGGACACATTTTGATTGAGGGTGTGCCGGGCCTCGCCAAAACCTTGGCCGTAAAGACCTTGGCGCAAGCCATCCACGCCCAGTTCCAGCGTATTCAGTTTACGCCTGATTTATTGCCTGCCGATATCACGGGTACACTTATTTTTAACCCCAAGGACGGGCTCTTTTACCCCAAACGCGGGCCCGTATTTTCCAACTTTGTACTGGCCGATGAAATCAACCGTTCCCCGGCCAAGGTGCAAAGCGCACTCTTGGAAGCGATGCAGGAGCGGCAGGTAACTATCGGCGAACAAACCTATAAATTGCCATCCCCCTTTATGGTACTGGCCACGCAAAACCCCGTGGAGCAAGAGGGCACTTACCCCTTGCCGGAAGCGCAGGTGGACCGCTTTATGCTTAAAGTAATGGTAACTTATCCCACCAAGGAAGAAGAAAAACTGATTTTGGAGCGGATGTCCTCCCACCAAACCATTACCGTAAATACCAATGTTACGCCGGAAATGATTTTAAAGGCGCGCCAAGTAACCGATTCCATTTATGTAGATGAAAAAATCAAAAACTACATAGTGGACCTCGTCTTTGCCACCCGCGACCCCAAATCGGCCAAGTTGGATAATTTGGCTTCGTTCATCGCTTACGGCGCCAGCCCACGCGCGACTATTTTCCTTACGCAGGCGGCCAAGGCCTACGCGTTCTTAAACGGGCGCGGCTTTGTAACGCCCGAAGATATTAAAGCCATTGGGTTAGACGTATTGCGCCACCGCGTGTTATTATCCTACGAAGCGGAAGCCGAAAACATCACGTCCGACCGAATCGTCAAACAAATTTTTGACGCGGTGGACGTACCGTAGTTCTTGGCTTGGGGGATAAAATGGATACCGCGGAAATTTTAAAAAAAGTACGCCAAATAGAAATCCAGACGAACAAACTGGTGTCGGAAACGTTCGCCGGGGAGTATTTAAGCGCGTTTAAAGGCCAAGGCATTGAATTTGCCGAGGTGCGTGAATATACCCCGGGCGACGACATCCGTTCCATTGACTGGAACGTAACCGCCCGCACGGGCATCCCCTATATTAAAAAGTACAACGAGGAGCGCGAACTGACGCTGATGATTGCGTGCGACGTGTCGGCGTCCCAGCGTTTCGGCTCTACCGACAAATTAAAGCAAGAACTGGCGGCGGAACTCTCCGCGCTGTTTGCCTTTTCCGCTATCAAAAACAGCGACAAAGTGGGCTTAATGTTGTTTTCAGACAAGATAGAACTCTTTGTCCCCCCCAAAAAAGGCAAAAAGCACGTCTTACGTCTCATCCGCGAACTGGTGGCCTTTGAGCCCGCCGGGCGCGGTACGGACATTGGCCTGTGCCTGGAAACGTTATCCAAGGTAATTAAACGCCAAGGTATTTTGATTTTAATTTCCGATTTTTTGGCGCCCGTTTCCTCATTTTCCAAACCCTTTAAACTGGCGGCCAAAAAGTTTGATTTAATCCCGGTAGTTATCCAAGACAAACTGGAAAAGTTTATCCCCCCCGTGCCCGCGTGCATAGACGTAACGGACCCGGAAACCGGGGAAGAGGATTTTTTGTGTCTGTCGTCTAGTGAACTAAACGCGGCGCTGGCCGAGCACGCGGAACACCAAAATATCAACCTGCGCGCCCTTTTTAATCCGTATAAGATTGAACCTATTTTCGTCTGCACCGATCAAGCGCCGGCGGACCCGGTAATTGCATTTTTTAAACAGCGCGCCAAAAAAATAAGAAAATAATATGAAAAAACTTTTTACCTTATTTTCCCTTGTGTTTTCCTTTGCTCCTTGTGGGGCACAGGAAATACACTTAATTGAGCAGAAAGCCGCGGACAAGGTTCCCTTTGCCGCGCCCTTTGCCCTGCAATTTAGTTTAAGCCACACGCCGGGCTACGAGGTAAGTGTGGACGAAAATTCTCTTTCTAAGGATTTTGAAATTACCCAAATGTCCGCTAAACAAAATTCGCCCGGCACGCTGACATACGATTTTACGGCGCTCCCCTTTACCTTGGGCAAATCCACCTTTACGGTTACGTTTAACCTCGTGCAAAACGGCCGCACCGCCGCCCAGACAAAGGCCGAAGCCTATATAGACATTACCCCCGCAAAAACCTTTAACGACAAAAACCTGCGGGAAATCCGCAATCCGTCCATCCCCGCCGGGTGGCTGGCGTGGCTGGTTGCCGCGCTGTTGTTAGGCGCGCTTATTTATGTACTGTATGCGTGGCACAAAAAACTGCACGAAAAGGAACTCTCCGTCTCCGCCGAACCCGAGGACTCGCGCCCCGGCAACGAAATTGCCCTCTCGCAAATTGACGCGTTATTAGACAGCGGACTGTGGGAAAATGCCCAATACAAGGTGTTTTACAATACCCTTACCGACATTTTGCGCGAATATTTATGGCGGCAATTAAAAATAGACGCGTCCGCTGATACGTCCGCCGAAATTTTAGCCCGCATTAAAACAATGCCCAAGTTGGCCCCGCTGCGCACGCAGTTGCGCCAATTTTTAAGTTCGGGCGATCTCGTAAAATTTGCCAAGGCCATCCCCAGTTTGGATACGCGCAACCGCGATATCCAACTCTTGCGCGAAATTATTGTGGAAACCTCGCCCAAGGAACTAGCCCCTGCGCAGGAGGTTAAAAAATGATTTATTTCTTTTTAATCAGCGTTTTGCTCTTGCTGGGCGCTTTATCGGCCGGGCTTATCACCCGCCGAGCGCCCAAAGCGCAGGCAGTTTGCACGGCGGCAGCCGCGGCTTTATGCGCGGTATCGCTGGGCGGCCTGCTGTTTGAACGCTTATCCGGCGGGCGGGCGGAATTTATGCACCCGTGGGCGTTTTTACTGCTTATTATCCCCTTTGCCGTGCTTATTACGCACACCGTATTAAGGAGGGCGTTCAGCCGCCAAATTTCCTATCCCTTGGCGCATTTAATGGTAGAACAAACCTCCCTGCGCGTACTTTTTACGCGCTGGGTGCCTATTTCGCTATATACAGGCGCACTTATTTTGATGACAGCCGCCCTCGCCCGGCCCGTAAAAGTGGACCGCACCGTCGTCCCCCCCACCGAGGGCGTGGATATTATTTTGTTAATGGACGTGTCCGCCTCTATGCAAAAGCAGGACTTTTACCCTAACCGCTTTGTAGCCGCGCAGGAAACCGCCGCCCGATTCATTAAAAAACGCCCGACGGACCGTATCGGCCTGGTAGCCTTTGCCAAGCAGGCAATGCTCCAAGCCCCGCTGACCCTGGACCACGAAGCCCTGCTGGAATATTTAAGCACTTTATATTTAGGCGTAGTGGACCCCAACTATACGGCTATCGGCGATGCGCTCGCGGTGGCTTCCAACCATTTAAAAGACAGCAAGGCCAAAAGCAAAATCGTTATCTTGCTGACGGACGGCGATTCCAACGCCGGAACCATTGACCCGATGCTTGCCGCCAAGGCCGCGGCTTCGTATGGTATCCGCGTTTACACCATTGGTACGGCCAGCGCGCCCCAGCAAAGTCTGTATTCCAGCGCGCAGGACGAAATTAACGAAGGGCTGATGTTGGAAATAGCAGACGCAACGGGCGGAAAGTTTTTCCGCGCCAAAAACGAGGCGGAACTCGCCAAAATTTACGATATGATTAACGAACTGGAAAAAACACAATTCGCTCCCAGTTCCACCGTCAACCGTACTGATTTTTACCAACCGCTTTTGCTGGCGGCGCTTTTGCTGGCGGGTGCGGCGTTTATCTTGGAAAAACTATTTTTAATAAAGGTGCCCTGATATGGAACTTTTTGCAAATCCTTGGTTTTTGGTTTATTTTATCCCGGCGGCCCTGCTGGCGTGGCTGGTGGCGTGGTCGGGCAAAAAATTAAAAAACCGCTTGATTGCCACCCTCTTCGGCGCGCAGGCTTACCAAAAATTAACCGCCAACTTGCGCCCAGTTACCTGGAAGCGCGGCGCGTGCTTCGGCCTCTTTTTATTCTTTTTATTTGTGGCCTTAGCCGGGCCCCAATGGGGTACGGAAGTAATAGAGGTGCAAGGCTCATTTGCGCAAACAGTTATCGCGGTGGACGTTTCCACCTCTATGCGCGCGCGCGATTTAAAGCCTGACCGCTTAGATAATGCCAAAACAATGCTCAAAATGCTCGTCAACAACTTAAAGGACGAGCGTATCGGCATTTTGGCGTTTACCTCGCAGGCGTATGTACAATGCCCTATCACTACGGATGAGGACGCGCTAACCTATTTTATTAACTCCTTACAGCCTGATATGCTGCCCGTACCGGGAACCTCGTTAGCCGCCCCGGTCAATTTGGCGGCCCGTATGCTGGCCAAATATCCCGGGCAAAAGGCCCTTATTTTGCTGACGGACGGAGAGGACCACTCCCCCGAAGAATTGAAAGTCGCGCAGGAAACCGCCCTTAAAAACGGTATCCGTGTGATTGCTATCGGTATCGGTACCAAAGACGGCACATTAATCCCCGCCAAACTGGACGCAACGGGCAAGATTTTAGAATATAAAAAGGACAAAACGGGTAAAACCGTCGTTTCTAAACTAGACGAAAAAACGCTGCTCGCGCTGGCGCAGGCCACCGGCGGCGCGTATATTGCCTACACCACGCCCGCACAAGTGGCGGCCAAGGTGGAAGCCTCGGTAAAGGGGTTGGACAAAACCTCCGCCCGGGCCGCGTCGCGCGCGGTTTACAAGAACCGCTACGCCCTGCCGCTAGTACTGGCTATTTTGTGTTTGGCCGCGTTTCTGCTGTGGCCGCGCGGCAATAAGCGAAATACCGTCCAAAAAAGGTAAAATAGTCTTATGAAGAAACTTGCTTGCTTTTTACTTATTCTCTCCGCTTCGTCCGCCTTTGCGGGCGTGCGCGGGGATTTGCGCGAAGCGGGCAAGTTATACCAAGATAAAAAATACGGCCAAGCCTTGGCTAAATACCAAACAGCCTTACAAAAAGCCCCCCATAAAGAGCAAGCCTCTTTCGGCGCGGGGGCGGCTTCGTACTATTTAAAGGATTATCAAGCGGCTGAAAAAGCCTTTAAAAACACCGCAGAGCAAAACGGTAAACTCCGCCAAGACGCGCTCTTCAACTTAGGCAACGCCTACTACCGCGCGGGCGATAAGGAAAAAGCCGTTGCCGCCTACCGCCAAGCCATTGTCGCCAATCCCAAAGACAAAGAGGCCGTGCACAATTTGCAACTGATTATTGAGCAACAACAAAGCGAGCAAAACCAGAATAACCAAAACCAGCAAAACAGCAACAATAACTCCTCTAACCAAAGCAAGCAGGACCAAAACAACAAGGGCCAAGCCCCACAGGATAAAGGACAAGAGGAACAACCGTCCAAGCCCCAAGATACAATGAATAAGGACGATGCGGACCGCGTAATGCAAATGGCGCGCGAAAACGAATACAAAAAGCCCACCCAACCGGGCGAGGCGCAAGACCCCACGGTGGAGAAGGATTGGTAATATGCTAAAAAAACTCCTTTTTTCCCTTTGTTTGCTGTTTTTTACCGGGCTTGCCTGGGCGCAAATTTCCGTATCGGCTTCGGTGGATAAAACTTCGCTCACGCTGGATGACGAAATCACTCTAACCGTAACCGTACAGGGAGCCGTCAGCCCGCTGACAATGCCGCAACTGCCCAGTTTGCCCGCGTTTAATGTCTATTCGCGCGAAATTGACCAAACCTCTATCAATGGCAAAAGCACCTCGGTCTTCCGCTATGTAATGCTGCCACGCTTTGTGGGCAAGGCGGACATTGGTGCCGTAACCGTTAAATATAATGGAAAAACCTATAAAACAGACCCGATTTCCATCAGTATTTACCGCAATTCCCAAGGAGTGCAAAACAACCGCCCGGCCACCAGCACAGGCCGTGCCGTAACCAACGGGACATATGACTCATCCATTAATACGGCCGCCATTTCGCGCCAAGTGCAAAAGGCGGACGAAAGCCTGCCCTTGCTTACACAAAATTTGATGAACCAAGCCTACGCCCGCGGAAACGAAAATTACTTTTTGGTTTCCGCCGTAAGCAATAAAAAACCCTATGTAAACGAAGCCGTTACCTTGGCGGTACGCTTTTATTATTCCCGCGAATTTTACGACGCGCCCTACCAAAAACCCGCCGTCTATAACCTGTTTATGGAAGATGCGGGTTCTGCCGAAGGGACCCAAAGCATTAATGGCGTGCTGTACCGCTACAACGAACAACGCTACACCGTTACGGGGGCGGCACCCGGCGCGGCCTCTATCGGTGAGGCCGTCGTGCAATACCGCACGGGTTCCGCGTCGCTTTCTCCGCTGGACCGCCTGTTTGGCGGCTCGGCCCTGGGGGCGGAAAAAACGGCCACCTCTAAGGAAATTCCGCTCCAAATCCGCCCGCTTCCGGCCAACGGAAAACCGAACTCCTTTTACGGCGCCGTAGGCCAAGGTTATACCCTTTCCGCCGGGGCCGACAGAACACAAGTGGAAGCCGGGGAAGCCGTTACGATTACCGTTACGGCAAAGGGTCCGGGCAACTTAAAGGGCACCGGCGATTTAAAGTGGCCGCAAATTGCGGGATTTAAAATGTACCCCGCGGCGGCTGCCGCAGGCTCTTTGCCGTCGTCTGACCAAGTACGCGGGTATAAGGAATTTAAGACGGTGCTCGTACCGTCCGCTTCGGGCATTTACGTTGTTCCGGGCGTTAAATGGTCCTATTTTAATCCGGCTTCCGGCCAATACAAAACCTTACAAACGGAACCCATTACAATATCCGTTTCCCCCTCTACAAAAAAGGAAAGTGGCTTTGATTTCGGTTCCGTAGCCCACACGGGGAGCGGCTTTCAAACCTTGGGTAAGGATATTGCCTATTTAAAAACCTCTTACGCGCCGGAACCGTCCGTACTGGCCCGGTTAAGCGCGTGGCAGGACGTAAACTGGGCGGCGCTGGTAATTTTGGGCCTTAGCGTATTTTTTGCTTCCTTTGGCCGGAAATCTATGGCCCGCAAACGCGCCTATACGCACGCCAAAAATTTGCTTAAACGGGCGGTGTCTGACGAACAGGTGGCAGAGGCGTTATCCGGCTATTTGCAACAGAAATTAAACATCGGTACGGGCAGCCTGCCCCTGCGCGCGATTGTAACCGCCCTGCAAAAAAGCGGCGTTACTCCCGCCACCGCAGAAGCGTTTTCTTTACTTTGGCAACGGCTGGAAACGGCCCGCTTTGCCCCCGGCTCGCCCGATGCGCTGGACCCGCAAAATCTGGCCTCACAGGGATTAGACGTATTAAAACTTATGGAGGAAGAAACCAAATGAAACGCTTGTTTATTTTAGTTTTTGCTTTACTCGGGTTTACCTCTGTTTTTGCCCAAACGCCCCTGCAAAATGCGGAAGAGTTTTACCGCCAAGGCAAGTTCTCCGCCGCCTTGGGCCTGTATGAATATGATTTAAAATCTCACCCAAACGACCCTTATGTTTACTACAATATAGGTAACTGCTATTTTAAAATGGGCAGTATGGGCTTGGCCGCCGCGAATTATTACCGCGCCTTTAAGTTGGCCCCGCGCAACACGGACATCCGCAATAATTTAGCCTTGGCTTTATCCGCCGGGGGCGAAAGTTTGGTTCCGGCCGGGGTGCCGCCCATATTGCATAAGGCGTTTTTCAGTTTGTCTTACAGCGAACTAAAAGGGCTGACAATGGTTTTATGGTGGGTGTTCTGTTTGCTCGCGTGCATATGGGTTTTAAAACGCCGCGGCGGAAGAATTACCGCAACCGTGGCCGTAGTGCTTTTGCTTTCGGCCGGGTGGTTTTATATGCGCCATAAGGCCGAAACGGAACCCTTGGCCGTAGTAGCCGCCCCGGTGGCGGAAATACGCAGCGGGCCGGGAACCAATTTCCCCGCCAGCGCAAGCGTAGCCCAAGGGCACCTACTCACCGTGCAGGATGAAAAGGATTCCTGGTACGAGGTTATTGTAAAATCCCAGGGGATTAAAGGCTGGGTGGATAAAAACGCCATTGAACAAATTTAAAGGAGTTAAAAATGTTTGTAGAGCAACAAGCCGACGAATTAATTAAAGCCGTTGAATATGTAAAAGAACACCTTTCGGACAAGGTGGAAACCTTGGCCGCCGAGGTGGTAAAAGCCTTTAAAAACGGGCACAAAGTAATTTTAATGGGCAACGGCGGGAGCGCCTCCGACGCGCAGCATATTGCGGCGGAATTTGTGGGCCGCTTTAAAAAGGAACGCCCGTCCCTGCCGGCGCTTGCGTTAAACACCAACTCCTCCACCCTCACCGCCATCGGCAACGATTATTCTTACGATGTGGTTTTTTCCCGCCAGATTGACGGGTTTGCCCAGCCGGGCGATGTGGTCATCGGTATTTCCACCTCCGGCAATAGCAAAAATGTGTATTTAGCCTTGGGCCTTGCCAAACGCAAGGGCTGCTTTACGGCGGCTTTTTTGGGCAAGGACGGCGGCACTATTAAGGATATGTGCGATTTGCCGCTTGTGGTAAACGTAAAGGATACGCCGCATATTCAAGCCTGTCATATTTTTATGGGCCATTGTATGTGCGATTTAGTGGACCAGGCATATTAAATTTATGAAAATAGCAATAGGATGTGATCACGCGGGATTCCCGCTGAAAGAAACCGTAGCGGCTGTTGTACGCCGCTTGGGGCACGAAGTAATTGATTGCGGCACGTTTAGTTGCGAACGCGCCGATTACCCCGACTACGCCGACAAAGTGGCCAAACTGGTGGCTTCCCAACAAGCCGACCGCGGCATTTTGCTGTGCGGAAGCGGGGTGGGTGTGTGCATTACGGCCAACAAAACCAAGGGCGTGCGCGCGTGCGTCTGCCACGACGCGTACAGCGCCAAACAGGCCGTAGAGCACGACGCACTCAACGTATTATGTATGGGTGCGCGCATCATCGGCTCGGCCGTGGCCGAGGAACTGACCGAACGATTTTTAAACGCCTCTTTTTTGACGGGAACCCGCCACGAAATGAGGCTAAATAAAGTTAAAGCGATTGAAAACGCGAATTTTAAATAAAAAATAAGGATGGAACGTATGAATACACAAGCAAACCCGATGGCCGAAGGAATTGTCCGCGAAGGGGAAATTAAACTGGAAGGATTAGAGTTTAATACTAAATTCTGGGCCAAGGATCCCACTCTTTGGAAACAAGATAAAGAAAGTATGGACTTTATCGTCAAGTTTTTAGGCTGGCAAAAAGTCTATAACTGGACGTTGGAACGCATTGATGATGTGCTCGCCTTTGCCGAAGACGTAAAACAAAATTTCAAACATTGCGTAATTATGGGTATGGGCGGTTCCTCGCTCGCGCCCGAAGTGTTCCGCACCGTATTCGGTAAGCAAAACGGCTGGCCGGAACTTATCGTGTTAGACACCACCAACCCGGACTGGATTGGCGCCGCCCGCGCCCGCATTAACCCAGCGGAAACCTTGTTCATCTTCGCCAGCAAATCCGGTGGCACGGTGGAACCGTCCTCCCAATTCGCTTATTTCTATGACGAAGTAAAGAAAGCCGGCGTAAAAGAACCCGGTAAAAACTTTGCGGCTATCACCGACGCTGGCACCGGGCTGGAAGCCCTCGCCAAAAAGAACGGCTTCCGCAAAACCTTTATTAACCCTTCTGACATCGGCGGCCGTTTTTCCGCCTTGTCCTTCTTCGGCATTGTGCCTGCCGCCATTATGGGCGTGGATGTAAAACGCTTGCTGACCATTGCCAAAGAACAAGCCGAAACCTTCGGCCCCGAAGCCCCCGAAAAAGGCAACGCCGCCGTGCAGTTAGGCGCTTATATGGGTGCTTGCAACGTCAACCACAGCAAGGACAAAATGACCCTTTTAACCCCCAAAGATTTCGCCACTTTCGGCTTGTGGGCCGAACAGTTGGTAGCCGAATCCACGGGTAAAGAAGGCAAAGGCGTAGTTCCGGTGGCGGGCGAAACGCTCACGCAAAACTTTGACTACCGCGAAGACCGCTTCTTTGTGCACTTGTCCACGGGCAGCGAAGACGACAAACGCGTCAGCGCCATTGCCGCCGACTTGGCAGAACGCAGTTACCCTGTATTTACGATTAAAATGGACGACGTCTATCAATTAGGCGCAATGTTCCTGCTGTGGGAAATTGCCACCGCCGCCGCGGGCGCCATTTTGGGCATTGACCCCTTTGACCAACCCAACGTGCAAGACGCCAAAACCCGCACAAAGAACCTCTTGGCCGACTTGGAAAAAGGCAATGTGTCGCCCGAAACAACCGCCCCGATTTTGGTCTCTTCCGACATCGCCGGCGAAGTAAAACTGGAAACCTTGGCCCAAGACTTGTATTCCCTCTTGGAAAGCAACGACTATGTGGCCTTGCTCCCGTACGTGTATCCGTCCGAGGAAACAGAAAAAGCCTTGCTCGGTCTGCGCGACAAAATTATGCTTCGCACCAAACGTGCCGTTTTGTTTGGCTACGGGCCGCGCTACCTGCACTCTACGGGCCAGTTGCATAAAGGCGACGGCAACAACGGCGTATTTTTGATTTTGTCTGCCGAACCGGCCAACGATATCAAAATCCCGGGCCAGCACTACACCTTCGGCCAACTCTGCAATGCGCAGGCGTTGGGCGATTTCCAGGCGTTACAGGCCAAAGGCCGCCGCGTGATTAAAATTCACTTGGCGCAGCCGCTGTTGGAAAGCATCAAAAAAATCAGCGACTTATTCTAATTAACCTATCAGCAAGGCGGTTCCTGTAAGGGCCGCCTTGCTTTTTTATCTATGACCAAAGTATTTATTCAAACCTACGGCTGCCAAATGAACGTGGCCGACTCCGACGAAATGTTTGCGCATTTGGCGGCACGCGGCGCACAATATACCGACCAGTTGGACGAGGCCGACATTGCCCTTATCAACACCTGCACCGTGCGCGACCACGCCGAACACCGTGCCGTATCGTTCCTAGGTCGCTTGGCTGAGTGGAAGCGGGAAAAGCCGGGCCGCGTGATTATTTTTGCGGGTTGTGCCGCCCAACGCTTGGGAAAAGCACTTCAAAAGAAATATCCCTTTTTAGACATTGTTTCCGGCGCCAAAGAAATTGAACACTTCGCCGATACCTTGGATGCAAGCGGCCTTTTTAACGCGCCCGGGCAAGAGCATAATTTGCTCGCTTCCGGCTTAACGGGATATGTAACCATTATGCGCGGGTGCAATTTTGCCTGCTCGTACTGCATTGTGCCCAGCGTGCGCGGACCCGTAAAATGTTTGCCCGTAGCGGATATTTTGGCCGACGCCGCCCAAAAAGCCACGGCGGGCGCCAAGGAAATTATGCTCTTGGGGCAAACGGTCAACGCCTATCAATTTGAAAATACTTCTTTTGCGGATTTATTAAACCAAGTCAGCCGCTTGCCCGGCGTGGAGCGCGTGCGCTTTACGAGCCCGCACCCCATTTATTTTACGCCGGAATTTTTAGCCGTCATTAAGGATAACCCCAAAATCGCCCGCCACGTCCATTTGCCCGTGCAGAGCGGTTCCACCAAGGTTTTGCAGGAAATGAAACGCGGCTACACGCGCGAAATATTTTTAGAAAAAGTCCGCGCCTTGAAGGACTGCGGGTTTAACATTTCTACGGACATTATTGTAGGATTTCCGACGGAAACGGAAGACGATTTCAAAGAGACGCTCTCCCTCGTGGACGAAGCGGGATTTTTTGCGGCCTATTGCTTTAAATATTCCCCCCGTCTGGGCACTCCGGCGGCCCAAATGAAACTCTTACCGCAAAATATACTGGAAGAACGGCTTGATATTTTGTTAAATAAAGTAAGAGGTTTATCCGACGCGGCGTATCAAGCGCAGGTCGGCACCGTGCAGGAAGTGCTTTTGGAAAGTGAAAACAAAGGACGCTCTTCCGGCAACTTTTGGGTAAAGACGAGTAAGTCTTACCCCGTTGGCTCCGTCATAAAAACCACTATTAAAAAAGCCGACGGAACCTTATTATTTGCGAGGGACTAATTTTATGAAACAACATTTTCCTGAAAAACGCAGACATCCGCGTATGCCGGTCATCAGCAATTTGATTGAACCGGTCAACTTGCATTACAAAACAGCCGACGGCAAGGAAACGTCCTTGGTCGCCATTTTGGCGGACTTGTCCGCTTCAGGTATGCGTATGATTAGTTTTTTGGGCGCACCGCTGGCCGACAAATTTTCCATCAGTTTGCAACTGCCCGGCACGGGTAAAATGGAAGTGCAGGCCCGCTTGGCGTGGGTGAAACAGCGCGAAAATGTATATACTATCGGTATTGAATTTGTAAAAATGGCCGAAAAAGACGCTAAAATCATCAGCGAAATGGCGGACGATTTTAACGATTGCGACACGCGCATTTTGCTCAAACTGCCCGAAGTTTGCGTGGGCACCTGCAAATGCAACAAAATCTGCAACAAAATTCAAAAGGACGAAGCCCTTTTTGAAGGCAAATAGTTTCCAAAATCGCAAATAACCTATAAAAACCCCCGGCACCAACCGGGGGTTTTTATATTTATCGCAGAGAGTAACTGTATCCCGTTTTTCCAGAATCACTGCCGCTTGGACTATCTCTTCCCGACAAATTTTGACAAATTCTATTAGAAATATCTCCAACATCCAAGGAAGGGGCCCAACAAAAGGTACCTTCATATATGTAAAATTTTACTAAGGAAACGTGATTTTTTTTCTCCTCACAGACAACCGAATTGCTAGGGTTGCCGTTTGCATCCGTATCTCTAAGGTAGCAAAACATATCACTATTGCCCACTTGTGTAGAACTATATTTTTTAAACCCGGCGGGCAGGGCAATAACCAACGAATCAAAATTGGTGGCATAGCGGTTAGTTTGCATATAAAAGTGCTGTTGGGCCTGGTCCACCGCGCGCATAAAGGCGTACATCGTAGCCGCGCGGCTGGTGCCTACCGCTACTCGGTACGACGGCAGCGCCGCCGCGGCCAGTATGCCAACAATCAGTATAACAACCAAGAGTTCTATCAAGGTAAAACCACGACAAACAGCCCAAACGCTAGATTCTGAAACTCTACTGTCCGCAGGGGTCGGGGATCCGTTGTGGTCGTTTTCTTTTTTAAATAACAACAGATCCTGGACTACGACTTTCCAGGATGACGACAACAACAAACAAGTATCCATAAATCCTTTCATTTATTCTCCTTATTAAGGCCTTTATATTTGAGCAAAA
>DJFE01000022.1:0-22579 GCA_002432025.1 Candidatus Avelusimicrobium stercoris | reverse complement strand
GAAACAACCCCTTTAAAAAGAACCGCCCCAAACCGCCTTTCCAAAAACAAACAGCGCTTATTTTATACAATATGTTTATGAAACCTATCGTCCTATGCGGCCCGACCGCTTCCGGCAAAACGGAACTCGCCTTGGAACTTGCCCGCCAATCAAACGGGATTATTCTCTCGGCCGATTCCCGCCAAGTTTATAAACGCCTGACTATCGGAACGGCCAAACCGCTGGGCTCGTACCAAAACGGAACCTACACCGTGGACGGAGTTCCCTATTATCTGGTGGATTTTTTGGACGTTACCGAAACCTGTAACGCCGGAACCTTTGTAAAAAAAGCGCGCCAAATCGCCGCTGAAAATTCCAACCGTCCACTTATTTTTGCGGGCGGTACGGGTATGTGGCTGCACGCCTATTTTGTGGGGATGGATGACCTGCCCGCTTCCACACCCCAAACGCGCGAACAACTTTCCGCCTTACTAGCAAAATCGGGCAAAGAGGGCCTGCATCAGGCACTTATGGCCTTGGACCCCGTTTCCGCACAAAATATCCCTATGGGCAATGTACAACGCACGATGCGAGCTCTGGAACTGTGCTGGCTGACGGGCAAGCCCGCAAGTGCGCTAAAAAGCGGCAATTTCTTTAAACTCCCCACCCCGCAAAACTCCGTCTGGGTCTATTTAGCCTGGGATAGAGAAGCGTTAAACGCGCGCATTTTGGCCCGTACAGAGCAGATTTTTGACGGGATGGTACAGGAAGCCAAAGCCCTGCTAAACGAAGGATATACGCCCGATACGCCCGCTTTAAAGAGTCTGGGCTATCCGCAGGCAATATCCTTTTTGCAAGGGCAACTCTCCCGCGCCCAAGCCGTGGAACAAGTGGCCACGCTCACCCGCCAATACGCCAAACGCCAGCGCACCTGGTTCAACCGCTATACCAACGCCCTGCGCCTGGAATTAACCGTCCAACAAGATTTCCGCCCTCAAACGCTCGCCGAGCAAATCCTGCATTTTGCCAGCCAAACGGCCCTGCCGCCCAATATGGTAAAATGAAGATATGATAGCGTATTTAAAAGGCGAAGTATTGGAAGTAAAGGAAGACGGCGCCGTCATTTTGTGCGGCGGAATCGGCTACGAGGTCAACCTCGCGCACAGTTCCGCGCTGGAACTGACGGAAGGAACCGAAGTGGCCCTGTATGTGGCGGAATCTATTTCCCCCTACGACGGCACGGTTTTATACGGTTTTTTGAATAAAGAAGACAAAGCCCTTTGGTATCTCTTCAAAACCGCTATTCCCAGCACCGGCCCCAAAAAAGCACTTGAATTTTTAAACAAAGCCCTCCGCTCGGTGGCGGACTTCCACAACGCCATTTTAAAACGCGACCCCAAAATTTTGACGGGTATCTTCGGCTTTACGGCTAAGACGGCGGAAAAGTTAATCAACTCCTTAAAGGACAAAATGGACGCTATCACCGTACAGGGCGAAAGCAAAATAAAAGTAATGGACGAAGCCCCGTATATGAGCGGCGTGCTGGAAGCCTTATCCGCCTTGGGCTATTCTGCGGCGGAATCGCGCCGCGCGATTGAAAAACTTTACACCGAGGGTGTAAACCTAAACGGCAAGATTGAAGACATCATCAAAGAGGCCCTGCGGGTACTGAAAAAATGAGCAACCAAAACGAAATTTTAGACGTCAACCAACTTTCCGACGAGTCCGCCGGGCTGGAAGCCGCCCTGCGCCCTGCCACCTTGGACGAGTTCGTCGGGCAGGAAAAACTAAAAGAAAATTTACGCATTTTTATTGCGGCCGCCAAATCCCGCAAGGAAGCCCTGGACCATTGTCTTTTTTACGCGCCGCCCGGCTTGGGTAAAACTACGCTTGCCAACATTTTGGCGCGCGAAATGGGCGTAAACATCAAGGTTACGTCCGGCCCCGTGCTGGCGCGCCCGGGCGACTTGGCCGCAATGCTGACAACCGAATTAGCCGAGGGCGACATTTTGTTTATTGACGAAATCCACCGCCTCAACCCCGCGGTAGAAGAGGCCCTCTACCCGGCAATGGAAGACTTTACCTTTTTTATCAACACGGGCAAAGGCGCAGGCTCTACGACCTTAAAACTGGCCGTACCGCATTTTACCTTGGTGGGCGCGACTACCCGCTCCGGCCTGCTAACCGGCCCCCTGCGCGACCGCTTCGGCATTGTGTTTAACCTGGGCTTTTACGAAATCCCGGAAATTACCGATATTTTGGAACGCTCGGCGCGGCTTTTAAACATTGAGGCCGACCGTGCGGGACTCACCGAACTGGCCAAACGCTCCCGCGGTACGCCACGTATTGCTAACCGCTTATTGCGCCGCGCGCGCGACTTCGCCCAAGTAAAGGGAAACGGTATTATCACACACGAAATTGCCACCACGGCAATGGATTCCCTGGATATTGATAGCGAGGGCTTAGACAGCGTGGATAAACGCATTTTAGAAGCGCTTATAGACCGCTTTTCAGGCGGCCCGGTGGGCGTGGACAACTTAGCGATTGCCGTGTCCGAAGCCGTGGACACTTTAACGGACGTGATAGAGCCCTTTCTCATCAAGGCGGGCTTTATTGCGCGCACCCCGCGCGGACGCGTAGCCACGCGCAAAGCCTACGAACATATGGGCCGCAAACAACACGCGGATTTGCTTTTTTAGTATGAAAAAACGCTCCCGCTTTTGTTTACTCCTTTTAACCGCCGCGCTTTTAAGCGCGTGTGCCGCGCCGTCCAAACGTCCCGCGCAAACTTATACCGCTGCGCAAGGGCAAATAGATTCTTCCGCCTTGGCCGCCCGCGCGCCCGAACCGCCCGCTCAGGACCCGCAAAACCAAAAGGAATATACCGAGGCCACCGTGCGCGTACTACTGGCCGAAAAGGCCAAATCGGCCTATATAAAACACTCCGGCAAGGTATATATTTACACGAAAAATTTGGATAAAAAATACAAGGTTTCCGCCGCAGGTACCTTGGCCGTAAAGGCATTGGGGAGCGGGAAAATCCAAGTAGGCACGTTACAGGCCGCGCAACCCATTATTTTGGAGCCCGCCGCCAATACCATACTGGGCTGGAATAACAACAGTTACTCGGGCAAAATTTACATCATCCCCGCGCAAAACGCCTTTCACTTGGTGGAACACGCTCCGCTGGAAACATACCTCTACGGCGTTTTGCCCTACGAAATGAGTTACACCTGGCCCTTGGAAGCCTTAAAGGCGCAGGCCGTGGCCGCGCGCACCTATACGCTAAAAACCTTAGAGGGCGTAAAAAACCAAAATTTTGACGTTTATTCCGACGTCCGCAGCCAAATGTATAAAGGCGGCGGTAAGCAATACGATTCCGTCAAAAAAGCCGTGGACCAAACCCGCGGGCAAGTATTAACTTACGAGGACAAACTCTTTTTTACCTACTACCACGCCAACTGCGGCGGCGCAACGGACGATGTGCGCAGTTGGAACTTTGGCGCAAAGTCCATTAAGCCGCTTTCGGGCGCGTCCTGCAAGTACGACAGCCACTCCAAAAGTTACAAATGGGCGATGAACGTTGCCCGACATAAGGTAGAAAGTTACGCCAAAAGCGTGGGGCTGACGGGCGCTTTAAAAAGCATTAAAATTTCCCGCAAGACCGACACGGGCCGCGCCACCAATTTAATGATTAAAACCGCCAAAGGTTCTAAAACCGTACCATGCGGACACTTCCGCTTAGCCACGGGCATCCGCAGTTGCAAAATAACCAAGTTGGACGTTCGCAAAAACGACGTACGCTTTGAAGGCAAGGGCTATGGCCACGGCATTGGGATGTGCCAAGACGGTGCAAACGGTATGGCCAAGGACGGCAAAAATTACCGCAAGATTTTAAAAAATTACTACCCCGGAGCCGAAATCAAAACGCTCCAATAGAGGACATTTATGTTTGAACGCTTTAAAAAACTGGATTTAGACCCACTTATCGCCAAACAGCCCGCCACCCCGCGCGACTCCTCGCGCCAAATGGTACTCCACCGCGATACACATACCATTGAACACCGCATCTTCCGCGATATCCACGAATATTTTAACCCCGGCGACGCCTTGGTCATCAACAATACCAAGGTTTTCCCCGCCAAGTTATTCGCGCATAAAACGACGGGCGGCAAGGTGGAAGTTCTCCTCGTGCGCCCGATGCAAAAGCCCAATATTTGGGCCGTTTTAACGCGAGATTACAAAGAGGGCATTACGCTTGATTTTGGCTCTGGCTTAACCGCTAAGGTGTTGGGCAGGACGGACAACAACGAAGCCATTTTGGAGTTCAACGAAGAAGACATTTTGCCCTTCTGCAACGAGCACGGCCTTATGCCGTTGCCGCAATATATTGAAAAGGCCCGCAAGCATAGCGGCCTTACGCCCAGCATAGAAACCGACAAAGAGCGCTATCAAACCGTTTACGCCAAGTACGACGGCTCTATTGCCGCGCCTACGGCGGGCTTTCACTTTACGCCGGAACTTTTGCAAAAATTAAAGGATAAGGGCGTACACATTTGCTACATCACCCTGCACGTCGGCTGGGGCACGTTTAAACCCTTGCGCGGCGAACCCGAACAGCACCATATGCTGGCTGAACTAGGCGAGGTAACAAAGGAAACCGCCGACACGCTAAACGCGGTGCGCCAAGCGGACAAACGCGTGTTTTCCTGCGGCACTACCAGCACCCGCACCTTGGAAAGTTTTACGGACGATAACCATATCACGCACCCGGGCAAAAAATGGACGGATTTATTCATTTATCCCGGCTACAAGTTTAAGGCCATTGACTGCCTGATTACCAATTTCCACTTCCCGGACTCTACGCCCTTGTGTATGACGTCCGCCTTTGCCGGAGAGGATTTTATTTACGAGGCGTATTTGCAAGCCGTAGAAAAGAAATACCGTTTCTATTCCTTTGGCGACAGTATGATGATTTTGTAAAAAACCCGGGGCTATTAATAGCCCCGGGTTTGTATATTGCCTATTATAAACGCTCCTTGCCAAGCATTTCATTTGCAAGGGATATAATTCTAATTCTTGTTTGTGAAGTCCCATAAATCGGCAGACAAATTTGCTCCGTCGGCTCATCTATGGAAAGGTTGCACAAAACGCCATTTACCCAAAGCCTTTTGGAAAAAGGTACCCTTCTTTTTTCACTACCCAAGCCACTTAGCCGGATATGGTAAAATATATATATGATTTCTCCTTTTAAAATTCTTGCCAAAGACCCACATTGTAAAGCCCGCACCGGCGTGTTATATACCAAGCACGGCGCGGTGCATACCCCGGTTTTTATGCCGGTAGCCACGCAAGCCTGCGTAAAGGCCTTGACCGATGAAGATTTAAAAAACGCCGGGGCGGAGTGCCTGCTCTCCAACACCTACCATTTGTACCTGCGCCCGACGACCAAAATTTTAAAGCAAATGGGCGGCCTGCATAAATTTATGCATTGGGGCGGCAGCATTTTGACCGATTCTGGCGGATTTCAGGTATATAGTTTGCCCAAGTTCCGCAAAATCAAAGAAGAGGGCGTAACCTTTCAGTCCCACCACGACGGAAGCAAACACCTCTTCACGCCGGAAAACGTTATCCAGTTTGAAAGTGAAATCGGCTCCGACATTTGGACAATGTTAGACGTATGTATCCACGCCAAAAACCCGTCCAAGCACGAGGCCCGCGAAGCCCTAAACATCACCAAACGCTGGGCCGAACGCGCCGCAAAAGCCTATCAGCAAACCGTGCCCGAGCAGCATATCACGCAAAACGAGGACGGCTCTTTTACCGTCGGCAATTCGCTTTTGTTTGGCATTATCCAAGGGGCTATTTTCCCCGATTTACGCAAGGAAGCGGCCCTGCATATGGCATCCTTGCCCACGCACGGATACTGCATTGGCGGGCTATCGCTGGGTGAAACCTTAGAGCAAATGAACGAATCCGTTTTGGCGGTAACTGACAATTTGCCCGAGGGCAAACCGCGCTACTTTATGGGATTAGGAACGCCTGTGGAAATTTTGAACTCCATTGAACGCGGCGTAGATATGTTTGACTGCGTATGGCCCACCCGCGTGGCGCGCAATGGTATGGTAATGACCAGCACCGGGCGCGTGAACATCAAAAATGCGGAATACCGCACGCAAGATATCCCGCTGGATGCGGAGTGCGACTGCTACACCTGCCGCCGCTATTCCCGCGCGTACTTGTGCCACCTGTACCGCTCGGCGGAACTGACAAGCCACCGTCTGCTAAGCATACACAATATCCGCTTTTTAATCCGCCTGGCCGAACGCGCCCGCGAAGCCATAAAAAACGGTACGTTTATGCAATTAAAAGAGGAAGTAATCCGCAAGTACCAAGGCAACTAATTTGTACTGCAAAAAAAGGAAAGAGCGGCTAAACAACAGCCGCTCTTTTTTGATATTAACAACAACTACAATTCTCAGAATCGTCCCTAATATTCAGTAATTTGGCATAATCAAACGACGGAGGATTATCAGCACACCAGTTTCTGCTTTGGTCAACTACCATTTCCCCGGAATCCAATAAACATAAACAAACATCTTCCTTCTTATACTGAGCAGAAGGTGTTCCAGCAACGCTTCCGCTGGCACAATAAAAAAAATCTTCTGTTTGGGTTTCATCGCGAGAACAAAGAGAAGTTCCCCGGTTGGTGCCAACGGAGATATCTAAATCACTCATTCCACAACCGCCCCCAAAATCTGGGTTTCCCCCCGCCAACCGACATACCTTATCGGCTTGGGCAATCGTTTTCAGGTTCGTCATTGCCTCGGCAAAGCGAGCCTTGGTAACGGCCTTTGTGTATTGCGGCAAAGCCACCGCCGCCAAAATACCAATAATCAACACCACTACTAACAATTCAATGAGCGTAAAACCTTTCTTCACATACTTCTCC
This sequence comes from Candidatus Avelusimicrobium stercoris, assembly GCA_002432025.1. GTDB lineage: Bacteria > Elusimicrobiota > Elusimicrobia > Elusimicrobiales > Elusimicrobiaceae > Avelusimicrobium > Avelusimicrobium stercoris. Next base: position 15,648 of record DJFE01000022.1, on the reverse strand, counting down.
TTGTTATACCGAGCCCCGATATAACAAGAAGCCAAAACAATAAAAACGGCTGTTATATCCGAGCTAATCACACTAACCCAAATAATAACAGCCGCGGCCCTCTGCCATATAAAAAATATGGCAGAAAGCACTCAGCACGGAACAACCGGGTAATTAGTCCGTTTATTCCGTGCTTAAAACGACTGTTTTTGGAGTGTGATTATGCCGTTGGTATCCCAACAGCGCACCGTATTCTACATACGGTTCCAAAAACAGAACAAATTGTCTTGCAAGAAAAAACCTTGCAATACTGCTTTTTACTTCTTTATTATAACATATTTAAAAAAATCCCCGCGCCTATACAACTAGCACGGGAATTTTTTATTCTTCTAAAACCGCTTCGCCTGTTTTTTCCTCCGACGCGGGCTCTTTGCGCTTGGGTTTTGGCAAAAGCGAAAACAACGCATACGCGCTTAACATCTGCATTGTAAACGCCAAGGAAATAAATACATACTTATAAACCGCCATCATTTCTACGGACGGCTGGCCCATTAAGGCGTACATCCACCCGCTTACTACGCGCAAAAGCGGCACAAAGGTAAAGTCCGCATTGGTGAGCAGGGCAAGCGCCCCTTGCAAGGCGGTTAAAACCCACACAGCCCGCTCGTGCAAGAGTACAAACACCACCTGCGCCAAGTATAACACCAAAAAACCAGCGTGTAGCCGGAGCAAAATTCCGTCCGTGGAAAAATCCCGCGCCACTAAAAATAAATTTACGAGCGCACCAAACAGGCAAAAGCAAACAATCACTTTTACCCAAATGTTCAGCCCCATAAAATGCGCAATCAGTTTTTCCATAATCAGCGGTTCAAAGACAGCGCAGCCTTGCGCGCGTGTACCTGCAGCGCAAGCGCAATCAAGCCTTCCAAAATCTGTCCGTAATCTTCCCCGCACGCGCTAAACAGTTGCGGGAAGAGGCTCGTTTCGCTCATCCCCGGCATTGTGTTAATTTCGGAGAAGTAATACGCGCCGTCTTTATCCATTAAAAAATCCACACGCGCCAGCCCGCTTCCGCGCAAAGCACGGAAAACATTTTCGCTGTCTTGGCGCATTTTTTGTGCGAGGTCCGCCGGAATATCCGCCGGAACCTTGGTTTCGCACCCGCCCGCTACAATGTATTTGGCGTTATAGTCAAAAAATTCCCCGGCCACGGTACGAAGTTCCCCGCAGGCGGAGGATTTTATATGGGCGCCCTCGCCATAAATGGCGCAGAAAATTTCGCGGGCGTGGTCCACGCCTTTTTCTATCAAAACGTCCGTATCAAACTGCAAGGCAAAATCCACCGCATCCTTTAATTCGTCCACGGTTTTTACTTTGCGCACGCCGACGGACGACCCCAAACGGACAGGCTTTACAAACACGGGCAGGCCCTGCTCTTTCACCCACGCTTGCAAGGCGGGCAAATCGTACCCGGCATCCTTGCTGACGGTTTTCCAAGGCAAAATCGGCACGCCCGCTTCGCGCGCAATCAGTTTGGCAATTTCCTTATCCATCCCCATTGCCGAGGCCAACACACCACATCCCACATACGGGATGTCCAATGTTTCCAAAAAGCCCTGCATTGTGCCATCCTCGCAGTTGGTGCCGTGCAAAACGGGGAACACCACATCGGCCTTGATGGTAAAAGAGCCGTCCAAGGCTGCCAAATTGGCATCGTCTTTAAGCACCGGGGTAATGGGTTTATCGGTGGGGTGTTGGGGTCCGCAAGCGTCTTGCAAGAACCAGCGGCCCTGCTTGCTGATAAATATGGGATAAACTTGGTATTTGTCCTTCTTTTCCGCCAGCACGCGGCAAACCGTCTGCGCGCTATGTATGGAAACTTCGTGTTCGGTGGATTTCCCGCCGTACAATACTGCTACTTTTAAAATTGGCATTTTTTCTTCCTTATTGTAAAGGGGCCTGACGCTCGGCCAGGCCCTAAATATCGGTTATTTGTCTTCTCTAAATATAGACCATTTCATCCGGCCGATAAAACTATCGGTCTTGGTCAAAAAGTCCTCGCCGTCGTACATTGCTTCCGGCTGGGCGATTGGTTCGGCCACCTTAATTTCGGGCAAGTCCGCTTCCGTCAAAGGCTTTTTAGCGGGCGAGGCCACGGCGGCTTTTTCTACCTTTTGCGGAGCGGGCGGCTGCGGGAAAACGGGAGCCTGCGGCTTATGCGCCTGGGCCGCCTTTTGCAAGGTTTCCTCTTTGGCACGTTCCTTTTCCTGCACTAGGCGGGCGGCCAACAGCGCGGCGCTTTGGTTGCGCAGTTGCTGGTTTTCCTTGGCCAGTTCCTTAGTTTCCCCTTCCAAACGCTCGGCGCGCTGTTTAAGGGCAGCAGATTGCAAGGAAAGGTCCTGCTTTTCTTTATTTACCTGGGCCAAACTGCCGGCCAAGGCTTCCTTTTTGCGTTCCACCTGTTCTAAATTTTCAACTAAATTTTGTTTTTCGCGGTTAAGTTGCGCCAAACTGTCCGCCAACGCTTCTTTTTCGCGCGTTAAGGTTTCGGCACGGGCGGCCAAGGTTTCCTTTTCGCGGTTGGCCTGTTCCAAGTTCCCGGCCAAAACATCTTTTTCTTGGTGAACAGCGGCCAAATCGCCGGACAGCGCGTCTTTGGCGTTGCCCATTTCGTGCGAGCGGCGTTCCAACTCTTCTTTTTCCTGCGCCAAGTGCGCGGCCTGTTGGGTAAGGAGTTCCTTTTCCCGTTCCAGTTCGGCGGCGCGGGCAGTTAATTCCTCTTTCTCGCGCGTCAGGGTTTCCGCACGCGCGGATAAGGATTCTTTTTCTTTATTTAAATCTTCCGTATGAGCGGCCAAGGATGCCTTTTCCTGTGTGAGCGCGGCCACATTTTCGGCCAGTTCGTCTTTTTCGCGCCCCAAGGTTTCCGCCTGTTCGGCAAGTGCGGCGCGTTCGCGGCCCGAAATTTCGGCCTTTTCCGCCCAAGCTTCTTTTTCGTGCGTCAAGGTTTGGTTGGCACTCGTCAAGGCGGCGTTGTAATTCGTTAAAGATTCGTTATGCTCTTTGAGTTCCGCGTTTTGGTGAGATAACTCTTCGTTGTGGTGTGCGAGTTCCTCGTTTTGCTGGCCCAACACCTCAATTTTGGCTTTGAGTTGCGCGATAACAGCGTCATTATCGTTAATTTTAGCCAGTAACTCCTTGAAATTCTTTTCCAAGGTTTCTTTTTCTTGGCGGACCGCATCCAGCGATTCTTGCGCGCGGGTCAGTTCAGCCTGCAAGCCGTCGCGCTGGGATTCCAACGCCTGCAATTTTTCCGTAAACGAGGCCAACTGCTTTTTAGAGGCTTCGCTGTGGCTGGTTTGCAAGGCGGAAATTTCGGCTTTGAGGGCCGTCAGTTCGCGCTCTTTGGCTTCCAAGCGGGCCAAGGCTTCGTCCTTTTCGGCGGCGGCCTTGTGGAGTTTTAAGTTTTCGGCCTTTAACGATTCAATTTCCTCTACCTGCTTCATACAAGTATCGGAAATTTCTTGCAGTTGGTTTTCTAGGCTGGAAACCTTCTGCTGGTACTGCTGTTTAATGGAAATAATGCGCCCTTCAAAATCAAACGATTTAAAGCGTTCCTCGGCGGCGGTCAAACGGTCGCGCAAGGACAAAATCTCCTTGGCTTGCTCGGCCGATTTTTTAAGCGCTTCCATTTTTTCCTGCTGGACCTTTTTAATTTCGCGGTCCAACGCGCTGTTGACGGCCTTTAATTGCGAGGCTTTTTGCTTTAAACTGGAAATAATGCGTTCCTTTTCCTCACGTTCCAAGCGGGAGTTTTGCTGGACGGGCTCAAAATGATAGACGGCGCGGGCTGGCTCAGACGCGCCAAAGGCGGACGGAACCGGGTCAAAACTGCGCTGCACGTCGGGCTCGCGGAACGAGCGTTGCTCCTGCTGGGCACGGGAAAGGTTTTCCACGCTGGCCTTTAAATTGGCAATCGTGCGGGAAATATGTTCAAAAAAAGCGTCTTTATCTTTTTGGCGGTCCAAGGCTTCGCGCGTGCGGGCCAGTTCCGACAAAATCAACTGGTTTTGGCTGGCCGAGGCTTCAAAGCGCTCTTCCAGTTCGCGGATTTTCTGCTCCAATTTTTCAAACGAGCGTTCGTATTGGGCAGGTTTAGCGGGGATAGAATCCTCCCGCGAAGAATAGGTATTCACGGGCGGCGTAACGGGAGCGGAAAAAGTCTGCTCTTTAAATTTTTCCAAAAACTGGGCGATATCGCCGTGTCCGTCAAATTGGTTATTGTCTAACGCCATTTTTGCTCCCCGTCTAAAAAATACCTTACACTAAATTTAACCACAATACCCCCGCCGATGTCAACCCTGTTTTATGACGGGAAAACGCCCTATTTGGCTATCTGTCCGCGCACGGCTCCGGCCAAATAAAAAGAGCCCGTACACAGCACGCAGGGAAACTCCTTCACCAGGCGCATAGCCTGCCGCCAATCGGGCTCAAAGGTAACTTTTACACCCTTGGGCAAGGCAGCGCGGATATCGGCTTCATCCGCCCCACGGGCAGACGGCGGCACCGTGATAAAAATATATTTAAAATGCGGGCAGAGAAGCGAGAGCATTTTTTTGTAATCTTTATCCTTCATAAACCCGCACAGCAGGGCGGAATTTTCCCCAAACGGCGCCTGTTGCCAAAACTTCATCAGCCCCTCTATGGCCTGCGGGTTATGGGCCCCGTCCAGCACCCAAGTATTTTTTTCGGTAGAAATAACCTCAAAGCGCCCCGGCAAATTAACTGTTTGGAAGGCCTTTTTAAGGGCTTTATCCGGCAGGTTCAAGGCCTTTGCCACCTGATATACCAGGCACGCATTGACCGCCTGCCGCGCGCCCAAGGTATGCAAGGGCCACGCTTGGTTATCCGGCGTGTGGAGCACGGTTTGATTGTGATAAAAATCATAGGAAGAAACGGAAAACGGCTCCCCCTCTTTTACAAAGTGCAAAGGGGCGTTGCGTTCCTTGGCGGTTTTGCGCAGCACTTCGCGCGCGGAAAGAGCCATTTCGCCCGCAAACACCGGAACATTGGGTTTAATAATGCCCGCCTTTTCAAAGGCAATTTGCACTAAACTGGAACCCAAATACTGCGTATGGTCCAGTCCGATAGACGTAATCAGGCACGCCACGGGCGTACATACATTGGTGGGGTCTTTCCGCCCGCCAAGGCCCGTTTCCAGCACAACATACTGTACTTTTTGGCGGGCAAAATACAAAAGCGCGGCGGCTGTTAAAATTTCAAAAAAGTTAAGTTCTTCCTCTTCTTCTTGGAATACATCCAATACCGCCTTGGAAAAGGCTTGGCGGGAAATATTTTCCCCATCTATTTGTATGCGCTCCACAGGCGAAACCAAATGCGGCGACACAAAAAGCCCCGTTTTATAGCCAGCGGCACTAAGCGCGGCGGCCATTAGGGTACTGACAGAACCCTTGCCGTTCGTGCCCGCGACGTGGACGATTTTATAATGGTCCTGCGGATTTTCCAACCGCGCCAAAAGAGCGCGAAAACCTTCCAGTCCCGCGCCAACACCTGCGCCGGTACGCTTTAAAATATAGTTAAAAACAACGTCAAAACTCATTTTTATCGGGATTATAACGGCGGATATCTGCGCCCAAAGCAGTTAATTTCTCTTCTAATTTTTCGTAACCGCGGTCAATGTGATACACGCGCTCCACTTCCGTTTCGCCCGCCGCACACAAGCCCGCAATAACCAGGGCCATACCGCCGCGCAAATCGGACGCTTGGACGTGCGCCGCGGAGAGTTCCTTTACGCCCGTTACACGCGCGACGCTTTTTTCGGTGGAAATATTGGCCCCCATACGCACGAGTTCCGGCGCGTGCATAAAACGGTTTTCAAAGATATCTTCATCCACTTCGGCCGTACCGTTGCACAGGGTCATTAATGTCATCCACGGGGCCTGCAAATCGGTGGCAAAGCCGGGATACGGCGCGGTGCGCACGCGCACGGGCTTAATATCGCCGTCATAGGCGTGAACGCGCACGGAGTCGTTGGTAACGTCCAAAGTAAAGCCCGCTTCCTGCAAATCTTCCAGTAAAATGGAATTATGCTCCGGCACACACCCCGTAACGGTTACATCGCCGCGGGTGGCGCAAGCGGCCAAGATATAGGAACCCGTTTCAATGCGGTCCGCCACAACGGTATGCTCTGCGCCGTGCAAGGAGGTTTTGCCCTGCACGATAAGTTGCCCTTTATCGCCTACGCGGATGTCCGCCCCCATTTTATTTAAAAACGCAATTACGTCGTCCACTTCCGGCTCCTTGGCGACGTTTTCCAAAATAGTTTCGCCCGGGATTAAGCAAGCGCACATCAGCAGGTTTTGCGTGGCCCCTACGCTGGGGAAGCGCAAAACGATTTTAGCCGGGGTTAATTTCTGGGCGTGGATAATCACGTTGCCGGATTTAATATCGCACTCGGCGCCCAATTTTTCAAAACCCTTTAAATGGATATCCACCGGCCGCACGCCAATCGCGCAACCGCCGGGGAGCGGAATCTCCGCCGTTTTAAAGCGGGCCAACAGCGGCCCGGCCACCCAAAAACTGGCGCGCATTTGCTTCACCAGTTCATAGGGCAAGGTGTTTTTCAAAACGCCGTCTGCCGTAATGGTAACGGTGTTATCTTTATACTCCACCTTTTTGCCTAAATATTCCAAAATTTTAAGCGTAGTGCGCACGTCGCGCAAATTAGGCACGCGGTGCAAAACGCACGGTTCGTCCGTAAGCAAGGTGGCTACCAGAATAGGCAAGGCGGCGTTTTTACTGCCGCTGATGTGTACGGTGCCGTTTAATTTTTTACCGCCGTGAATAATAAATCTGTCCATATTAAAAACTCCGTTAAAAATTAAATTTTTCGGGCGAAAACAAACCGCTCTATGTTAAATATATCTTTTTTTACTTCCGCCTTCCAGCCAATTTCCATAAGTCCTCGCGCCAAGGGCCACGGCTGGCCTTTGCACAGTTCCAACGCCAATAGCCCGCCGGGGTTTAAATAACCGTCGGCGGCTTCGCACAGTGGGCGGGTAACCTCAAAGCCGTCTTCTCCGCCGTCCAACGCCAGGCGCGGTTCGTGCTGCACTTCGCGCGTTAGCGTGGCCAAATCAGCCGTTGGGATATAGGGCGGATTAGAAATAATTAAATCAAAGGTTCCCATTACGTTTTCCCACAAGTCGCTTTGCAAAAAGTGTACGCGCTCGGTCAAGCGGTGTTCGCACGCGTTTTCCTGCGCCACTTTTAGGGCCGCTTCACTTTTATCCACGGCCAATACCTGCGCATTGGGAAATTTATTTGCCAATGCCAAAGCAATACACCCGCTGCCCGTGCACATATCCAAAAAGGCATAACGGCCCTTTTTGTCAAAAAGCGCAGATACCTGTTCCACCAAGTCCTCGGTTTCCGGGCGGGGCGTTAAAACATCAGGTGTAACGCGGATATCCAATCCGCAAAAGGGCTGAAAACCCACAATATGCGAAAGGGGCTCACCGTCTGCCTTGCGTGCTAAAAAACGCTCAAATTGGGCTTGCTGTCCGGCGGAAACGGCTTCGGAACCGTTGGCAAGCACCCACGTCCGGCTGACGCCCAGCGCGTAGGCGAGCAGCCACTCGGCGTTGGCTTCGGGTTCGTCCGATCCGGCCGCCTGCAAGCGGGAAATGGCGGCGGATAAAAGTTGGGAAACGGTATTCATAAATCTCCTTAAAAAAAAGCCGGGCGGAAAACAGCCCGCCCGGCAACCAAATTACAACTTATCAGATTTGCAGATTTTTAAGTTTCTGCTCCACACGGTACGCGCGCAAATCCTCTAAAATAGGCTCAATGTTGCCTTCCATAATTTCCATTAAGTTATGGTAGGATTTGTCGGTGCGGTGGTCGGTAACGCGGCTCTGCGGAAAGTTATAGGTGCGGATTTTTTCGCTGCGGTCGCCCGTGCCCACCTGAGCCTTGCGTTCGTCATAAATTTCTTTATTGCGCTTTTCTTCTTCAATTTGATAGAGTTTCGCGCGGAGCATAGCCATTGCTTTTTCGCGGTTTTTGCCCTGGTGGCGTTCCTCGCGGCAGGAAACCACAATGCCCGTAGGCTTGTGGATAATGCGCACGGCGGTTTCCACCTTGTTTACGTTCTGGCCGCCCGCGCCGCCGGAACGGCAGGTTTCCATTTCCAAATCTTCGGGGCGGATTTCAATATCAATTTCCTCGGCTTCCGGCATAATGGCTACCGTAACCGTAGAGGTGTGCACGCGTCCGGCCGTTTCGGTATCCGGCACGCGCTGTACGCGGTGGGTGCCCGATTCGTTGCGGAGCCACGAATAGGCTCCTTCGCCCTTGATAAACATACTGACGTATTTGCAGCCCTTTAAACCGGTAGGCGTAAATTCCAAAATTTCGGTGCTCCACCCCTTGGTTTGGGCAAAGTGCTGATATACGCGCAAGAGTTCCGCCGCGAACAGGGCGGCTTCATCCCCACCTGCGCCGGGGCGGATTTCCAAATAGATATTTTTGGAATCGTTCGGGTCCGGCGGGATAACCAAAATGCGCAGTTCCTTTTGCAGTTCGGGCAGTTTGACTTCCAGTTCCGCCAGTTCATCGGCGGCCATTTTGACAAGTTCTTTGTCTTCGCCCGCTTCAATCATCGCGCGGTCGTCGGCGATGGCTTTTTCGGCAGCGTTAATTTCTTGTTCCTTTTCAATAATGGGTTTTAAAAACGCGTGGCGTTTGGCCTTGACGGCTAAATCTTGACTGGACAAATTGCCCGAAGACAATTCGTCTTCCAACTGTTTAAATTCGGCTACGTATTTGGAGGTATCCATACAAATTCCTTACGGCAAATTAACTGCAAAGAAAAAGAGCAGACCCCCTTTCGGACAGTCTGCTCTTTTGTAAAAAAACGGCTATTTGGCTTCTTCGGCTTTGGCTTCCGCTTTTTTGGCGGGCTTTTTGGCGGCGGCTTTCTTGGCCACTACCGGTTTTCTCGCCAATTTGGCTTTCGCTTTCACTTCCGTTTTCGGTTTGCGGACCAAGGTTTTGCCTTCGGTTTTCGCAAAGCGTTTGTTGAATTTTTCTACCATACCTTCGGTATCCAGCAATTTCTGTTTGCCGGTAAAGAACGGGTGGCAAGCGGCGCAGATGTCCAATTTCAAAGTTTTGGCCGTGGAGCGGGTCATAAATTTGTTGCCGCAGGCGCAAACGGCTTCTACGAATTCATAGTTCGGGTGTATTTTTTCTTTCATTTTATAGTCTTCCTTTCAAAATCTTATAGTTTATTTTACCATAAATTGCGGGTTTAGGAAAGGTTTTCTTTCCCCCCGCCCACGCTAAAAAGCGTTTACTTCCATTTGTTTAAAGAAATCCTTGTTGGATTTGGTGGAGGATAACTTTTCCAAAAGCAGCGTCATCGCATCCACGGAACTGAGCGGAGCCAGCACTTTGCGCATAATCCAAACCTTGTTCAGTTCGTCTTCCGACAAGAGCAAATTTTCCTTACGCGTAGAACTGCGGTTGATATCCACCGCCGGGAAAATGCGGCGTTCGGAAAGTTTGCGGTCCAAGCACAATTCGCTGTTGCCCGTACCTTTAAACTCTTCAAAGATTACTTCGTCCATACGGCTACCGGTCTCAATCATTGCGGTGGCAATAATGGTTAAAGAGCCGCCTTCTTCAATGTTGCGCGCGGCGCCCAAAAAGCGTTTGGGCTTTTGCAAGGACGTGGCTTCCAAGCCGCCCGTCAGCACGCGGCCTGAGGACGGGGCAACCGTGTTGTAGGCGCGGGCCAAGCGGGTAATGGAGTCCAGCAAAATGACCACATCTTTGCCCTGTTCGGCCAAGCGTTTGGCTTTTTCAAGCACCATTTCGGCCACCTGGACGTGGCGGTCGGCGGGCTCGTCAAACGTAGAGGCCACCACTTCGCCCTTTACACTGCGACTCATATCGGTTACTTCTTCGGGACGTTCGTCAATCAAAAGGACCATTAACACTGCGTCTTTATAGTTTTGGGCGATAGAGTGCGCAATCGCCTGCAAAATCATTGTTTTACCGCTTTTGGGCGGCGCCACAATCAACGCGCGCTGGCCCTTACCGATAGGCGCAATCAAATCAATCACGCGCTGGGTAAGCGACGATTTATCAATTTCCAGCGTAAAGCGTTCGTTGGGGTGGAGCGGAGTCAAGTTTTCAAACAGCGGGCGGTTGTAGATTTTATCGGAATCCACTCCGTTTACTTTTTGCACCTGCAACATAGCAAAAAAGCGTTCGTTGTCTTTGGGCGGGCGGATAAGGCCTTCAATGGTGTCGCCCTTGCGCAGGCCAAAGCGTTTGATTTGGGACGGAGAAACATAAATATCTTCGGCTCCGGCCAAATAGTTATTTTCTTCCGAGCGTAAAAAGCCAAAGCCGTCCGGCAAAATTTCCAACACGCCGCCGCCGTACACGGAGCCGTTTTGCTTGGCCTGTACAGCCACAATGCGGCCGATAAGTTCCTGCTTGCGAAGGCCGGAAATATCTTCAATATTATAATTGACGGCCAGTTTCGTCAGTTCCGGCATACTGAGTTTGTTTAACGCGCGCGCGTCCATCGGTTTAGCCCCGTTGGGTTGGCGCGGAGCCTGCTGCATCATCGGGCGGGACATTGTGCGTCCAGTCCGGGCCGCGGGCCGTTGCGTTCTGGTTTCTTCGGCGGGCGCCGCGGAAGCGGCCGTTTTGACCGTTTTGGTTTCCTTGGCGGGTTTAGAGGTCTTTTCCTGCGTGGTATGTTCTTCCATTGTAACTCCTTACTTTACTCCGTAAATAAATGTAATCGCACGGATGAGGCGTTTTATTTTTAAGCCCAAATCTGCTTTACTGCCGCAGTTGGCCAGCACAATGTCTGCCCTGCGGGCTTTTTCGTCTTCGGGCAACTGCGCGGCTATCCGGCGGTTGTATTCCGCCAAGGTTACCCCCCGCTCTTTTAGGCGTGCGGGCAAGGTGCGCTTGTCGCCCAATACTAAAATATTCAAATCGGTTAATTTATCCCACCCCGCTTCAAATAAAAGCGGAACTTCAAACACAAAACAAGTGTGGGCACTTTGTTTTATTTTTTGTGCGGCCGCCTGTAACACCAACGGGTGCAAAAAGGCTTCCAACTTTAAGCGGGCCGCCTGATTATGAAAGACCGCCTTTGCCACCAGTGCGGGCTGAAACGAGCCAAACCAAGCGGACAGTTTTTGCCGGACGGCGGTTTTTTTATAAAGTTCGCGCACGATTTCGTCGCACGATAACACTTCCGCACCGTTCTGTGCAAAAAAGTTTAAAGCCATACTTTTGCCGCTTAACATACTGCCCGTCAGGCCCAACACCAGTTTGTCTTTCACGCGTAAATTCATAAAGGCAGTTTTTCTAATTCGTACCAGTTCTTCCCGGCCTTGGCCGCCGCCAGCAGGGGAACCCGCAATTTTACAGCGTTTTGCATTAACCCTTTAATGCGGGCCGCCGTTTCGGTCAGTCCTTCCTGCGGCACTTCAAAAATCAGTTCGTCGTGCACCTGCATTACCATTTGCACGGGCGTATTGCGGAAGGCGGAAAACACATCTACCATCGCCTTTTTAATAATATCCGCCGAACCGCCCTGCACAATCGTATTAATGGCCGCGCGCTGGGCAAAAGAGGTCATACTTCCAACCCCCATATTAAACTCCGGCAGGTAGCGGATATGCCCCAGCATTGTTTTTACATATCCGTTTTGGCGGGCGAGGGCGACATTTGCGTCTATCCACTCGCGCACGACACGGTAATTGCGGAAATAATTGTCTATATATTCTTTGGCTTCGCGCAGCGTAATGCCAAGCGCTTGGGAAAGGCCCATAGGGCCCTGTCCATAAATGATACCAAAATTAATTGCCTTGGCACTAGACCGCATTTGCTCCGTAACCATCAGCGGCATCACGCCAAACACTTGCGCCGCCGTCTGCGTGTGGATATCTCCGCCGTCCAAAAAGGACTGGATAAGCACGGGGTCCTGGCTTTCGTGCGCCAGCACGCGCAAATCAATTTGGGAATAGTCCACGCTTAACAAGACGTTGCCTTCCGCCGCGCAAAAGGCCTTGCGCAAGAGACGACCCTTTTCCGTGCGGACGGGAATATTTTGCAGGTTGGGGCTGGAACTGGACAAGCGGCCCGTTACCGTGCCGGTTTGGTCCAAGTACGAGTGCACCTTGTTTTCATCGTCTGCCAGCAACAGCAAATTGTCCACATAAGTAGCCTTTAATTTGCTGCTGGCCCGGTACTCCAAAATGGCCCGCGCCACCGGGTAGGTTTGCGCAATTTCTTCCAGCACCGATTCGTCGGTGGAGTAGCCCGTTTTGGTTTTGCGCACAGGCGGAATTTTCATTTGTTCAAAAAGCAGTGTGCCCAACTGTTTGGTGGAATTGATGTTCACCGGATAACCCGCGCGGGCATCAATATCCTTTTGAAAGCGCGCAATTTCCTGCTCCAATAATACTTTAAAACTTTCCAGCCATCCCGGGTCAATGCGCAGTCCCGTAAATTCCATAGCAGACAGCACCATCATTAACGGGAGTTCCAAATTATTAAAAAGGTCCCATTGGTTGGCTTCCTTTAATTTGGCGGTTAAAACTTCCTGCAATTTCCAAATGTAGCGGTTGTATTCCTTTAATAATTCAAAGGCGTCATCCTCGCGCACGGTGGCGGAAAAATAATCCGCACACGCGCCCGCAAAACTCAAATCGCCCGACGGATTTAGCAAATAACGCGCCAAACGCCCGTCAAAACATTTTATAAATTGTCCGTGCACATTGATATTCAGTTCCCGCAGGGTAAGTTTTAAATCGTACCCAATTTTTTCAATAGAATCATTTTCCACCAATTTTTTAAGGGCAGCCAACTCCCACGGTTGGATATCACTGATAGGCGTGTAAGAGGCTTCCGCTTCGTTAAGCCCCAACACCAAAAATTCATCTTGCGCGTGCAGAAAAATACGCGGGGCACTTTCCGCTTTTTTTAATGCTTCGCCCAGCAGCAATTCCTTTTGCTCGGGCGCAGGAGCCGCAACGGCCGGGCGCGGGGCTTCAAAAAAGTCCAATAAATTTTTAAATTCGTATTCCTTAAATAACGCTTCCAACTGTGCTTTATCCGGCGTGCGCACGCGGTAATCGTCCAAATTAAAGGGCATATCCAAATTGGAATCAAACACCACCAACTGTTTGGAGAGCAAGGCTTCACCCTCGTGCGTTAAAATCTTTTTGGCAAGGGCCGGTTTAAAACCGGGGTTATCACTATGTGCGGCGCGGAGGATGTCCTCCAAGTGGCCAAACTTATTAATCAGGTCCACCGCGCTTTTGGGGCCCACCCCCATTACGCCGGGCACATTGTCCGACGCGTCGCCCACGATAGAAAAATAATCGGGCAGGAAAGCCGTATCTACGCCGAATTTTTCCTTGGCGGCTTCCGGCCCTTTAAAGCCGTCCTTCCCGCCAAAGGGCCAAATGGAAATATATTCATTTAAAAATTGGTAAACGTCTTTGTCCGACGTAACAAACACGCTGGGCACCTTTTGCGCCGCGGCGTGGCGGGCCAAAAAGGCCATTAAATCGTCGGCTTCTATCCCCTGTTTGGCAACTACCGTTAAGCCCAAAGTATCTACTAAGCCACGCGCCAAATTCAACTGGCTGACAAGCGCATCGTCCGGCTTTTTGCGGTTTGCTTTATAGGCGGGCAACAAGGCCTTGCGCCGCGCACAACCGCCGGGCGAATCAAAGCAGACGGCCACATACGCCGGGTTATGCTCACGCAGCATTTTGATGAGCCAGCGCAAAAAACCGTACAGCGCGCCCACCTCTTGCCCGGACGAGGTGGATAATTTCGGCAACGCGTGATAGTTGCGGTGCAAAAAGTTATGGGCATCAATTAAATAAAATTGCGGTTGTAGTTGGGTCATAGGCGGGATAGAGGCCCGCCCCGGGGTAGGGCGGGCGCTATACTATTTAAGGTTATTAATTTTTTCTTCCAGTTCCTGCTGAACAGCGGCGCCGGAAAGGGTAGAATATCCAATATGGGAATACATTACCGTATCGTTATACGCCACCACAAAGGTAGGCAACGAGGTAATGCCCCACGCATCTTTTAACAGCATTCCGTTTGTCGGTTTTACGTCGTTTTGCACATCTACCTTGCGGATAATTACGTTCTTGTCCTGCGCGTATTTTTTGGTAAGAGCAGTCATCATCGTCCGCTCGGCCGCGTGGCAAGGCCCGCAATAAGGCGCCGTAAACATCACAACAAACACTTGGTCTTTTCTAAGACCGTCATATTCCCGGCTGGTCATTGCGGGAATAGTAGCACTCTGCTGGGCCGCGAGCGTAACGGCAAACAATACCACTACACACAAGGCCCCAAATAACTTCTTCATACAGCCTCCTTACAGCAAGGAGTTTAATTTTTCCTGCAAAGCGGCTTTGGACTGCAATCCCACGGTCTGCCCGACTAATTCTCCGTTTTTAAAGAAGAGCAAGGCAGGGATAGAAGAAATGCGGTATTTGGTGCTGGTGGCGATGCCTTCGTCGGTATTTAACTTGCAGACTTTTACTTTGCCCGCATACTCGGCGGCTAATTCTTCCACCACCGGGCCCAACATACGGCACGGCCCGCACCAAGTGGCCCAAAAGTCCACCATTACAGGTTCTTTGCTTTTTAATACTTCTTCTTCAAAATTTGCATCCGTCAAAATTACTTCGCTCATACTGCCCCCTTAAATAAAATGAAATCTATTTATAGTGTACATAATTAGAGGGTACCAGACAAAGGCCCCTCTGTCAAGTTATATAACAGGTTAAATAAGGGCTATTTTCCCTTTATATTAAAAACCGCCCTTTCCAAACAGCGGAAAGAGCGGTGTTAGCAATTTGCTAAATAATATTATTTGCCAAGGTCCATAGTCGGTTTGGCACAAGAACCCTGCTTATCACCCTTGCTGCCATCACTGCAACATTTGAAATCAGCAGCAGCAGTGTCATCCAAGCCACAAAAATCCATACAAAGTTCCGCACCGTTTTTATTCGTAGCATTGCATTGGGTACCTTCACCATTGTAAAAGCGGACCAAACTATATTCGTATTGCAAGGTCCCCGGACCAACACGCGTGGCTACGGCATTACCACCGTTTAAAGTAGTGTCGTCTTGGGACAAGGCAACCAAGAAACCATTGCCTTTACCACATTTTCCATCCGCCAAGGTCCCTTTGGTGCAATAATTGCCAGCCGTAGCACCTTTCGGAGCGACGTCCAAACCGCTATAATTTTTAGCATAGGCGTTAATCTGCATATATTTGCGTTGTTGCGCCTGCGCAATATTGGCGAGCAAGGTTACGGCTTCCGTCATACGGGAGCGTTCCATTGCTTTGAAGTATTGCGGCATTGCCATTGCGGCTAAAATGCCGATGATCAGGACCACGACCAATAATTCAATGAGCGTGAACCCTTTGTTATTATTCTTAATCATTTTTCTTCTCCTTTTCTCTTTTCTCTTGTGTACGGCCCGGTTTGGGCAACTGTAGGAGTTTTTATATAACCCTCCCCGGGCCGTAATGGTACTGTATCAAAAAAAAAAACGAGTCAAGCCTTTTTTGGACCC
>DJFE01000018.1:25153-37845 GCA_002432025.1 Candidatus Avelusimicrobium stercoris | reverse complement strand
AGGAGAACAACAGATACTGGACAAAAACCTTATCAAATAGGGATAATCAAGTCAAGGTGTATTTGCCACCAAAGAAAGGTTATTTGATTTGTACGCCCTCGTGGGCTAACAGCCAACTTTTGGCCTGTAAGCCCCCGGCGTAGCCCGTCAGGCTCCCGTCCGCCCCCACCACCCGGTGGCACGGGATGATAACAGAAATAGGATTATGCCCCACCGCGCCGCCCACGGCCTGTGCGGACATACTTTTTTGGCCCTGCTCCTGCACAAGTTGCCGGGCAATATCTCCATAGGTAACTACTTGCCCGTAGGGAATTTTACACAAAATTTGCCATACGCGCTGGCGGAAGGGGCTCCCCTGCAGCTTTAAGGGCAAGGCGGTAATAGCCGGGCGTTTACCCGCAAAATAGTCCTTTAACCATTGCACAGCCTTTTGCAAAACGGGGTGGTCCGCACGGTCTGCAAACGGCTCCTTATACGCAGCGCCAAAATATTTTTGCCCGGCTAACCACACCCCTACAAGGTGCGTTTCGTCCGAGGCCAAGGTCAATGCCCCTATGGGCGAGTGATAAACCGTTTTATAAAGCATTATTTTCCCCCTTTAACGGTTTTTTGGGGAGCATAGTCCCGCATTCCCGGCACGGCTCCGCCGGAAACCGCCCACAAATACAAACAGGCTACCGAGCCGTATGGGCTAAACCGTTTGCGGTATTTTTCAAACAACGGTTTTGTAATTTTGCGGTGGTGATAAAGCATACGCAAACCACGCTGGATAGCCAAATCGTCGTAACTGAACACATTGGGACGCGCCAAACAAAAAAGCAGCAGCATTTCCGCCGTCCATACGCCAATCCCGCGTAAGGAAACCAAGGCGGCAATGGCCTCATCATCCGGCATATGGGCCACAGCCTGCAAATCAAACGCACCGCTTTGCACCTTTCGGGCAAAATCCAAAATATAGTCGGCTTTTTTGAAACCAATCCCAAAGGCCTGCAACTTTTCCGCACCCGCCGCCAGCACGGTTTGCGCATTTATGGGGCCTAAATTTTCCTTAATCCGCCGCCAAATGGTCGCCTGCGCCTTGCTGGAAATTTGCTGGCCGACAATGTGGTGCACAACGGCGTCAAACAAATCATCATCTAACTTACGCGCAATAGGGCCCACCGCGTCAATCACGGCGGCTAATTTTTTGCATTTACGCTTCAAATAATCTGTTTCCGTTTTGCCGTATGTAAAGTACATTTTCGCTTCCTAACCAAAACACCCTCGCGGGCTGGCGGGGGTGTTCTATCAAAAAATCAACTTTTATTATTCAAAATAATTGATTTTCATTGCGGCGCGTACGTCGTGCATTGTTTGCGCGGCCACAGCGCGGGCTTTTTCGGTACCCTTCTTTAAAATATCATATACTTCGGGCAAACGCGCTTCCCATTGTTTGCGGCGTTCGCGGATGGGCGTAAGTTCGTCTTGCAATACTTGGTTTAAGAACTTTTTAATCTTTACATCGCCTAACCCACCGCGCTGGTAATGCGCTTTGAGTTCGTCCAAATTTTTGTATTCGGGCCAAAACTTTTCAAAATGTTCCGGGCGGCTGAACGCGTCCAAATACACAAACACGGGATTTCCTTCCACCTTGCCAGGGTCCTCCACGCGGACGTGGTTCGGGTCCGTGAACATAGACATTACCTTCTTGCGTACAGTTTCCTCGTCGTCAGACAAATAAATGCAATTGCCCAGGGATTTGCTCATCTTGGCCTTGCCGTCCGTACCGGGCAGGCGCAAACAGGCCTTGTTATCAGGCAGGATAATTTGCGGTTCCACCAAGGTTTCGCCATAGGTGGAATTGAAACTGTGCACGATTTCGCGGCATTGTTCCAGCATCGGCATTTGGTCCTCGCCCACCGGCACCGCGGTAGCACGGAAGGCCGTGATATCCGCCGCCTGGCTGACGGGGTAGGCAAAAAAGCCCAAGGGAATACTGGTTTTAAAATCGCGTTGTTTAATTTCCGACTTGACGGTGGGATTGCGTCCTACGCGCGCCACGGTTACCAAGTTCATATAATAGAACGTCAGTTCCGTAAGTTCGGGAATCATAGACTGGATAAAAATAGTGGATTTTTCGGGGTCTAACCCGCAGGATAAATAATCCAGCGCCACTTGAATAATGTTATCGCGCACCTTTTGGGGCTGGTGGGCGTTATCCGTCAATGCCTGCGCATCGGCAATCATAATAAAAATCTGGTCAAATTTCCCGCTGTTTTGCAGTTGGACGCGTCTTTTTAAAGAGCCGACATAATGCCCGACGTGCAAGCGGCCCGTGGGGCGGTCTCCGGTCAAAATCACTTGTTTCATAATTCTTTCCTTATAAAGGGTTTACGCACAAAAGCGCTTTTTATTATTATACCGCTTTTACTTATTCCCCGCCAAGGCAGGCCTTTTTTATTTGCGGTTGGGATTTTGGGCAAACCAGCCCTTTTGCACACGCTTTTCCTGCTCAAACAGTTCCTTTATGCTCCACAACGCACAAAACCCCGCTATACTTAAAAGGGGCGAAAGGATTTCCCCTTTGCAAAAAAGCGCGCCCGCCAGCAAGGCTAACCCCACCGCCAAAAAAACGGGCCAAATTTTTTTGGAAAAATAATATTCCCCCCAAATCACCAGCGGATGAAACACACCAATTAATACAAAGGCGGCCGCCCCAATAACCAAACTCTGCCAATTCATTTTGTCTGCTCCCCAAATAACCAATCCCACGTTTTGGCGGAATATGCCGCTCGGGCTCCGTTTATGTGCCCCCGTCCGGCAAGGGGCCACAGATCCACTTGCACCGCTTTATTTTGGGCAAGCGCTTGCGCCATTTGTTCCGCCCGCGTAAACGGGATCACGCGGTCCTGCTCGCCGTGAATAAGCAAAAACTGTCCTTTCATTTTTGGGGCCATATCCGCACGTCCGCCTGCGCTGACCAAAACGGCTTTGTTAAAAAGACCCGGATGTTTTGCCATTAGGGAATAAACACCGCCACCACCCATAGAAACACCCGAAATATACACCTTATCAGCCGGAAGATAGTATTCGCGTATTTTAGAAGATACCAACCGGGCAACCTTATCCTCCACGGCGCTCCACCCGCCGCGTTGCGGGGCCTGTGGCATTAGCACCAAGACCCTCTTCCCCGTTTGTCCCACATAGGTAAGAAGCGGCTTTACCGCCGGGTTCGTCAGTTGGGCGAGGTTATCCGTGCCGTTTCCACTGCGTCCGTGTAAAAGCACGACTAACGCTTCCACAGGGACCTGCGGTTTATTTTGACAGTAAGGCAAACTTCCCTCAAAGGTATGCTGTTCCACCTGCAAGGTTTTAAGCAAAGCCGGCGAAACATCCTGCGTTGCCCGCGGAACACGCCGCTGGGCCAAGACACTCAAACTTATGATTCCCAAAAGGATTACCAATAATAATTTTTTCATCGGGGGCTCCTTGTGGTTATAGCGGACAAACGGCGGGCAAATTCGGACGCGTTATCGCCCCAATAATCTTGCAGTTCCGTTTGAATTTGCTTTTTAATTTCTTCCGCTGACGAAGTGCGCCCGTCCCGCACAAACATTTCCAACCTGTCTAATTGCAAAGTCAGCAAGGTTTCTTTTACATCATCGGGTGTTTGCGGATTATAAAACAGCAGTTCCAACATTCCCAGCAGCCGTTCCGTTTCCTTGCGTGCCAAGGCAAAATCCCCCTCTCGCCGCATTAACCGTACCGCGCTGTTGCGCAAGGCGACCACAGACGATACCACCCGCGGGGTATTGGGAAACTGCCCCAAAAGTCTATCCGACAAAGACAAGGCCAACTGCAAATTCTCAAAATCTCGTGCCTGAAACTGCTGGCTATAACGCAGTTTGCGCGTCATTAGTTCTACCGCGCTTAACCCGTATTCCACCCGTTGGGGATATTTTTCGGACATACGGTTTAATAATACAACCGCATTGGGTTCCACCCCCGGGATACGCTCGCTTGCAAACAAACGCGGGTTTTCCCCCACGAGCCGTGCATAAGCATACAGATAATCCGCGTTTTGCGGCGCCTGTGCCAGCAGTTGTTTTAGCGCGTCAAAGGCTTGTCGGCGCAAGGCTTCCTCTTGGGGTAGCGCGAGCAATGCCCGAACGGCCTCGTAACGGTCGGCCTTATTGTCTGCCTGTATGTAATTTTTGGCTACTGTTTGGCGCAAGGAAATAGCCTCTTTCTTTTTTCCTGCTTTTTCCAGCACCTGCGCCAGTTGATTTAAAGAAGCAGCACTCGGACGAAGGGTTTGCACCTCTCTAAATGCCTGCTCGGCCAGCGCATAATTGCCCGACAATTCCGCCGTTTGGCCCACCAACTGGCTGACCTGCGCGCGCTTTTCGGGCGAGACCTTTTGCTGGGTGGAAATTTCCTGATAATAAGGCATAAGCGCGCCCAAAAGGGCACTCGCGCCCGAAGAGGGCGTTTGCGTTTGTACATAGGTAAAAATTTTGGATAAGGCAGCATCTGCCGTGGAGGCATTTTGTCGGGCCAGTTTAAGGGCCTTATTCGTATTAACATATCCAATGAGTAAGGCCAACACAAAGGCCACCCCGCAAAAAGCCGCCAGCAAACTAAACAAGGCCGCCGCTGGGCTTCTTCGCCGCCATAGCACAAAACGGCGTACCCACGATGTATGAGCCGCGTGGACGGGTTCGCTATGTAAAAAATGTTTCAAATCGTCCGCCACCTCTGCCATACTGCCGTACCGCTCCGCCGGGTTTACACGCGTACATTTGTTGACAATCGCCGACAAATCCGGCTCTGCACACGTCAACTGCGGAATTTCACCCGCACTTATTTTCTGTGAAATTTCCCCGTAGGAATTGCCGGCAATAAACGGCTCGCGCGTGATAAGTTCATACAAAGTAGCCCCGAAGGAATATTGGTCCGTAGCAAAGGTATTTTCAGCCCGCAATAACTTTTCAGGGGCCATATAGCGAATCGTTCCGCTACGCGGGTCCGCCGGGGTTTTACCCGGCTCGTTTGTTAGAAATGCAATGCCGAAATCGCTCACATAAACGTGTCCTTTTTCATCAATCAGCAAATTGGCGGGTTTTATATCCCGGTGCAACACCTTACAACTGTGCGCATAGGCTAACGCTTCTGACGCTTGAAGCCCGGCTTGGGCAATCTCCCGCAGATTTTTAAAGGCGTACTGGTGCAACCCGGTGCCACGGATAAGTTCCATAGCGTAGTAACACCGTTGTGGAGTACACTTGGCGCTCAACACCTGCACGATGTTAGGATGATGCAAACGGGCAATAATCAGGGCTTCATTTTCAAACTGTTTGCGTTGCTCCTCGTCTGTTACAAAGTTGCGAGACAACAGTTTAACGGCTACCCGACGGTTAAGCGACACCTGCAAGGCTTCGTACACTACCCCCATACCCCCCGCACCAATTTTGGAAAGCAGACGGTAATCGTCCAACTGCTCCTGCTCGGGAGGCGTTTCCGGTTTAGGATGTAATTTTTCTAATTCTTGCGACAGCGGCAATACCTGGGCCAACCGCTGGGCGTACTGCGGATAGCGCTTTTGGTAATCGGCCACTTGCGGGGATAAGCCCTTTTGGCACTCGTCTAAAAACTGGGAAACAATTTCTTCAAAACTCATAAGCCAAACCCCGACAGTTCCGCGGCCTTTGTACGCAACCGCTCCAACGCCCGAACATAACGGATACTGGCCGTTTTGGGTGTAATTTTAAGTACGGCCGCGCAATCAGCATTGGACATCCCGTCAAAATGACGGAGTTCCAAAATTTGTCTGTCATTTTCGGACAAATGTTCCAACACCGTTTGCAACAGGCCGTACCTTTCTTGGCGGGTTAATTTGGAAAGCGGGCTCGTCAAAGTATCTGCAAACATATTCCAATTTACCTGCGCCGCCGTGGCGGTAGTATCCCCACCTACACAAAGTTCCTTATACGCGTCCCGCTTTTGCGCCTGTAAATGCTTACGTTCCAAGTCGGATAAGGTTTGAAAGAGCAGTTTACGCAACTTGCAATACACGGGAACCTCGGGGTTGGCTTCAAAATAATTGAGCCGTTTACAAGCCGCCAAAAAGGTTTCTTGCACTACATCGTCCGGCGTTACCCGCTGTGCCAGTACCGGGTTTAAATGCTGGGTAGCCAAACGAACTAATTGCGTATGAAATTCTACAAAAGACTGCTCAATCAAACGGTTATCCATAAATACCTCTTGCAGAAATTTTACAAGTTTTTAATGCTTTTTTCCGCTACTCTTTTTAGATTTAGCCGCAGAAGCCTTTTGCTGGGCGGAAGCACGCTTGTTATCTGCCTGTTCGCGGCGGTTGTCTTTCTTTTCGTCGGCGATATTGCGCTTTTGCTCTAATTTTTCCACCTTTTTATCGTGGCTGGCCTGCATATGGGCGCGGGCTTCGTCGCTTTTTGCATTGGCTAGGCGCGCCTCGTACTTGGCTTCGCGCTGAGCATCACCTGCTTCACGTTTGGCTTCTATTTTGGCATCCGTTGCTTCGCGTTTGGCGGCTAATTGTTCATCCGTCAAATGTGTTTTTTCGCCCGTTTTGCCAAGGGCCTTTTTGGCTTTATGAGCCTTGGGGGCTTTTTCCTTCTTGGGACTCTTCTGCCGTCCGTTTTTAAGTCCTTCTTTGGCCCCCTCTTTCAACCCGTTTTTGGTCCCGTCCTTTAAGCCCCCAGCAAGGCCATTTTTCGCCCCGTCTTTTAAACCGTCCGCCAAACCGTTTTTAAGGCCTTGTACCGGGGTTGTCGCGTCCTGCGCGCAGAGCGGCACAGCAGTCAACGCAAATAAACTTATTACAAATAAATTAATGATGTTTTTCATATTTTTATCCTCTTTCATACCAAGCGCAAGGCCCGAAGGCCCTGCGCTCTAATTTTATTTTTTGTCTCCGTTTTTCTTACCGTTTTTAAGCCCATTTTTAAGGCCGTTTTTGAGCCCGTTCTTGGCTCCGTTTTTAAGGCCATTTTTAAGCCCGGCTTTGGGTCCGTTTTTTAAACCTTCCGCCAGTGTTCCGCGGGTTTTGGCTCCTTGGGCAAATACGCTTGGCGCAAACGCCCCAAACATAAAGGTTCCGGCCAATACAAATACCAGTAATTTTTTCATACTAATTCTCCTTTTTTGCAATGTTTGAACTTTCGGTTCTACCAGTAAGAACGCAAAAAGTTTTAAAAATCTACACTCCCTTTTAAAAATTACTTTTACCGCCCGTTTTTGATACCATATATATATGGCTAAATTAAAAACAATTTTCTTTGGCACGCCCGATTTGTCCGTGCCGTATTTGGATTTACTGCACCAACTCACCGATGTGCAACTCGTTGTTACGCAGGCCGACCGGCCCCGCGGGCGCGGGATGGTAATTACCCCCTGCCCGGTAAAACAGCGCGCGCTGGAACTGAATTTACCCGTTTTGTCTCCCGAAAAATTAAAGGACGGTTTTGACAAAATAGCCGCCGTGCCCTTTGATTTGGGCGTAGCGGTGGCGTATGGAAAAATCTTCCGTCCCAATTTTTTGGCCCTGCCGAAACTGGGCATTTTAAATGTGCACTTTTCGCTCCTGCCCAAACTGCGCGGCGCGGCGCCCGTCCAACAGGCCTTAATCCAAGGCTACACGCACACGGGCATTTCCGTCTTTTGGATTCGCCCCGGTATGGACGACGGTCCGCTCTTTCTGCAAAAGGAAACCGACATTTTGCCGCAAGACAATGCCCAAACCCTGTTTGAAAAATTAATTCCGCTCGGCCTGGACGGTTTAAAGGAGTGTTTGGAGCAAATTGAAAAGGGCCATATGGTGCAAACTCCGCAAGAAGGCGAGCCGACCGTGGCCCCAATGCTGGAAAAAGAGGACGCGCTTTTGCGCCCTGAACTTTTGACCGCCGCCGAACTAAACAACCGCGCGCGCGGCCTGGCCTGCGGCCCCAAACCCAAGGTTCCCTTTACGCACAACGGCAAAACGGAGTGGCTGCAAGTTGTCCGCACCGAACTGGGCAACAACCCTTCAAACGAACCTGCGGGCACCGTGCTATTCATTGAAAGAAACCGGGGAATTTTAGTAAAATGTAAAGAAGGAAGTATTTGGTTAAACGAAGTACACCCCGCAGGCAAAAAACCAATGGCGGCCGACGCCTTTGCTAACGGGCGCGGTTTGAAAGCGCACGACGGGGCGTTTAGAGAATAACGTGAGCAACGAACAGAATTTTGACGATTTTTTAAAGAAAACCAATAAAAACCACCGCACCAAATGGATTGTGGCGGGGCTTATTGTGGTATTTTTTCTTGCGCTGATTTTTATATCGGCAGATTGGGTGCTGGGCGCCTTAGTGCACACCCGCAAGGAAGTTACCGTACCCGATTTAACCAAAAAATCCGTTACGCAGGCTCTTGGCTTGCTCGCTTCCAACAATTTAGCCTTAAAGCAGGCGGGCGTGGAGTTTGCCAAAGAGGTCGCTCCGGGTTCCGTTTTGCGTCAGTTGCCCTCTGCGGGTTCTACCGTGCGCGAAGGGCGCGTTATCCGTGTGTGGATTAGCCAAGGGGACGAAATGGTTTTCGTGCCCAACACCGTCGGCACCGATTTAAGAAGCGCCCAACTGGCCGTGCGCCAAGCGGGGCTTTTGGTTGACAAAGTGGATAACGCCTATTCGCTTACTTACGAAAAGGGCCTCATCGTTGCCCAAACCCCCAAGGCGGACAGTATGGTGCAAAAAGGCGACAAGGTTTCCCTCGTGCTTTCTAACGGTGCCCCGCCTGCCAGCGTAATTTTGGTCCCCAACTTTAAGAGCAAAAAACTCTCCGAAGCCACCCTGTGGGCCAGTGCGCAAAACATCAATTTAATTATTAAAGAAGATTCTAAATCCGTCTTCCCCAACGGTACGGTTGCCGCGCAAAATCCGTCGGCGGATAACCAAATCGCCCCCGGCGCAAACCTGGAAGTTACGGTCAGCCGCCGCCAAGCGGGCGACGATGAAAAATCGTACCACCTGCATTATGAAATGCCGCAAGGCAAAAACGCCAGCCGCGTGCGCGTAGTGTTGGAACAGGGCGACGTGGAAAACGAAATTTTGAACGAAACGCGCCAACCGGGCTCTAAAATTGACCTGGAAGTACCGTTTGCGGACAGAGCCACTTTGCGGGTGTTTGTGGACGGTGTTTTAGTGCGCGAAAGAGAACTGCAATGATAAAAATTTCCAAAATGCCCTCCGCAAATGGTAAAATATCTGTTGCGCCCTCTATCCTGTCGGCCGATTTATGGCAGTTGGGTAGAGACGTCCTCGCCGTACAGAAGGCCGGGGCGGATTGGTTGCACGTGGATATTATGGACGGGCACTTTGTACCCAATTTGAGTTTTGGGCCGTCCGTTGTAAGTTCTTTGAAAGGAAAAACAGATTTACCGTTAGATACCCATTTAATGGTAGAAAACCCGATGTTGTTTGTAGAACCCTTTGCCAAGGCGGGGGCGGACCTGCTCACCGTGCATATTGAAGCAAAGGATGAAATTGTAGAAACGCTTAAACTGATTAAAAGTTTCGGCGTAAAAACGGGTTTATCCATTAAGCCCGACACCGACCCGGAACTTATTGCTCCGCTTACGGATTTGTTGGATTTAGTATTAGTAATGACCGTGTACCCCGGCTTCGGCGGGCAAGCATTTTTGCCCGGCAGCGAAGACCAAATTAAACGGGTACGCCAAATTATCGCAGCTTCCGGCAAGGCAATTTGGCTGGAAGTGGATGGCGGCATTAACGCGCAAACAGCCCCCCGCGCCATAAAGGCTGGGGCGGATGCGCTCGTCGCAGGCAGTGCAATTTTTAAAGCCGCGGACCCTGTATTGGCCCTCAACCAAATCAGACAGGCGGCCCCGGACATTTAATTACAGTCTTTTACCTCGTGTAAAAGCATACAAGGAGAGTCATAATGGCAGTAGTTATCAGATTACAGAGAGTCGGCAAAAAAGCCCAAGCCCAGTACAGAGTAGTGGCGATTGAAAAATCTTCCGCCGTGGGCAAGGAAGCCAAAGAAGTGTTGGGCCAGTATCACCCCTGCAACCCGAACGTGGCCGAACAAGTCAAACTGAATATGCCCAGAGTGGAATATTGGATGAAAGTGGGTGCTAAACCCTCTGAAACCGTCGCGAACTTGATTAAAAAAGCCAGCGCCAAATAATCCCCGCGAGGCATTATGAAAGAATTGGCCACTCTGCTTTTGAAATCTCTTTCCTCTACGCCCGATAATGTGGTGGTGGAAGAAAAGGTTGAGCAGAACAAAGTTTATCTGTCCACCAAGGTGGACGCCGCCGACAAAGGTAAAGTGATTGGGAAAGACGGCTGCATCATCAAAGCGGTGAGAACCGTTTTAAACGCCGCGGCCGCCAAACAGAACAAAAAAGTTACCTTAAAGTTGGAAGATTAATGAAAATAGACGTTATCACCGCTTTTGAAGAAATGATAGACCAAACGCTCTCCCACAGTATTGTGGGGCGGGCGCGCAAGGCGGGGATAATAAAATTGGGTACGCTTTCCCCCCGGCAGTTTGCCGAGGATAAGCATAAAACCATAGACGACAGGCCCTACGGCGGCGGCCCGGGGATGCTGATGAAAGCGGAACCGCTTTATCAAGCCATTTCCAAACTGCGCAAAAAGACCTCGTACGTCATTTTAACCAGTCCGCGCGGGCAAGTTTTTAACCAGCAGTTGGCTAAAAAACTGGCCAAAAAACGCCACCTGATTGTTGTGTGCGGGCATTACGAAGGGATTGACGCAAGAATATATCCCGAGGTGGATTTAGAGGTGTCGCTTGGCGACTACATTTTAACGGGCGGAGAATTGGCCGCCTGCGTGATGATAGACGCCATTACCCGATTGCAACGGGGCACCTTTAAAAAAGAGGACGTAACGTCTTTGGAGTCGTTTGAAGGGCATTTGTTGGAAGCCCCGCAATATACGCGTCCGGAAGTTTGGCGCGGGCGGAAGGTTCCGGCGGTGCTGTTAAACGGCAACCATAAAGAAATTGAAGCGTGGAAACACGAACAAGCATTACAGATTACAAAACAGTTAAGACCCGATTTGCTTGAAACCGCCTCTCAAAAGTCAAAAAAGGTCCAAAAGAAAAAAACGATTCGGAGGAAGTAAGTTTTATGAATATCAACGAAATTAAACACAATCTTAAAACCAATGTACCGGTTTTCAAAGCCGGCGACACCGTCAGAGTAAAAGTAAAAGTTGTTGAAGGCGACAACGAAAGACTCCAAGCCTTTGACGGCGTGGTTATCGCCCGCAGAGGAAGCGGCATCAGCGAAACGTTCACCGTACGCAAAATCTCTTTCGGCGTAGGCGTGGAACGCATTTTCCCGGTGCACTCCCCCCGCGTGGACAGCATTGAAGTCCTCAAAGTGGGCAAGGTAAGAAGAGCCAAACTCAACTACCTCACCAAACTCTCCGGTAAAGCCGCCCGCTTGCAGGAAGTTAAAAAAGTGGTGTCCGCCGACGCTGCTGCCGAAACTCCGGCCGCCGCTGAAACGGCCCAAGAGGCGAAATAGTTATCCAAACGGAATAACAAACTCCGAACATACCCCTGCGGTTACTAGTCCCGCAGGGGTTTTCTTTTTTAGACATAAAAAACCCGGGGAAGTTCTTGCCCCGGGCTATTTTAAACAACTTACCACAACTGTTTATATTCGTATTCTCCTGTGTCTTGGCATTGTCTTTCCTGCCATCGGCAATAACCCGAGTCATGCGGTGAACTAGTTATACATCCCATACGACAATCACAAGTATCCCCCAAAGTTTCACACCCACTTGTTTTACAACAAGCATCATTAATTCCCCCCTCATCATTATATGTGCGAATTTGAACCCACTTATACAACTTTTGATAGCACACCGTATCTGTTTTAGAGGCGGACGGGCAGCACTCGCTCTTATGGCTTGCCTTATAGGTAGCATTGGAACAATCGCCCGTGGACGGAGTAGTTCCCCCGCAACCCGCCAAGGCCAAAAGTTTTACCTTTTGGTTATCGCTCGTTACCCGCTCTTCCCATTTGAGCGTGCAATTGCTTAATGCAGAACCTGTGTTCACGTGCGAAGATGTCGGCTGCGGAATATCATTTCCCGCTAACGTAAATCCGTCCGTCGTCGCCCCGTCGTAAAGGCTTGCGTCCTCCGAACCGCTGACTGAAAGTTTATTCGCGCGCAAGGTAGCCGCCTTTTGTTTTAAACGGCTTACCGCGTCTAACGTAGAAATATACGAATCGTTTTTGACCGTTGTTTGTCCGCCGTTTACATACACGTTATTCAAAAGTGCGCTGGGCGTACCGCTGTTTACGGACTGATAACCGTTATAAGTATTGGCATTGCTTCCGTGAATAGCCGTGTTCGGCATATCCAAGGTAGAACCAGACGCACCCTCTACGGTGGGAACGTCATAATTTAAATTGGGCGAACTCGCGCTCACTGTGCCGCCGGAGCGAACCGTCATCGTATTACTTTCAATACCGCCCTTTAAATTGGCCTTATCGGCCACCTTTAAATAGACGTAATCGCCCATACGGGACGGATTATAAGACACCGCGGAAATAATTTCCGCCGGGGCATTTACCGCCACACACAACAAAACGGCTACTAAAAAATGTTTCATTTTTTCTCCTTGTTAAG
>DJFE01000018.1:0-25017 GCA_002432025.1 Candidatus Avelusimicrobium stercoris | reverse complement strand
GAAACAACCCCTTTAAAAAGAACGACGAAACGACAACGACAAACAACCCGTACGGTAGATCCTGAACTGGCGGCCCGCAGGGTTTTCAGGACCTACTGCTTGGGTCGTGTGCCTTATGCATTGTCGTGGCCGTCATCCTGGAAAGTCGTAGTCCAGGATCTGTTGTTATTAAAAAAGAGGAAAACAACAGATACTGGACAGAAACCTTCCAGTATGACTTCGTTAAATAACAGCCACTACCCATAAGGTAGATTCTGAAACAAGTTCAGAATGACCTCTATTTTAATAAAGCCGTCAGCCCCAAGGAATTGGCGGCCCACCAAGACTTTCCAGGATGACGGCAAAAACAATAACACAAGAGCCCTCTTTCCATTTCCTTTCGGCACAAAAGGGCCTAGGGGCCGCCTAGGCCTTTTAGCCCTTTCTTTTTGCAAAACTCCCGTGTTATACTGTTAATATGAACACACGCACCGCAAAAATTATTTCGCTGTTTCTCGCTTTCTTTTTATTCAGTTCCGCCCTGCCCGTCCGTGCGCAAAAGGGCTTCCGCTCGGCACGCCGCGCCGTTAAAGCCGCCAAGGTTACCCCGGTAATCCCGGCAGAAAAAGCCGCCGTACGCGCCGCACAACAAGCAACCGCGCTCAATTCGGGCAGAATAGCCGCCCAAACCGCCAAAATAAACGCCAAACTGGCTGCGCAAACCCAAGCCGCCGGGCAAGCCTTATCCCGCCGGATGCCGATGAGCCCGCACCAGCATATTAAAGAACTGCTGAAAGGGAACAAAAACCCGACCGAGGCCCTGCGCCAATGGTGGGCGCTCACGGACAAATACCACAAGCCCAGTATGTTTGAAGCATTTGCTTCCACCTATTACAAAAAATATTTTTATATTCTTACCCCCCATTTGACACAACTCTTTAAGCGTGTGGAACAGCAAAATAACCGGGATTTGGAACTGCGCTTTTTAAAACGCCTGCGCTTTCTGGCGGAAAACCGCACCCAATTCCAAAAGGTCTTCTCCCCCAATGCGCACCAAGCCACCTTGCGCGTGCGCTTTACAAACGATATTTCCCGCTTGACGGCTAAAAATTTTAACGCGCGGGATTTGGTCTTTTCTTTTGAAAAATTCTTAACGCCTAAACACCCCAAACACGGTATCCGCCACGTCAATTTAAACAGCAAATTCACCGTGGGCAACGGGCAGGAATTTGAGGTTTATAATTATAGCGGTCCGATGGAATTTCTGCCGCATTTGTACCGCTATTTAATCAATGGCGAAAAACATTTCCGCGACCCGATAACCGTGGTTTTTGACGCCAAGGCCAAGGCGCTTGCCCTTTATAATAAAGACAAGTCCCTGCGCCTGCGCATTACCACGCACGAATATTCCCGCCCGGAAAAATTGCACTTGCACTTAAACGAAATGCGCACCGGCACTATCGTCAACCAGCAAGGCCAAGAGGTGGAGGAAACGGTCAATTTCAACCTCTCTATCCCAATAGCCAAGCCCGCCAGCCTGCCTAATTATAAACGGGATGAATATCTGTACAAGCAGTTTATCCAAAACCCGGTTAATTTCTACCGCGGGGATAGCCGCGTAACGATTTTGCAGCAGCCTATTTTCTGACGGGGAAATATTGCTATAATACTGTTATGATAAGTCCCCTATTTAACTTTGACAAACAACAGGCGCTCCGCACTGAGTGCAACTTTATTATCGGGGTGGACGAAGCCGGGCGCGGTCCCCTGGCCGGCCCCGTAGTGGCGTGCGCCTGCTTTATCCCCCCTGCGGCCGCGGCGGACTTTACCGACGTAAACGACAGCAAAAAATTAACCGAAAAAAAACGCGAGGAACTTTTTAAACGCTTGCAGACCTCAGATGCGGCCTTTGGCGTGGGCTTTGCTTCCGCCGCCGAAATTGACCGCTTAAACATTTTGCAGGCCACCTTTTTGGCTATGCGCCGCGCCTTCAAAAAATTTGAACATATCCCCAATTCCGTCGTGCTGGTGGACGGGCCTTATCCCATTGGCGGGTTGGAAGCCAACCAACAGCCCATTATAGACGGGGACGCCAAATCCTTGGCGATTGCCGCCGCCAGCATTGTAGCCAAAGTTACCAGGGACCACTATATGGCCGTGCTGGATAAATTATATCCCGGTTACGATTTTGCCGGGCACAAGGGCTACGGAACGGCCAAGCATATGGACGCCTTGCGCCGCTTGGGTCCGTGCCCGGAGCACCGCCGTTCGTTCGCCCCGGTGCGCAAACTATTGGCGCCGTCCATTTTGCCGTGAATACCTTGGGGATAGCGGGCGAAGAGCGCGCCGCACAGTTTTTAAAGGACAAGGGTTACCGCCTGTTGGAGCGTAATTTTTCCGCCCCGTACGGCGAAATTGACATCATTGCGCAGGACAAAAAAACCTTAGTGTTTGTAGAGGTAAAAACGCGCGCTTACACGGCCTTTGGCGGGCCGCTTATGGCGGTTACCCCGGCCAAACAAAGGAAAATCGCGCTTACGGCCCAAGCCTATTTGAAAGCAAAGGGCTTAAAATTTGATAGTATTAGATTTGATGTAGTCTGCGTTCTGCCGGAACAGATAGAACAGATAGAAAACGCGTTCATCCCGGCACGGACGACAATGTAACTTGGAGGGAATATGACTCAACTCGCGCAGGTAAAAAAAGCAGCCGCTTATATCAACAAAAAAACGAAGAACTTTAAGCCCGAAATCGCTCTTATCACCGGGTCCGGTTTGGCCGGTTCCATACCGCCTTTGGAAAAAGAAGTAAAAATTCCTTATACGTCTATTCCCGGTTTCTTGCAAAGCACTGTGCCCGGCCACAGCGGGAACTTGATTTTCGGCGTCTATAAAGGCCGCAACATTGTGGTAATGCAGGGCCGCTTTCACTATTACGAAGGGCACGCAATGAAGGATTTGGCTATTTCTATCCGCACCTTAAAAATGCTCGGCGTGGAAAAACTCTTGGTCTCTGCCGCCGTCGGTTCTATGGACCTTAAATTGAAACCCGGCGCCCTGTGCGTGCTCAAAGACCACATTAACTTTATGTGCAACAACCCCCTCATCGGCAACCACGACCCGGCCTTTGGCCCGATGTTCTTTGACCTTTCCGAAGCGTACGACAAGGGTATGCGCAAGGTAGCCCTCGCCGCTGCCAAAAAAGCGGGCGTAACCGCGGGCGAAGGGGTATATTTGGCGGCTACGGGCCCGAACTTTGAAACCCCGGCCGAAATCCAAATGTTCAAAAAATGGGGTGCGACGGTCGTCGGTATGTCCGTAGTGCCGGAAGTGTTGGTAGCGCGCCAATGCGGCATTAGCGTATTGGGCCTTGCTTGGGTAAGCAATATGGGCTGCGGCATTGAAAAAAAGCCGCTTTCCCACGCGCAAACCATCAGCGAAACGAAAAAAATTGAAGGCAAATTCAAAAAATTGCTGGAAATCTTGTTCGTCAAATTATAAGGATGATTTATCCGCACGGGTATATAAAAAGCCCGTGCGGATTTTTTTGTTTTTATGGCTAAGGACATCAAACGGCTCGGCAAAGAAACCCTTATCTACGGCACTTCCACGGTGCTGGCCCGGCTGCTTAATTTCTGTTTAGTTCCCTTTTACACCTATTATTTACAACCCACGCAATACGGCGCGATTGCCACCGTATTTGCGGCCATTGCGCTTTTGAGCGTGGTATTTTTATTTGGGTTGGACCAAAGTTATCTGCGCTTTGCGAGCGAAGCCGACAACAAACACAAGGTTTTCCGCCAATGCTTTTACGGCGTTTTGGCCAATGCCCTGGTGCTGGGCGGGTTACTGTACACGTTTGCCCCCCAAGTTTCCCTTTGGTGGGGGCTTGGCGAAAATTTTGGGCTCTTTCACCTGGCCGCCGCTATTTTATTTTTAGATGTGCTAAATATGATTGCCTTTACCAAGTTGCGCTTGGAGCGGCGGGCGTGGTATTTTGCGGGCGTGCGGGCGTTTTCCATTGTGGTAAACGTTGCATTAAATGTGCTGTTTTTGGCGGTCTTGCACCGTGGGCCGAACTCCATTTTGTGGGCCAATATCGGTGCGTCGCTGGCCTCGTTGGTTATTTTAACACCCGTTTGGTGGGGTGAATTAAAGGGGCACAATCCCTTTGCCTTTGACTGGAAACTGCAAAAAGAAATGTGGTCCTTTGCGTGGCCCTTTGTGCCCGCCGGGGTTGCGAGCCTGCTCGTCAGCGTGATTGATAAGCCTATTTTGGTGCATTTGGTGGGCACGGAGCAGGTGGGCATTTATCAGGCGAACTTTAAAATAGGCGTTTTTATGATGCTTTTGGTGTCTATGTTTGACCAAGCGTGGCGGCCGTTCTTTTTGGCGCACGCCAAGGATTCGGACGCCAAAGATACCTTTGCCAAGGTGCTATCGTTCTTTTTTGCGCTTGGCTCGTGGTTTTTGCTGGGGATTTCCTTTTTAATGCCGGACATTATCCAAAGCAATATTTTCGGCAATTTCCACTTAATCGGGCCCAACTATTGGGGCGGGCTTTCCATTATTCCGCTGATTGTAACGGGGTATTTCTTCTACGGGCTGTATATTAACTTTATGGTAGGGCCCGTCATTACCAAAAAAACGCGGGTTTTAATGTGGATTACCCTCTTGGGGGCCGCCGCCAGCATTACGACCAACTTAACGCTGGTGCCGCATATCGGCATTTTGGGCGCGGGGTGGGCGGTAGCCGTCAGTTACGCGGTAATGGCCGCCGCATTATTTGCCTTTACGCAGAAGGTTTATCCTATTCCCTACGAATACAAAAAATTGGCCGGGATGTTGTTCGTCTGCTTGGCTACGGTGGGTATGGCCCGGTATTTCGGCGGCAGCGTGTGGGCGGAAGTGGTTTTGCTTACCCTATACCCCGGGTGGATGTATCTCTTTTTAAGGAAGGCCTAAAAAAGCCCGGCTGCTACGCCGGGCTTTTTATTACCGTAAACTGATTAACGTCAAATCCAGCGTAATGTTGCCGTCTTTATACACCAAAACGTGCGGCACACTCACTTCGCCCTCATCATCCAGCAGGGCATATTCGTCGTAAAATAAATCTGCGGTGTTTAATACCGTTACCGACTGGGCAGCATAAGGATAAAATTCCCCTTCGCGGTATAAAAAGCGTTCCTTGGCGTTGCGCCCTTGGTAAGTAAGCGTGGTTTCGCCGTCTTTTACGCGGCGTTTTTGAAAAGCACCCGCATCCGACAGGAGCAAATTTAAAAATTGCGTAATACGTCCGCGCACCACGGCGGTATCGGCGTCTTTAAACAAATAGCGGTAAGCAATCCCCTCGGGGCTGACGGTGGCGTGCAGCACCTTGTAGGCGGCCCCGGTCATCAGCAGAACATCATAATCCCCGTCGCCGATTTTTTTAATGCGCAAAACGCCCTCTACATAGTCCTCGTTCATTTGGCCCACTGCCTTAAACGCCGCTTGCGTGCGGCCGCCAATAAAGAAATCCACTTTTTTATAGGCGCGCACCTCGGGTGGAATTTGTTTGATTTGCCCCCCCGCACACGCGCAAAGCCATACGGCTAACGAAAATGTTAAAATTCTTTTAAGCATATCCTATCTCCTTATTATGATATTATAAATATTATGAACTCTTTTGTCCTTTATCTGCTGGCCGGTATCGTTTCGGGCGTGGTTTGCGCGGGTGCGTTGCCGCTTTTGCGCCGGGTGGCCGCGCGGGCGTTTTTGGACGTACCCGGCGGACTAAAAACGCACCAGGGCTCCGTGCCGGTATTGGGCGGGTGCGGCGTTTTTTTAGGGATGATATCCGGGCTGGTTTTTATCCGCCTGACAACCGCCTTTCCAAGCGGAACCTTGCACACTCTGCGCGGCATTTGCTTGGGCGGACTGCTCGTTTTTCTGTTGGGACTCATAGACGATTTAAATAAACCTAAGGGCGTAAAAATCGCCCTAAAACTCCTAGTGCAACTGGCGGCGGTGGCGGCACTTATTTACTACGGTATTGTAATACGCGTGTTTCCTTCCCCGTGGGTTGCGTGGCCGCTTACGTTTTTGTGGGTGGCCGGGCTGACAAACGCCTTTAATCTGCTGGATATTATGGACGGCCTGTGCGTAAGCCAAGGCGTTATCTGCACCTTGGGTCTCGCGTTTATTGCGCTTCCCGGCGAATATGTCTATGTCAATTTTGCGGCCTTATCCCTATTGGGCGCCTGCCTTGCCTTTTGGCCGTATAACCACGCCCGCAAAAAAATCTTTCTGGGCGACAGCGGTTCCACCTTTATCGGCTTTATGGTGGCTTCTTTATCCATTGGCACCGGGTACAGTGGACACACGGACTGGGGCTTTTTGGCTCCGCTTTTTATTTTGGCGGTTCCCTTGTTTGATACGGGCTTTGTCAGTTTGGCGCGTCTGTTAAAGGGCAAAAACCCCTTAAAGGGCAGTCCGGACCATATCGCCCTGCGGCTTAAAAAAGCCGGGTGGAAACCGGGGTATATTGTAGCAGCGTTTGCGGGCGCGGGGCTTTTGTGCAACGCCTGTGCGTGGGGACTTACACGGGCGGGGTTTTCTACCGTCATCGGATTTTTTGCCACGGCAGGAATAGTGGTGATGGCGCTGACACTTTATTTACTTAAACTTCCGGCGGATTAATTATGCACGTTAAAACTCTTATTTTAGGCGCCGGGCTGACCGGGCTTTCCACTGCTTACCACTTGGAAAAAGCGGGCCAAACGAACTACCTGTTAGCAGAAAAGGAAAGCACCCCGGGCGGGTTATGCAAAAGCCAGGTGATAAACGGCTGTACCTTTGATTTTAGCGGCCACCTGCTGCACCTGCACACCAAACAGGGCAAACAACTGGTAAAGAGCCTGTTAGGCGCAAATTTGCGCCGTTTAAAAAGGCGCGCCTGGATTTACACCGGGTCCGCCCGCGTGCCGTTCCCCTTTCAGGCTAATTTATTTGCCCTGCCCGAAGCAGAACGCCAACAATGCGTAAACGGCCTGCTCGCGTGCGCCCAAACACCCAAAACCGCCCCTAAAAACTTTAAAGAGTGGTGCTTAAATGCCTTCGGCCCCGGCGTATATCAAATTTTTATGCGCCCCTATAACACCAAACTGTGGGGCCGCGCCCCGCAAGAGATGACTTGCGACTGGTGCGGCTCTTTCGTGCCCACCCCCACGGTGGATGAGGTGTTAAAAAGTGCCGTCAAGCCGCCTACAAAATCTTACGGCTACAACGCGTATTTTTATTACCCGGCACGCGGCGGATGCGGGGCCCTTACAGACGCTCTAACCCGCTCTATTACGCATTTATCGCTAAATACGCCCGTTACGCGCGTAGATTTAACCCGCAAAACCGCCCAATGCGCAGCCAAAACGGTTTCCTTTGACTATTTGGTAAACACCTTGCCCTTGCCTGAACTATTGCGCCTAACCGGGGAAGCGGAACTTGCCGCGCTGGCAGACAAACTGGTTCATACGCAGGTTACGGTCTATAATTTTGCCATTAAGCGCCAGGTAAAACCGTTTAGTTGGATTTATTTTCCCGATAAACAGGACCCCTTTTACCGTATCGGCCTGCAAAGCGGTTTTTCCCCCGCCAATGCTCCCCAAGGCGTAAGCGCCTTTTATGTGGAACTGTCCGGGGATTACCCGCACACCCAAGCGGGCGAAGCGCGCATTTGGAAGGCGTTAGCCCAAAAAGGTATAATAAAAGAAAGCGACGACGTTTTATTTTCCTTCTGGCAGTCCTTGCCTTACGCCTACGCCGTTTATGACAAATACCGCGCAAGCGCCGTTAGCCAAGCCTTAAAGGCGTTGGCCGGGCGCGGGTGTTTTTGTGCGGGACGGTACGGCAAATGGGAGTATTCCTTTATGGAAAAATCCCTTTTAGAGGGCTTGGAATTAGCCAAAAAACTTGTATAATGAGGTGTTATGAAAGTTCTCGTTTTTGGCGGCAGTTTTGACCCCGTACACAAAGGCCACGTTTCTTTGTTTCGCCGCGCGATGAAGGTCATCGCGCCCGATGTTGCGCATATCGTTCCTGCCTACCACTCCCCCTTTAAAGCCAAATCTCCTACGCCCTTCCGCCTGCGGATGAAGATGCTTAAACAGGCGTTTGCGGGCTTTGGCAAAAATATCGTGTTTGACGATTACGAACTCAAACAAGGCGGCAAAACCTATACTTACCAGTTGGTGCAATACCTCAAAAAACGCTATGACCACCCGGAAATTTATTTACTGGTGGGCACGGACTGCTTAAACGATTTGCATAATTGGAAGAATCCCAATTATATTTTTGAAAATGCCGTCGTAGTGGCGGGCAAACGCAAGGGATATAACGAAAATCCGGCCCAGTTCAGGCACTTATTTTTGCCGGGATTTTTCCCTAAACTCTCGTCCAGCCGCGTCCGCGCGCATATTTTGGCCTGCGGCGACGTGCCGGATACCGTTCCCGAGGTCATCGCCCCAACTATCCGAGAGAACCACCTCTACGGCTTGGACGTACACACTTGGCTAAAAGCCCATTTAAAGCCCAACCGCTATTTGCACTCCAAAAATGTAGCGGAAATGGCCGCCGCATTTAGCGATATTTACGATGTAAATGTAGAACTCGCCGTTAAGGCGGGCATTATGCACGATGCGGGCAAAGGCTTTTCCGGTCCGGCACTCATCGCCTTTTGCAAAGAGCATAAAATAAAAGTACCGTTTTTTGAAGATATTTGCCGTATGGAACCCAGTTTGCTGCACAGTTACGTTTCGGCGTGGCTCGCGCAGCACGAGTTCGGCGTAACCAATAAAGACGTTATCCGTGCCATTGCCGAGCATACCTTGGGAAGCCTGCATATGAGCACGCTATCAAAAATTCTGTTCGTGGCGGATATTTCCTCTAAGGACCGCAAATACAAGGATGCGTTCGTTATCCGCAATTTAGCCTTGCAGGATTTGAATAAAGCCTTGCTTTATGCGGCCAACCGCAAACTCTTGTTTACTATTGACTCGCAAAAATGGCTTTGCCCGCTGGGGACAAACTTATGGAACCATTTAATAAAGCAAGAAAAATAACCGAGCGGTGCCTGATGTTCCTCGCCACGGCGTTATTTGCGTGGGCCATTTGGGCGCAACTTACCTCGCGCACGGTGCAAATTTTAACCACCCGGGCCAAGGACACCATACATTTATCGGTGCTGACCTCGCCCGCGATGGATATTTCTTATAATCCTTCCACGCGCAAGGCGGCTATCAGCGTGCGTGCGGACAAGTGCGCCCCGCACGCCTGCAAACCGTTACACCACGCCAAATTTTTTACCCCTGAAATTTCTGACAGAGAGCAAGCCTGGGATACTTTTAAAGAAGCCTTAAACACCTGGCGCTACAACCCGCTTATTATCGGGCAGGCGGTCTGGGAATACATTACGGCCTGGCACGATAAACGCACCGATTTGACCCCGGCGGAGTTTACGCTTATCGCCTTGGAACTTACGCAGTTGGAAGCCGCCGATTTTGCGCTAAAACTCCCCCCGTCCTCCAAACGCACTAAAAAGGCTAAACAACAGGCCCCGGTGGTGCCTTTGGTAGAGGATATGGCTCCCCTGGCGCAAAAGGACCGCCCGATAGTGGTGGAAATTTTAAACGCTTCCGGCCAGCGCGGGCTTGCCCTTAAATTAACCCAATTTTTGCGCGAACAAAACGCCAAGGGCCTTTTGCGCGTAGATGTATTGCAGTACGACAATTACCCCACATTGCAGGAAACATCCTCTATCGTGGATTACAGCGGGCGGCTGGTGCAGGTAAAACAGTTAAGCCGCGCTATCGGCATAAACGGCGAAATCAAGACCGATTCCTCCCCCAACGTAATATGCGACACGCGCATTATCTTGGGTAAGGACTTTGAAATGCCGCTCTAAAATGCTAGACTAATTTTATTGCAGTTATAACGTTATTTGCAGAGGTGGTTTATGGATACCAAAGAACTCGTGTGCCTGGCGGCAAGAATTGCCGATGACAAAAAGGCCGAGAATATTAAAGTAATAGATTTGTGCGGACTTTCTTCGCTGTGCGATTATATTTTAATCGTATCCGCCACCTCCAAACCGCATTTGGACGCGGTGGAAGAAGAAATCAGCAAAAAATTAAAAGAACTGGGCTACTACAAAGCCAACCGCGACGGCGGCGAAAGCAATATGTGGCGCGTGAGCGACTACGGCGGCTTTTTGGCCCATATTATGACCCCGGAAGCGCGCGATTTCTATGCGCTTGATAAGATTTTCAGTTTCGGTAAAGAAATTGACTATAAAAAACCTGTTAAAAAAGCGGTAAAAAAGGCCCCCGCCAAAAAGGCTGTGTCCAAGAAAACAACTACTAAAAAAACGACCGTCAAAAAGACCACGGCCAAAAAAGCGGCTGTCAAAAAAACCGCTGCTAAAAAGACTACCGTTAAAAAAACGGCGAAAAAAACCGCTAAAACGAAATAACCTCTTATGCTAGAAAAATTAAAACAAGACATCACTTTAAAACTCGCCAACGCGGACTGCTTTAAGGGCTCTGAATTGCCCGAAGTGGAATTTGCCCCCGCGCCCGCCCATACCGGGGCGGACATTTCGCTCGTGTGGGCAATGGCTGCCGCCAAAAAGTTACATAAAAACCCGCTGGAAATCGCCAAAGAGGCCTGCAAGGTCCTGCGCGAACTGACCGGCATTGCCGATGCGCAAGCCGTCCCGCCGGGGTTTATCAATTTAAAGTTGGAGGACAATTTTATCATCACCTGCGCCTCCGACCGCCGCATTAAAGACCGCAACGCCGAAACCTCCAAACACAATATTTTAATTGAATTTGTCTCCGCCAACCCCACCGGGCCCTTGCACGTTGCCAGCGGCCGCGGGGCCAGTTTGGGCGACAGTTTGGTTAAAATCCACCGTGCATTGGGCTACTCCTGCGACAGCGAATATTACGTCAACGACGCGGGCAACCAGGCCGAATTGCTGGCGGTTTCCGTCAAGGCCCGCAAAGAGGGCAAAGAACCGCCGGAAAACGGCTATCACGGCTCTTACTTAATTGATTTAGCCAAACGTATCCCCGCTGACCTGCCCGAAGACCAATACGGCCGCTGGGCAATGGAAGAGTTAATCAAAACCCAACAGCAGGATATGAAGGACTTCCACGTTGATTTTACACGCTGGTTCCGCGAATCGGACCTGCATAAAGAACACGCCCCGCAAAAAGCCTTGGAAGCCTTAACGGCCAAGGGTTACACCTACGAAAAAGACGGCGCGGTTTGGTTCGGCTCCACCAAGGACTCCGAAGCACAGGACGACAAGGACCGCGTACTCGTGCGCCACGACGGCCGCCCGACGTATTTTTTGGCCGATATTTCCTATCACAAAAATAAATACGACCGCGGCTATGATACCTTAATTGATATTTTGGGCGCCGACCACCACGGCTATGTGCCGCGTATGAAGGCCGCCGTACACGCCTTGGGCCACGAAGAAAACACCTTTGTACCGATTATCCACCAACTGGTGCACTTAATTGAAAACGGCGAACAGGTAAAAATGTCCAAACGCGCGGGCCGCTTTATTACCCTGCGCGAATTAATGGACGAAGTAGGCACGGACGTATGCCGCTTCTTCTTTGCCAGCCGCACCCCCAACGCCCATATGATGTTTGATATGGACCTAGCAAAAAAACGCACCAACGAAAACCCGGTTTTCTATGTGCAATACGTCCACGCGCGTATTCACTCTATCTTTAAAGCCGCGGCGGAAATGGGCATTACCGACTACAACGGCATTACCACTCCGCTGGCCCCGCAGGAAAGAGCCCTCTTGTTAAAATTGATTTGGCTCAAACACGTCCTGCGCAACTGCATTGCGGATTTAAGCCCCCACCATTTGACCACTTATTTGGTTGAATTGGCGGGCCTGTTCCACGCGTTCTACGACACCTGCCGCGTGCTGGACGAGAACAATCTGGAACAAACCAAATCCCGTTTGTTTATTTGCCAACGGGTGGCGGAACGGATTAAAAAAGGGCTGGAATTTATCGGCGTCAGCGCGCCGGAACAAATGTAAGCCCGGACGAATTACAAACAGAAAGAAAAATCTCTATCCACCTCTGGCGGACGGAGATTTTTCATCTCTGGCACTTTTTATATAAAGGGGAATTATATGAAAAAAACATTTCATCTTATTTTAGGCGTTTTGCTTTTGCCGCTTGCGCTAGGGGCGCAAAGTTTGCCCAAGGCCGAGGACGCCTTTGAAAAAGGCGACTACGCGGCCGCCCTTGCGCAATATAAACAATTAATGCAATCCGCCACAGGCGACGACCGCCTGCACGCCCAACTGCGCTACGCCGCCTGCCAATTTGGCTTGGGCGAATATTTAAACGCCGCCAAAACCATTTGGGGTTACACCCTGCCGGAAAACGATTTGTGGAAGGCGCGCTTTTTGCTCTACCGTATCCAATTGTCGGGCCAAACCTCCTCGGTTTACCGCCGGTTATTAAACGAACGGCACATAGATACTAAGGACGCGCAAAACGACCCCGAAGCCTGGACCAAGGACGAGTGGGAAGCCCGCATCACCCAAGATTACGAAACGCTTTGGGCGATGCGCGCCGCACTTATCAACGCCCCGGTTGAGCGCGAAACCCTCATTTTAAACGTAAAGGCAACCGACACGCAGCGGATCCCCACGTTGTTTGACTATGTAGTTTTTGAGTGGCAACGCCGCTTAACCGAGCAAAAGCCTGTGGCGCTCGCCCGACTGGAAAACGCAGAATTTTTAGACGGTTACGCCACGGTTTCCCCCCAGCAAAAGGAACAGGCCGAAAAGTTGGCTTACCTCCTCAAAACCGCCTATTTATTAGACGGAAAAGGCCGCCAAAACGCCAAAATATTTTGGCAGACCGATTTTATTTTATTGCCCTTTACGCAGGGCCGCTTTTTTGAACTTAAAAACAAAGAAAAAGCCCTTAACACCGCCGTCAGCCAGTTAAACGTCATCAGCGGTCTTACCCCGCAAACAATGGGCTTTTGGAATAAAATTAAAGGCTATGTATCGGCCGATAACACCGACTACGGCCGCTCGTACGCCGCCTATCAGGCCGCCGAACTTTTGTGGAACCGCGGAGGAGACCGCGAAGAAGCCCTCAAAATTGCCCGCTTTGGCAAGGGCTTAAATAACGGCTACTACGCCACCCAATGCGCCCGGCTAGAAAAACAAATTTTGCAAAAGGAACTTTCCTTTAACGCCTTACCCAAGGCCGTTAATCCGCAAAAAATAGAACTCTCTTTCACGGCCCGAAACGCCAAAGAAGTATTTGTACGCGTATATAAAACCTCTTACGAGGAACTATTAAAATTTTACCGCGCGGGCCAAGTGGGCCGCACCGTCAACTCGTGGGATTTCCTCACGCGTTTATCCGGCAAAAACATACAGGAAGTGCTTTCCCGCGCCCCGTATAAAGCCGCTTCCGCACCCGTAACATACGAACGCCCGTATTTTGAGCAAAAGGGCACAGTGGCGCTCCCCGCGTTGGAAAACGGTTTCTACTTTGTACTGGCCAGTTACGACGCATCCTTTGACGCCGCTTCCGCGCCCGTGCAAGGAGCCGTTTTAAACGCCACCGATTTGGCCTTATTCGTTACCGGAGCCATTGAGGACAACCCGGATAAATACGTCGCCACGCTAAATGGCAAAACGCAAACCTTCCGTCCCAATGTCTTCCGCATATATACCGCCAACTTAAAAACGGGTGCGGCGGAAGGAAACGTCAATTTGGATATTATTACCACCTGGAAGGGCTCCCGCCAAAAGGCCGCCACACAGGCCGACGGCTCCGCCGCGTTTGTGCGCCCCATTACGGTCAGCACCACCCGCAACACAAATAACAACTATTTCATTAGTCCGCTGGCCGAAAAGGACGGCAGCCGCGCCTTTACGCCCGCGCTCTATTTCCATTTTTACAATAACGAGCCCGTGCGTATGTTCCTGCAAACGGACCGCGCCATTTACCGCCCCGGCGAAAAGGTTTATCTCTCGCTAAACGCCTTTGAAACCTTGCCGCGCGGGTTAAAAGTTTTGCCCAACCACCGCGTGGGAATCAAGGTATCGGACGCTTCGGGCAACACTGTTTTTACCGCCCGCCCCACCGCCAACGCTATGGGCACCGCACAGGCCGAATTTACCCTGCCGGATAACCCTATGCTGGGGTATTTTCAAATCCAGGCCTCTTTGACGGCTAACAAACACACTTACCGCACCTACCAGTCGTTCCAAGTGGAAGAATACAAACGCCCGGATTACGAAATCACCTTATCCTCCGACGGCACAACCCGCGAATACAACAAGGAAACCACGGTAACGGGCCAAGCCCAATATTACTTTGGTTCCCCCCTGGCCGGCGCCGCCATTAATTATACGGTAACCCGCCAAGACTATTTGCCCCCCTTCTATTGGTGGAAGGTCCTGCCGTCTTCGGACGGCGACACGGTGGTCGCCCAAGGCACCGCCAAAACGGATGAAAAGGGCTCTTTTAAAATTACCTTTACCCCCCGCCAACAGGAAAAGGACGAAACCTTTGCCAAATACGTCATTAAAGCCGAAGTGTTGGACGAAAGCGGCCGTGCTATCAGCACCCAAAAGGCCTTTACGGTCAGCACGCTTGCCAAACTCTTTAAACTGGACTTTACGCAAGGCTTCTACGACGCCAATACCCAAACGTCCGACTTTGCCCGCATCACGCTTACAAACGCGGACGGCAACGCCGTAACGGGCAAGGTTTCCGTAAAGGTATCCTTGCTGGAAAACACCTTACCGCAAACGCAAGAGGACGACCGCTTCTATCCGCGCCCGGTTAATACCTTGGAAAACCAATTCAAAAACGCCAAGGAAGTTAAAACCGCTTTCACGCGGGATATTTCCTTTAAAAAGCCCGAGGAGCAGGTTTTATCCTTGCCCGCTCTGCCGGAAGGCGTTTACCGCCTAACCTTAAAGGCTGACAAAGCCG
Source organism: Candidatus Avelusimicrobium stercoris (assembly GCA_002432025.1). Classification (GTDB taxonomy): domain Bacteria; phylum Elusimicrobiota; class Elusimicrobia; order Elusimicrobiales; family Elusimicrobiaceae; genus Avelusimicrobium; species Avelusimicrobium stercoris. Next base: position 9,998 of record DJFE01000018.1, on the reverse strand, counting down.
GTACGCAAAGTATGGTATTTGTAGTGGCGGACACCCGCTCCCAGTTGCAACTGCCGGACGTTACGCTCTTCCAGCGGGATACATATTACCCCGGGGAAACCGCGCGCGTGCTGTTGGGCGCTGGTAACTTAACGGGTTCCAAACGCGTAGAAGTCTATCGCGGGGAAACCTTCCTCACGCGCAAGGATTTACTGCCCGGCGGCGTGTCGGTTTACACGTTCCCGGTGGAGCAAGAGGAACGCGGCGGGCTTGCGCTTGCTTGGTTTGGGGCCAGCAATTACACGTTCCACCAAGGCCAAGCCACGGTAAAAGTGCCCTTTAACAATAAAGATTTGACCGCCGTTATTGACGTGCCCAACGAGGTCCGCCCCGGCCAGGAAACCGCTTGGAAACTGACCGTTAAGGACGCTTCCGGCCGCCCCGTGCAAGGCCAGGCCAGCCTGACGGTGTATGACAAATCCTTGGATTATTACGCCAAGCCGGAGCACGCGCTTTCGGCGCAGGCACTCTACCCGCAGAACGCCCAAACGGCGGACCGCACGGTAAACCAATCCAACGGTTATTTTTCCAACTATTTTACGGGCAAAACGGAAAACGGTTTTGTACCCGCGCCCCGCTTGCCGGCAAGCAACCTCTTAATGACCGTGCGCCCGTATCCCCATATGTTGGGCCGCTCGCGCGCCAACGGCATAATGTTTAAGTCCGCTATGGCGTCCGCCCCGCAACTGGCCGAAAGCAAGGCCACGTATAAAGAAAGTTTTGCGGAAACCGCCGAGGACGCCGCCGCAGACGAAGCCTTTGAGACCGCCGCCGCACCCAATGACGCAGGCTCGGCGGATGCTCCGCGCACCAATTTTGCGGCTACTGCGTATTTTAACCCGGCCTTGCCTATCGTCAACGGGCAGAGCGTGATTAAATTTACGTTGCCGCAGAGTTTGACGGCTTGGAACATTTTGGGCTTTGCCCTTACGAAAAACGCCGATTTTGGCGCGTTTACCGCTTCCACCGTTACCCGCAAGGACTTTATGGTCCGCCTGCAAATGCCGCGCTTCTACCGCGAAGGAGACAAAGGCGTTTTGCAAGCCGCCGTTACCAACTTAACGGGTAAAAAACTCACCGCCGAGGTAGCCCTTGCTATTCAAAAGGACCAGGTAAACGCTCTGGCTGATTTTGGCCTGACGGACACCGTTAAACGCGTAACCGTGGGCGCAAACGCTACGGAATTTGTAACGTGGGAAATCACGGCGCCCAACGAACCCGCGCTTTATGGCGTTACCGCCACAGCCCGCAGCGGCAAGGCAAGCGACGGCGAGCAAAAAACGCTCCCCGTTTACCCGGGCCGCCAGCGCACCTTGGCTACGGTCAACACCGCACTTAAAAACGGGCAAAACACGCTGGAACTGACGGAACTTAATGATGTCCCTGCCGACGATATGCAAACGGCGGTGCTGACGATTAACCCCAGTTTGGCGCTCTCTGTACTTAACGCAATGCCCAACCTGCTGACGAACCCGTACAAGGACCTTGTCAGCACGTTAAACCGCTATGCGCCCTTGGCGGTGGTCCACCAATTCTACACCACCTATCCGCAACTTAAACAAGCGGTTTCCAAACTGCCCAAACGCACGGGCCAAACCGCCGCTTGGAACGAAACCGATCCCTTGCGCTTAACGCTTTTGGAACAAACGCCGTGGTTAAGACAAGCCCAAGGCCGCCAGAGTAAAACGGCGGATTTGGTGGACTTGTTCAACCCGGAAACGGTTCAAAAGACGCTAAACAAGGAACTCACGCAACTTAAAAAATTCCAAAACGAAAGCGGCGCCTTTGCGTGGTTCCCGGGCGGACAGGATGACGACTATTTAACGCTCTACGCTTTAAACGCGTTCGCCTCTGCGGTGTCCTTTGGTGCGGAAATTCCGCAGGCCGAAGCCAAACAGGCGATTGCCTACATCGTGCCGCGTATTGAACAAAAATTAAAGGCGGATAAGACCGGAAGTGAGGCCACTGTTTCCTTGGCCCTGTATGCGGCTTATACGCTTTCCGCGTTTCCGCAAAACTGGGCGCAAATTGCCCAAGCCAAGCCCTACATCAAACGCTGGGCCGACTATGCCGGGGAACAAGCCCGCTTTATGACGGCCCTCGGGCAAACATATGCGGCAGTCATTTATCACCGCTTGGGCGACGATATTAAGGCCAATCAGTATTTGGACTTGGTACTCTCGCGGATGAAACAGGACAAACTGGCCGGAGCCTATTTCGCCCCTGAGGCGCAAAGTTGGGTCTGGTACCGCGACACCATTACCACCCAAACGGGCACCCTGCGCGCACTTACCGAAATCCGCCCGCAGGCTCCGCAAGTGGACGCTATGACCCAATGGCTGCTTTTTAACCGCCAAGTAAACGAGTGGAACAACTCCAAGGCCGCTTCCCAAACCGTGTTTACCTTATTGGACGTAATGAAGGCCAAAGGCGCGCTGTCGCTCCCGGCAACCTATCAGGTAAACTGGGCCGGAGAGGAAAAGCGCTTTGCCTTTGAACCGATGGACTGGACCAAGGACTTGCAACTCGTCCGCACGGGCCGCCAAATTAGTGAAAAAGCCAAAACGGCCACCATTACCAAACAAGGCGCAATGACGGACTTTGCTTCGCTATCCGTGCTTTACCAAACGCCAAACGTAAAGGCTTCGCCCAAGGGCGTTATCAACGTAACGCGCGAATATTTTACGCGCTTTACGCAAGACGGCGTGCAGAAACTCCGCCCGGTGCAGGATTTGGACGAAATAAAAGTAGGCGACGAGGTGGAAGTGCACCTCACGCTGACGACGGACAGCGCGTTTGAATACGTCTTGCTTGACGACCCCAAGCCCGCCGGTTTTGAAAGCGAGGAATTAACCAGCGGCTGGGAGTGGGATAAATTATCCCTCTACCGCGAAACGCGCGACGCAGCCACCCGCTTCTTTATCAACTGGGTTCCGGCAGGCAAGGTAACGCTTTCGTATGTACTCCGTCCGACGGTATCCGGCAAGTTCCGCGCGCTCCCCGCGCAGGCGCAGTCTATGTACGCGCCCGAATTTGGCGCACACACGGGCACGGAACTCTTAACCGTAGATAAATAAGCCTGTTTTTACCTATCCCGGTTTGGTTTTCGCCAAGCCGGGATTTTTTATGTAAATCCGTATAAAAAACTCCTGCGAATATACTATAATGAAAGTAATTCTAAGGAGTATTTCACTATGCCTTTAACCGTTTTTGCGCCCCTTGACGGCGCCGTTGTACCGCTGGAACAAGTACCCGACCCCGTATTCAGCGAGCGTATGCTGGGCGACGGAATCGCCCTAGACCCCGCCGGAGACACTATCTTCGCCCCAATGGACGGAAAAATCATCAATTTTAACAAAGCCTTACACGCGCTGGTAATTGCCCAAAACGGAATAGAAATTTTAATCCACGTCGGGCTGGAAACGGTTTCTTTAAAAGGCGAAGGTTTTACTCCCCTTGCCAAAGAGGGCGACACGGTTAAAAAAGGCCAACCTCTTTTAAAATTTTCCCACGCAGCGCTTGCCAAGGCCGCCAGTTCGCTCGTTATGCTCGTAGTAACCGCTCCGGCGGATGCCAAGGTGCAACGCTCCGCCAAGGAACTGGTAAAAACGGGCGCGGAACTTTTTACAGTTTCCGTACCCGGTGCGCACGCGGCCGGGGAAGTCCCCCAAACCTTTACGGTGGGCGGGCCCTTTACCGTGTTAAATGCCAACGGTTTGCACGCACGCCCCGCCGGGGTGCTGGCACGCTTGTCCGCCGGATATGCTTATCCAGTACAAATTTGCTATGGGGATAAAACCGCCGACGGTAAAAGTGTGGTAGGCATTATGGGCCTTGCATTAGAATATGGCAGCCAAGTAACGGTAAAGGCGGGCGGGCCGGAAAGCGAAGCCAAAACCTTTTTAACCCAAGTAGAACAAGGCTTTAAAAACGCCTTTGGCGAACAAGTTTCCGCCACCTCCGTTGCTCCTGCCGATAAGCCCCAAAACCCGGTGGATTTTTCTGCCGCCGTGCAAATATCGGGTCTGTGCGCCTGCGGGGGCCTAGCCCAAGGGAAGGCCTTCCTTTTTAAACCGCAAGACGCCTTGTACGAGGAAAACGCCCAAAACCCACAGGACGAGCGCAACGCGCTGGCCGCCGCGTTGGAGGAAGAAACCGCCGAAACGCAGGCTAAAATCGCCGCCGAAACGCACAAAACCACGCAGGATATTTTGGCCGCTCATTTGGGGCTGTTGCAAGACCCGCTTTTGCGCCAAACCGCCCTGGACGCAGTCGCCCGCGGCAAAACGGCCTCTTATGCCGTAAACGAAGCCGTCCGCACGAGCATTGATATTTTAAAAAAGACCAAAAACCGCTTTTTAATGGAGCGCATTGCCGATATTAAGGACTTGCGCCGCTCCCTTTTGTGGCGGCTGAGCGGGCAGAAATACGCTTTGCCGAAACTGCCCCAAGGGTGCATTTTAATAGCCGAGGAATTACTCCCCTCCGAGGTTTCCCATTTGTCCGGTACCGCCGCAGGTGTAATCTTGGCGCACGGCTCGCCCACCGCGCACGCGGGTATTTTACTGCGCAATATGGGGCTCCCCGCCGTGGTAAACGCCGGGGAAGGAGTGCTCCAAATCCCGGACGGGATAACCGTTCTCTTGTACGCGGACGACGGCAAGGCACTCATCAATCCCACGCCCGAGCAACTAAAAGATTTTGAAGCCACCCACCAAAAGGAGCAGGCCCTTTTGCAAGCGGCGTCTTCCCAAGCACAGGAACCCGCCCTCACGCAAGACGGCGTGCATATTGCGGTGCTGGGCAATGTCTCCACCCCGCAGGAAGCCGCCTTGGCCGCCCAAAACGGAGCCGAGGGTTTAGGCTTAGTACGCACCGAATTTTTGTTTAACCACCGCGCCGACGCGCCCAGCGAGGACGAACAGTTGTCCGTCTATCAGGAAACCTTAAACGCCTGCAAGGGCCGTCCCGTTACGTTCCGCCTGCTGGATGCGGGAGGCGACAAACCCCTGCCGTTTGTGCAAATTTCGCCCGAGGATAATCCCATTGTAGGCATACGCGGCATCCGCGCGTTTAAGCGCAACGAAGCGTTTTTTAGAACGCAAATCCGCGCACTTTTGCGCCTTACGCCGCTGTCCCAAGTGCGCATAATGCTGCCAATGGTAACCTTTGCGGACGAAATTGTCTTTTTTAAAGATTTAATCGCCCAAGAAGCCGCCCAATTAGGCCTGCAAGAAGCCGTACAGACAGGCGCGATGATAGAGGTCCCCTCCGCCGCGCTCACAAGCGCACAACTGGCCAAGCACGCCGATTTCTTTTCTATCGGCACTAACGATTTAACGCAATACACGCTGGCGATTGACCGCGGACATAAAATATTAAGCGCGCAGGCGGACCCGCTCCACCCAGCCGTTTTAAAACTTATTTCGCTCACCTGCCAAGGAGCCCAAAAATACAGCCGTTCCGTGGCGGTGTGCGGTGCAATGGCGGGCGACCTTTCCGCCGTGCCCTTTTTAATCGGGTTAGGCGTAAGCGAACTGGCCGCCGGAATCAAAAATATTGCCCAGATAAAGGCGCTAATCCGCCGTTTGAACCGCCAACAATGCGCACAAATTGCCGCGCAGGCCTTGGAGTTATCCTCGGCGCAGGAAGTGCGCGCCTTGGGCCGCAAACATTTTGCCCTGTAACAAGGAGAATTTATGGAAAAATTGAAACAATCTTGCGCCGCTGTTGGTAAGTTTTTAGTGCGTTTGGGCAAGGCCCTTATGTTGCCGATTGCCGTCCTGTCGATTGCGGGCCTGCTCCTGCGCCTCGGGCAGCCGGACTTACTTAATATTGCCTTTATTTCGCAGGCGGGCGGGGCCGTTTTTACCAATTTGCCCATTATCTTTGCCATCGGCGTAGCCGTCGGGTTCGCCGAAGAAAACCACGGAGCCGCCGCCTTGGCCGCCTTTGTGGGGTATGTGATTTTAACCGCCACCTTAAAAACCTTGGACCCGTCTATCAATATGGATATTTTGGGCGGCATTATTACGGGTGCGGTGGCCGGGTGCTTATACAATAAATACAAAAATATCGCGCTTCCCCCCTATTTGGCCTTCTTTGGCGGAAAACGCTTCGTGCCGATTGTTACGGGCGCGGTATGTTTACTGCTCGCGTGCGTGTTTTACTTTGTGTGGCCGCCTATCGGGCACGGTATCAGCGCGTTTGGCAACTGGACGATTTCCTCGGGCAGTATTGGGCTGTTCTTCTATGGGCTGGCTAACCGCCTGCTAATTCCGCTCGGTTTGCACCACATTTTAAATAATTTGGTTTGGTTCCAATTCGGCGATTTTGCCACCGTCCAAAACGGCGTAAGCACGCTGGTGCACGGGGATTTGACCCGCTTTTTTGCGGGAGACCCCACCGCCGGGACCTTTATGGCGGGTTTCTTTCCGGTAATGATGTTCGGCCTGCCCGCCGCGTGCCTGGCGATGATTAAAGCCGCTGACACCGCCCGCAAAAAAGCCACCGCCGGGCTGTTACTCTCTATGGCGTTGACGTCCTTTTTAACCGGGATTACGGAGCCGATTGAATTTTCGTTTATGTTTTTGGCGTTTCCGCTGTATGTATTGCACGCAGTGCTTACGGGGTTGTCGCTGGTGGTAATGAATTTACTGCAAGTGAAACTCGGCTTCACCTTTTCCGCCGGACTTTTTGACTATCTGCTCAGTTACGGGCTCGGCACAAACGGTTGGCGGCTGATCCCGGTGGGGCTTGTGTATGGCGTGCTTTATTATTTTGTGTTTTACTACGCCATTACTAAGTGGAACTTGCTTACCCCGGGGCGCGAAACCGTTGCAACCAAGGCGCCGGAACCCGCCCAAGAAGCAGAATCCGCGACGGCTGTCCAACAGCCACAAACAAACGCACCGCGTTCCCGCGGAGAAAAGTATATACAGGCCTTGGGCGGAAGGGATAATATTTTATCGCTGGATGCGTGCGCCACGCGTTTGCGCCTGGAAGTAAAAGACTCTGCCAAGGTGGATGCAAACACGCTTAAACAACTGGGGGCGCGCGGGGTGGTAAACGCAGGAAGCGGCATCGTACAGGTAGTCATCGGGCCGGAGGCGGATTTGCTTTCCGACGAAATAAAAAAGTATTTAAAATAGGGGTTTTTATATATGCGTTTAGTGGTAACCAAAATGAATTTAGGTTTGTGGGCGGCGGCGTACATCAAGGAAAAAATTAACGCCTTTGCGCCGATGCCCAAGAAGCCCTTTGTGCTGGGCTTACCGACGGGCGGCACCGTGGTGGATATGTACGCCAATTTGCGGCTGTTCTACAAAAACCGCTTATTATCCTTTAAAAATGTGGTTACGTTTAATATGGACGAATATGTCGGCCTGCCACTGGACCACCCACAAAGTTACCACAGTTATATGCACCGCAATTTGTTTGACGAGGTGGATTTACAGCCCGAAAATACCCATATTTTAAACGGCCAAGCCAAGGATTTAGCCCAAGAGTGCACCCAATATGAGGCCGCTATTGCCGCGCTGGGCGGGATTGATTTATTTTTGGGCGGCGTAGGGCGCAACGGGCACATCGCCTTTAACGAGCCCGGCTCGGCCTTTAACACCCGCACAAGGCTTGTTAATTTAACCCCCAGCACCATAGAGGCCAATTCCCGCTTCTTTTTAAACGATCCGCACCGCGTGCCCAAGCAGGCTCTGTCCGTAGGTATCGGCACGGTAACGGATGCCAAAGAAGTGTTATTTTTGGTTTCCGGCGCCAAAAAGGCCGAAGCCGTGGCCCATTTGGCCGCCCCGGGCAAGGATTTAAATTGGCCCATTACGGCCTTAAAACTCCACCCGCACGCCACCCTGCTGGCGGACCCCGAAGCGTGTGCCCAACTGCCGGAACCCTTTAAAGGCCAACTGGCCGAGCAAATGGCCGCCGCTCCCGCCGGGGCGCATTGGACACTAAACATAGAGGAATAATATGCAAGATTTACTAATTACCGATACGCGCGCGGTGCTGGCGGGTGAAATCCGTCCGGCCACGCTGTGGCTTTCAGGCGGCAAAATCAAACAAATTATTACGGACGAAACCCCGCTGCCCAATGTGCCGGTTTTTAACGCCCAAGGCGCGCTTGCCGTGCCGGGGTTTATTGACCCGCATATCCACGGATTTGCCGGGCACGGGCCCGAAAATGCCACGGTGGACGATTTGCTTGAAATGTCCAAAAAACTAGCCAAATACGGCGTAAGCGCCTTCTGCCCCACCCTCTATTGCGCACATCCGCACGAAATGGAAGCCCTTTTAAAAACTTTGCTTCCGGCACTGGGGCGGGAAACGGGTGCACAAATTATCGGGTTTCACTTGGAGGGACCCTTTATTTCCCCTAAAAAACCAGGCGTAATGAAACCGCAGGACATTGTCCCCCCGCAATTAGCCGATATGGAACGCCTGTACGAAGCGGCCCAAGGGCATATTACTAATATTACCCTGGCCCCGGAATTGCCCGGGATTAGCCCTATTATTGATTTTTGTTTGGCGCACGGAATTTTGGTACAGGGCGGGCACACAAACGCCACCTACGACGAATTTTTGCGCGGAGCCCAACAAGGCGTAAAACACGCCACACATTTATTTAATGCGATGAGCGGATTTAACCACCGGGCCCCCGGAGCCGCCGGAGCAGTGCTGATGCACCCGGAAATTTCCTGCGAAATCATCGCCGACGGCGTACACGTCCACCCGGACGTGGTCGGCTTTTTGCGCCAGGTAAAACCGCTTGAAAATATTGTGGCAATTACCGACGCCCTAAAACCCACCGGGCTTACGGACGGACCGTTTATTGCCAACGGGGAAGAGGTTATTTTGGACGGCGGCGTTTGGAAGCGCAAAACAGACAAGGTAATTGCGGGCTCCGCGCTGACAATGGCGCAGGCCTTTAAAAATTTGGTGGCCTTTGGCTACACGCCCGCTGAGGCCGTACAACTGACGAGTACCAACGCCGCTCGCTTATTAGACGTGTCCAACAAAGGGCGGCTGGAAGAAGGCTTTGCGGCGGATATTGTGCTTTTGGATCCGCAACTAAATTTGCAAGCCGTCTTTTTAGGCGGGAAAAAGCAATAAAACTAGCGCAAATCCCAAGTGGGTTCCGTAGCAAAGATACCCCCACCATAACGCTGGGAAGTTTCCGTCCCCAACGAGTTACACACCCGCCGCCAACGGGCCAACTGAGAACTGTCTTGCGCTCTTCCCGTTATGCAAGCCCGTTTTGCGTCTGCCTTGGCGCATAACTTACTGTTAGAACTGCTATGCGCGTATGTGCGGAAGTAAATAGCCGCCTGGGTGCCCCACGGAGCCAAATACGAATAGCATTGATTCATACATATCAGCGCCGTGCCCTCCCCCCAACAATCTCCGCCCATACTATTGGGCAGTTTAATTGTAAAGTTTTTCGGTATTTCCACATCCAATTGGTCAAACGAAGTCGCGTACTGGCCATTTGCCAAATAATATGCTTCTTGGGCCTTTTCCACCGTCTCCACCAGTGGTATATAGGATGTAAATTTAGATTTATCCACTGCCAACTGATACTGGGGCACAGCCACCGCCGTCAATATGCCAATAATAAGGACAACGACTAATAGTTCTATGAGGGTAAAACCGGCGGCTGTGCAAAAATGATTAGCCGTGCGGCCTAACATTGTTAAGCCGTCATCCCGGAAGGTCTTTATCCGGGATCTGTCGTTTATAAAATTAAGAGCCATACTGGAAGGTTGACCGGCGTGGAGCGTTCCGGTATCTGTCGTTTCCTTTTTTGATAACAACGGATCCCCGACTAAAACCTTCGGGGATGACGGCAAAAAACGCCAAAATTTGTTAAATCCTTTCATTTTTTTCTCCTTGTTAAGGCCTTTATATTTGAGCAAAACGGCCTTTTATACGCGTTTTTATACGGCAGA
>DJFE01000019.1:234812-246408 GCA_002432025.1 Candidatus Avelusimicrobium stercoris | reverse complement strand
CACAATCGGTAGATTCTGAAAACCCTGCGGGCCGCCAGTTCAGAATGACCCCCAATTTTTATGATGGCCTTGATTGCCGCTGTTTCGTTGGTTTGCGACATTACAAAAAGAGTGGTGCCCAATAAATCAAACGAGTACAGATAATCTGCGGCCCGCAGGGTGCCGTCATCCCGGAAGGTTTTTATCCGGGAGCTGTTGTTATTATTGTTGTCATTCCCGAGTATCGTAGTCGGGAATCTGTTTTTGGCTGTTGCTGTTCTCTTACGCAACGACAGATCCCCGACTACGATACTCGGGAATGACAACTTAATGAAAAAAGAGAAAAAACAAGAAAATGGCCTATCTATTTTCCCCAAATTTGCTTGGCTTTGGCGTTGTCCGGCTGGACGGTTTGCGCTTCCAAATCTACGCGCCATTTTCCACAGGGAAAAGTAGAAGCCTTTAACTGCGTAGCGCTTACCCCGGTGCGGGCCTTGGCGTGGCAGTAAACGGCAAAGCCGCCCTGCGTGTTCAGTTCCTGCACTTGCAAAAGGCGGTCGCTTAACATAAATACGGCCCCTTGGCGGTTGTAGGACTTGTTCATTTGGTAGAAATACTTGTCTATTTTCGGCCCGGCCACGCGCGAGAGCAAGGCTTTGGCCTGTGCTTCTTTGCTGGCGGGCTGTACGACGGTTTTAGCCACCCTTTCGGCCTGCTGTTGGCGTTGTTCGTTTAAATAGGCGTTGCGACGCGTTTGCAAGCGGTTGGCGGCCTCTTCAATTTGCTTTAAGCGGGCGGGGTTTTCGTACTCTTTATAGGATAGTTTTACAAGCCCACTGTTTGCAACCGCGCCCTTGGGGTCCGTGGTTACTTTGGTGGTGTTTACTAAATTGGAGTGCGTTACCTTAAAGGTGATTTTGCCGGGCGTGTATTTGCGCGCGCGACCGTAGTAGGCCAAGCGTTGGTCAAAATCTTTATTAAAATCCAGCGTTACTTCGGTTTTGTCGCTGCGCCAGCAGCAGGCGTCCACGCAGGCGTTCTTCATATCTATCACTTCGGCTACTTCCTGCGGCCAAAAATGGATGTTAAAGCGGTAGCAGGAATCGTATTGTTTGCCATCAAAATCCAACTTCTTGGCGGAAACTTCCAGCCAAGGCTTTGTCGTGGCCACGCCGGAATTGTTTAGCGGTGTGTAGCAGGCGGATAAAAGGCAGGCAAACATTGCGCCCAAGAGTATTTTTTTCATACACTTTATTATAGTAACTTTTTTACATAAAGGAGCAATAAGTGAAGTTGATTTTGCCGTTTGTTGAAAAATTGCCGTACATCCCGGACCAATATAACGTATTGATTGCGCAAATTGCGTCCGCTATCCTGTTTGTGTTTGTGCTGTATATTTTGGCGCGTTTTAGCACTTGGTTTTGCAATAAATATTTAAGCAAACTGGTGGCTAAATTGCACTCCGAAAAGTGGTTTAACGCAATGCGCGAGCACCGCTTTTTTACGGCGCTTGGCGTGGTGGTGGCTGCAATGGCCGCCATTAACCTGCACCCGGTGTTTATTTCCGAGGATATTGCTTGGCTGGCAACCTTAATGGGTAAACTGACGGGGCTGTTCGTGGTGATTAGTTTCTCTTGGCTTATTAACGCGCTGTTGGATACCTTATCCCACCTCTACGGGCGTAACCCTAATATCCCCATAAAGGGGCTTGTGCAGGCGGTAAAAATCGTCGTCTTTTTGGGTACGGGGCTTTTTATATTGTCTTTGGTGCTGGGGCGCAAACCGATGTACATTATTACGGGCTTGTCCGCTTTGGCGGCGGTCTTCTCCTTAATTTTTAAAGATCCTATTTTAGGGTTCGCCGCCAGTATCCAGTTGACGACCAATAAACTGATTAAAATCGGCGATTGGATTACCGTGGATTCTGCCGGGGCCGACGGGAATATTATTGATATTTCGCTCACCAGCGTGCGCGTGCAAAACTTTGATATGACGATTGTCAGCGTGCCGACCTACGATATGATTTCCAAACCGTTTAAAAATTGGAGCGGTATGTATGCGGCCAAGGCGCGGCGTATCCAGCGCAGTATTTTAATTGATGTGGATACGGTTAAATTTTTGGACCGTCCAATGTTGGAACGCTTGAAAAAAATTGAACTGTTAAAGGATTATTTGTCCGGAAAAGAGGCCGAAATAACCGCCTTTAACGCCAAACGCAACGTAAAGGAAAACCTGATTAACGGGCGGCATTTAACCAACTTGGGCACCTTCCGCCGCTATACGGAGTTATATTTGGCTTCGCGCCCGTATGTGGTGTCCGGCGATGCAAATTTTACGTTGATGGTGCGCCAATTAAAGCAGGAAGCCCAGGGCCTGCCGTTAGAGGTGTATTGCTTTTTGAATACGACGGTTTGGACCGATTACGAGGCGCTTCAAAGCGATATTTTTGACCATTTGTTTGCGGTACTGCCGCAATTTGGTCTGTATGCGTACCAACAGCCCAGCGGGCGCAATATTGCGCAAGGCGTGGCGCAGCTGTTGGATAACGCGCCCAAAGCGTAAAGCGGTTGGGTATTCTTTTTTGCCCCGGTGGCTTTATGGCCCCGGGGCGTTTTTTACCAATAAAAACGCCCGGCGGAGAAAAGTGCCGGGCGTTAGGGTTTGTAGGGAACAACTGCAAATTCTACGGAATAGAATCCATAATCTTGCGCAATTCTTCTTCACTTTTGTCGCGCACTTCTACGGTCTTTTCCTTTCCTTTGGCGCCTTTTACGATGATAATGCTTTCTTCCGCCACGTTAAAGAAATCAGCCAGGAAGGTCTTCATAATGGCGTTGGCGGCGTCGTCATCCACCTTTTTATTTTTAATCTTTACGCGCAGTACACTGCCAATGCGGCTGATTACCTCATTGCGCCCTGCGGTTGGGATTAAACGGACCTTTATAATCATAAACCCTCCAAAGTTGTGGCAAATAAACGGCTGCCAATTCGCGGCAGGGTAGAGCCTTCCTCTACCGCCGCCCTAAAATCTTCACTCATCCCTAGCGACAAATACCGCTCGCCGCTGGGAAAATCTTGGTCAAAGACTGTTTTGACCTGTTTAAAAATGCGGTGCAACTCTTCTTGCGTTGCGCCCTGTGGGGCAATACCCATATACCCGCAAATTTTAATGTGTTCCAGTCCCGCCAGTTTCTTTACCAAGGCCCGCGCTTCGTTAAGGGGCAAGCCGGATTGGGTGTCTTTTTGCGTCAGTTTTATTTGTACAAGCGCTCGGAGTATCTTTCCTTCCGGTGCGGTGCGGTTTAAGGCCAGGGCGGTTTCTTCGTTATCCAAGGAGTCTATAAAATCAAACAACCGCGCGGCTTTGGCCGCTTTGTTTTTTTGTAAATGCCCGATAAAATGTTTAACGGTTTTGTACTGCGCAAAAACGGGACTCGTCCAGCGTTTTTCAGCCTGTTGGACGCGGGATTCGCCAATGTGCCGGATAAGGCCACTAGCCAAGAGCGTTAAAACATCCTTGTCTTGCGCGTACTTGGTTACGGCCATTAAGGTTACGTCCTGCGGGTTCCGGCCCGCCTTTTGGCACGCGGCGCACAGGGCAGACTCTACAAACTGCACATTTTTTACGAGCTCTTCTTCCCTGGTCATAAAAATCCCTTGACATATTATATCAAAATTTACTTTAATTGGGAAATTTTTTCTATTTTTCTCCGTCGGGCACTCAACGGGCACGCGGTTTATTTTATACAATATCTATATATGCAGAGAGAAACCAAACGCAGTATGATTCTTATTTCCGCCGCCAACGGGCTTTTGCTCTTTGGCTACGGGCTCTCTTTACCCTTTTTTACCATTTATTTAATTAGCCAGCGGGGGCTGTCTCCGTCCCTTGCCGGACTGGTGATTGCGCTGGCCGGGCTGTCCCGCTGTGTGTCCAGCGCCATTAGCGGCGAACTGGCCGATGCGTTTGGCCGCAAAAATGTAATGATGTGGGGGCTGTTTTCCCAAATTGTTGCAATGTTTGCGCTGGGGCTGTGCATTGAACTAAAAGTAAACGTGGGCTGGATGCTCACCTGGTACTTTTTAACCACCTTTTTGGGTGCGTTCTTCCGCCCGGCTTCTAATGCGTGGGTAACGGACAATACCACACCCAAAGAGCGTGTAGAAGCCTTTGGCATTATCCGCATAGGGCTAAACATCGGCTGGGCGTTGGGCCCGGCTATGGGTGGCTTTTTGGTGCGGTATTCGTACAGTATGGCGTTTTACTTTACGGCTATTTTGTACGCAGTTACCATTTTGTATTTGGGGCGGCTGGTGCAGGATAATCATATTCCGTGTAAATCGCGCAAGCCCAGTTTCGTTTCCACCTTGCTTGCCTTAAAGGATACGCGCCTGGCCAAATTGTGCCTGTATGTACTGCTGATTACGGCCGTGAACTCCCAGTTGGTGGTGGGGCTTTCGGTGCATTGCAAACAGTATTTGCATATGCCGGAGTATTATATCGGGTGGTTTTTTACGGTAAACGGCCTGGTGGTGGTGTTTTTGCAATATTGGGGTACGGTGCTGATGAGCAAAATCCGCCTTTCTACGGCAATGCTGCTGGGGTGCTTGGCGTATGCGGTGGGGTTTGGCTCGGTAGGGTTTTTTGACAGTTTTATTTTAATTGCTTTTGGTGTATTTTTGGCAGGCGTCGGCGAACTGATTGTTTCGCCCGGCGAGCAAACCTTGGTGTCTAATATTGCTTCGCGCGAAACCCGCGGGCGGTATTTGGGGATGCTGATGGTGTTTTACAATTTGGGCTCGGCGGTCGGCTTCTTTATGGCTGGCTTGTTGGGTGATTATGTGGCCCCGCACTATTTGCCCGGCCCGTGGCTGATTGTGGGCGCGGTGGCGGTGTTGGCTGGTATTGGCTTTTGGCGGATGCGTTACAGCCTTACGGACAGCGAGGACGGCAAAACGAACGTCCCCGTGCCGATTAAAAAAGATACAATTACTTTAAACTAATTAAGGAGAGTCGTATGAGAGGAATTATTTTTGCGTTGTTGACGTTAGTCTTGGGGGCTTTGATTGGCCTGGGCCTTGAAAAATTGGCCGCCTATTTGCCCCAGCAGTTGGACCACGCCTTAACGCGCGTTTACACGGTGGGTATTCATCCCTTGGCCCTGTGTGTGAGCATTTGCGGCATTATCGGGCTGGTGTTGGGATACCTGATTATTTCCAAATTCGTGCGCAAATAATATGCACTTAATTTTAGCCTCCAAGTCCCCGCGCCGCATTGCTCTTTTAAAGGAGTTGGGGTTTGCGTTTGATATTATTCCGTCCCAAACCCCCGAAAAAAGCGCCAAAAAGCGTCCGGCGGCCCGCGTGAGCGAACTGGCCGTGCAAAAGGCCTTTGACGTGGCCCAAAAGTATCCGGGCGCGGTGGTTATCGGTGCGGATACCTTGGTGTTTTGCAAGGGTGAAATTATCGGCAAGCCCAAGGACAAAAAGGACGCCCTGCGCATTTTAAACAAGTTAAACGGCTCCTGGCAGTCCGTTTATACCGGGGTGTGCATTATGTGCTTAAACGGGCATAAAATGCTCTACGGGTACGATGTTTCCAAGTGCAAGGCGCGCACCTTGTCGCCTGAACAGTTGGACCATTTGGCCGGGAAACATATGGATAAAGCCGGGGCCTATGCGGTGCAGGACGAGGAAGACCCGTTCATAGAGCGCATTGTCGGCAGCCGCAGTAATGTGGTGGGCTTTCCGGTGGAATATTTCCAAAACTTATACAAGGAGTTTTCGTCATTATGAGAGAAGTGGATTTGCTTATTATCGGCGCGGGCCCTGCCGGGTGCAGTGCGGCCATTTACGCGGTGCGGGCGGGGGTAAAGCCCGTTATTGCGGGCGGCGCGGTGCCGGGCGGGCAGTTATTAACTACGCCGGATATTGAAAATTACGCCGGGTTTGTTAATCCCGTAGGCGGTTTTGAATTAATGGACAATATGCACAAGCAATGCAAACGCTTGGGCGTGGAATTTACGGCGGACGAGATTGCCAAGGTGGAGGGGGAAAAGTCGCCCTTTACGCTGACGACGACCGACGGCAAACAATATTTGGCCAAAAGCGTAATTATCGCCACCGGGGCCAAAGCCCGCTGGTTGGGGCTTCCCGGCGAAGAAAAATTTATCGGCCACGGGCTTTCCGCCTGTGCCACTTGCGACGGATTTTTTATGCGCGGCAAAACGGTATGCGTAGTGGGCGGCGGCAATACGGCGTTTGAGGACGCGCTCTTCTTGTCGCAATTCTGCCCCGAAGTGAATTTAATCCACCGCCGCGACGCTTTCCGCGCCGACCAGGTAACCGTGGAAAAGGTAAAGTCTAACCCCAAAATCAAACTGGTGCTTAACAGCGTGCCCGTGGAACTTTTAGGCGGCGAAACGCTGGAAGGCGTAAAGGTAAAAAATGTAAAAACCGGGGAAATCACCCAAATTGCCTGCTCAGGCTTGTTTGTAGCCATTGGGGCCGAGCCCCAGACGGCCTTTTTGAAAGATTCCTTGGTAGCGCTGGCCGATAACGGCCTCGTGCTTGCGGACGAGCGCACACATACGACCATTGAGGGCATTTTTGCCGCGGGCGACTGTGCCGATAAGCACTACCGCCAGGCAATTATTGCCGCCGGAAACGGGGCCAAGGCGGGCATTGAAGCCGCCGCCTTTGTAAACTTACACCGTTAGGCTTGGTTTTAAGGAAAATCCCCGCGCGTGAATTTGCCCGTGCGGGGCCTTTTTATATACCGCTCCCGCGTATATAGTCCAAATTTAGTAAAATATATATTCTATGATAGACATTAAAGACCTTTCCTTCCATTTTGGCTTGCGCACCTTGTTTGAAGATACGTCCGTAATGATTCAGGACGGGCAAAAGGTGGGCCTTGTCGGCCCCAACGGGTGCGGCAAAAGTACGCTTTTTAAACTGATTGAAGGAAAGTTCTCGCCGGACGGCGGCAAAATAGAAATTTCCCGCGGAACCAAAATAGCCTCCGTGGCGCAGGATATTGCGGACCCGTCCGTGCCGTTGTTGGATTATGTCTTATCCGCCGATAAAGAATTGGCCGCCCTGCAAAAGGAACTGGAAAACCCCAACATTTCGGGCGAGCGTATGGCCGAAGTGTTTGATAAATTGGAGTTTTTGGGCGCACACAGCGCCGAAGCGCGCGCCAGCGCCATTTTGAGCGGGCTTGGCTTTTTAAATACCGATTTCCGCCGCCCGTTAAAGGAATTTTCCGGCGGGTGGCAGGTCCGCGCCAATGTGGCCGCTTGCTTGTATGCGCCGTCCAACTGTTTACTCTTAGACGAACCCACCAACCACTTGGATTTGGAGACCGCAATGTGGTTGGAAAATTACCTTGTCCGTTTGGACAAAACCGTTTTTATCATCAGCCACGACCGCCACATTTTAAACCGCCTGTGCGATAAAATTATCCACGTAGAAGACGGCCAATTAAAACTCTACAACGGCAATTACGATACCTATGAGCGCACCCGCGCGGCGGCTATTGAGGGGCTGCGTTTGGCGGCCGCCAAGCACGAGCGCGTGGTGGCGCATTTGCAGTCGTTTGTGGACCGCTTCCGCTATAAGGCCACCAAGGCCAAGCAGGCGCAGAGCCGTATTAAAATGATTGAAAAACTGGGCGCCGCGCCGCAAATTCCAAAAGACCCCGAAGCGCATTTTGAATTTCCGTCCCCGGTGCGGTTGCAAAACTCTTTAATTACTATTGAAAACGGCGTGGCCGGGTATGACGATAAACCCGTACTCAGCGATTTGAATTTGCGCATTGAGCCCGATGACCGCATTGCGTTGTTGGGCGCCAACGGAAACGGTAAATCCACTTTGGCTAAAATTTTATCCCACCGCTTGCTTTTGATGAGCGGTAAGATGACCGTAGCCAAAAAAATGAAGATTGCCTATTTCTCCCAGCACCAAACGGAAGAATTGGACGTGGAAAAAACGCCGTATGAGCAACTGTCCGCCGTAATGCCGCTGGCTACGGAAACGCAGGTCCGCGCGCAGTTGGGTGCGTTTGGCTTAAATAAGGCTAAGAGCGATACGGAAATCGGCAAACTCTCAGGGGGCGAAAAGTCCCGCCTGCTTTTGGCGCTTATTACCAAGGATGCGCCGCACTTGCTGATTTTGGATGAACCCACGAACCATTTGGATATCCAATCCCGCCAAGCGCTCTTGGAAGCCTTAAACGAGTACCAAGGCGCGGTGGTGCTGATTACGCACGACTTGCACGTGATAGAACTCACTTGCGATACGTTGTGGATTGTCCGCCACGGCACCTGCAAAACCTTTACGGGCGATTTGGACGATTACAAGGCCCAACTGCTTAAAAATAACGACCGTAACGACCTCGCCAGCGACAAAATGACCTCCAAAGAGGCCCAGCGCAAGGCCGCCGCCGAACGCCGCGCCCGCGTGGCTCCGCTTAAAAAGGAAATCCGCGCGTTGGATGAAAAGATAGAAAAACTTTCCGCGCGCAAAAAGACCTTGGAGGACCAACTGGTGGCCGAATATTCGGCGGACGGCAGTATAGAATTGGCCCTTTTAAATGACCAATTAAAGAACGCCGAAGAGGAGTGGCTGCGCTTAAACGAGGAGTGCGAAGCCGCGCTGGCGGAGGATAATTAATGAACGCTTTCCAATTATTGCCCGAATTTTTGCAAAACGCCTTAAAACGCTTGGATATTACGGAGCCGACCCCTGTGCAAGAGGGGGCTATTCCGCCCGCCTTGCGCGGACAGGATGTATTGGCTACTGCCCAGACAGGTACAGGAAAGACCTTTGCTTTTTTGCTTCCGCTGGTGGCGCGTCTGACGGATAATCCGCAGGAAAATGCACTTATTTTATCGCCTACGCGTGAATTGGCGCAGCAGACAATGACTGAACTTAATAAACTGACTGACGAAGAACACCCGGTTTCCGCCGCTCTGGTTATCGGCGGGGACAATATCCATAAGCAATATGCCGATTTGCGCCGCCACCCGCGCGTGATTATCGCCACGCCTGGACGTTTGCTAGACCATATGGGGCGCAAGAGCGTGGATATTAAACAGGTGCGCTATTTGGTGCTGGACGAAACGGACCGTATGCTGGATATGGGTTTTATTGATGATATGCGCAAAATTGCCGCCGCCTTGCCCACGCCGCGCCAAACGCTGCTTTTTTCAGCCACGCTTCCCAAGGAAATTGTGGGGCTGGCAAATGAATTTTTACACCAACCTGCCCGCGTTAAAATTGGCTCTGTAACTTCGCCCGCCGATTTGGTGGTGCAAGAAATTGTGCAGGTTTCCGTGCGTGAAAAACTGCCGCAGTTGCTCCACGAATTGAACACGCGCCCGGGCTCAATTTTGGTCTTTACGCGTACCAAACACGGTGCGGAACGCTTGGCCAAGCAACTTAAACTCTACGGACAAAAGGCCAATGCCTTGCACGGGGATTTGCGACAAAACCGCCGCCGCCAAGTGCTGGAATTTTTTAGAAGCGGCGCGGTACGTGTATTGGTGGCTACCGACGTGGCCGCCCGCGGGATTGACGTGCCCAATTTGGCCTGCGTGATTAATTACGATTTGCCCCAATGCCCCGAGGATTATATCCACCGTATCGGCCGGACGGGCCGCGCGGGGGCGGTGGGCTCGGCCGTGTCGCTCATTTCCGACGATATGGATAAATGGAGCGATATTTGCAAGGTTACCAAATTTTCTATCCCGGTTAGAACGGTACAAAAGACGATTGAACCCTTGCCCGCGCCTAAATTTGTGGCGCAGGAAGAGGGGGATAGACACGCTAAAAACCGCCGAAAACGCGAGGCCCGCCCGTCCAAGGCGACCGAAGTGGCCAAGCGGCTACTGGCCGAGGGTGAAGTATATTTGCCGCAGACACCGCGCGTGGAAGCCGTGGTAAAGCCTGTACCTGTTAAAAAGCCTAAAACCTTCCGTAAGGCCGCCGATGCCGCACGGATTTTAAGCGAAAATGAAGCGCCTAAAAACCCCTTTGCCGTAAAAGTGGGAGCGAGCAAAAAGAAATTAAAGCAGTTGGAAGCCAAAAAAGCCTTTGTTCCCCAAGGTAACAAACGCTTTGTAAAATTCTTCAAACGCCGGAAAAACGGCCGGTAAGTGAATTTAATGTGAAAGGATTCTTTCTGCCTGTCATCCCCGAGGTTGTAGTCGGGGATCTGTTGTTTTTGTAGTAACGACAGATTCCCAACACAAACCTTTGGGAATGACAAGGAATATCTAATTTTAGTGTAAAAAAGCCCCGGAGAAATTTCCCCGGGGCCGTTTTATTTTTTGGCAAACTATCTAATCAAATATCCGCCGGCGGAATCCTTAACGGCGTTGCCGCTTGCGTCCGTGGCACCCATAGCGGGGCAAATCCACTCGTATTTTACGTTGCTGCTGGGCGTGCAGGTAAGCGCGCTTTTGCCGTAAGTCGGGTGGTTGTAGTACATTTTAAAGCAAAAGGTGTCGTTGTAGGAGTTGGCTCCGCTTAAACGGCAGGCGCGGATGCCGTCGTTCGCGAAAATATATTCAAACTTGCCGATACCAAAATTGGCGGATGTCGTGCTTGTGGCGTCAAAGAAAGATACGTCTAAACCGTTTAGTTTCAGCGGCGTTTCCGAATTGGCGGAGCGGTAGCGTTTGGCAGAGTCAAAAAGCGTGCGCAGGTTTACTAACGCCTCCATAGACTCCGCTCGCTGGATAGAGCGGCGGTATTGTGGCAGGGCGATAGCCGTTAAAATGCCGATAATCAGCACTACGGCCAGTAACTCAATAAGGGTAAAACCTTTGTTAAATCTCTTCATATAAAAATCTCCTTTACTTTGTTAGTATATCGGTTTTTGGGGGGGATTTCAATATTAACTCTTGTGAACGGCTCAAAAAAGGTTATAATAATGAGTAGTATTTTTATTTTTAAGAGGTTTTTATGAAACTTACAAAACACGGTTTTACACTCACCGAACTGATGGCGGTGGTGATTATTATCGGCATTTTGGCCGGTATTGGTTTTGGCTCGTACCAAAAAGCGATTGAGCGCAGCCGATTTTCCGAAGGGCTTGCTGCTGGGGCCGCGGTGCAGGAAGCCGTAAACCGCTATTATTACGAAAATACGGATTTGTCCGATGGCTCGCGCAAATATCCCAAAATGGCCTATTTGGATATTGGACTTGCCAACGCCAAGGATTGCGCCAGCAAGAACGACTATTGCGTGCGGACGAAATATTTTGAAGTTATTGTTAATAATACTGGACGGGTTTATGCCTATCATATGAAAGGTAACACTCGCCAATTATATTATTTGCTGTGGCTTCCGAGTTTTGATTCTTCCCGGGCAGGAGAAGCCTGTGTGCCTTTTGGTAGCAATACGACGGAGGGCGTAGATTTTTGTAAGAGTATGGGATATACTGTCCAATCGGGCTCTTTATATTATAAGCCGTAAGGTAATTTTACCCAATAAAAAACCCCGCCAGATGCGGGGTTTTTTAATTAACTACTGCTCACAATAAACCCCGGGCGTAAGCCCGAGGGATGGAGTGTGCGAACCCGCTACTAGAAAACTTTGTTTTCTCATT
>DJFE01000019.1:213863-234727 GCA_002432025.1 Candidatus Avelusimicrobium stercoris | reverse complement strand
CGTGAGCTCGGGGAGTTTCATATATAGGAAATCTGGTTTAGCCGTTTTGGACAGGCGGAAGAATTTTCTTCCCCTGTCCGCCAGCGAACAACTTGGCTGGCTTCAAACTGCTTAACTGGGGTCTTTATATCCCCTGCGCGCTTGCCTTATTTCTTGGCAATCATATAATGCGCGCCGCTGACGTTTTCGCCCACTTTTACGAGGGCATCCGCCATTTTTTCAAGCAACTTTTTCATTACTTTCTCCCTTAAAAATATTCCGATAAGGAGAATCCTTCTTATCTTTACTACACTAAAATTATACAAATTTTTACAACGGTTGTAAAATAGGGGTATATATGTTAACAAATATAAAAATAATATGCAAGTTTTTTTCGGGCAAATCGGCCCTTTACTATTATATAATATATATATGAAAACACTTTCTACCGATTGTTTGGTTATCGGCGCCGGAATTGCCGGGTGCGTTTATGCGCACGAGGCCGCCAAAAGAGGCCTTAAAACCACGCTGCTTTGCTGTGGGGAAATGTCCCAAGCCAACAGCGACCTTGCCCAAGGGGGCATTGTTTATGAACCCCATTTGAATATGGATGATTTGCTGGCCGATGTAAAGATGGCCACCGCGGGTATGTGCAACGAAAGCGCGGTAAAGGAACTTTCCGCCGCGGGCTGTAAGGCTATTGAGGAAGTATTTTTAAAGGACTTGTCCGTTCCTTTTGACCGTGATTCCCAGCACCATCTGCGCTTTACGCGCGAGGGTGCGCACCGCAAGAACCGCATTATTTACTCCAAGGATACCACGGGCCACGCGCTTCTGGCCACTATTCAGGCTTCTGTGCGTAAAAACCCGCTTATCACGGTAAAGGAGTTTACCTCCGCCATTGATTTATTAACTCTTTCGCACAGTTCGCCCGACCCGATGGACCGCTACTATCCGCTGACCGTTTTCGGTGCGTATGTATTGGATAACAAGACGGGCGAAGTATATGCTATTACCGCCAAAAAAACCGTATTGGCTACGGGCGGTGTGGGGCAGGTGTATTTGCATACCACCAATGCCGAACACGCCTACGGACACGGTATTGCAATGGCCTACCGCGTGGGTGCGCGTGTGATGAATATGGAATTTTTGCAATTCCACCCCACGGTGTTTGCCAAGGGCAAAAGTTTTCTCTTGTCCGAAGCGTTGCGCGGCGAGGGGGCTATTTTGCGCAACTGCAAGGGCGAAGCCTTTATGCCCAAGTATCACCCGTTAAAGGATTTGGCCCCGCGCGATATCGTTGCCCGCGCCATTGAAGAAGAACGCTTGGAAACTTCGCACGATTGCGTGTATTTGGATATTACCGCTAACCCGGCGGCGGAGACTAAGGAACGCTTCCCGGCTATTTACAAAAAATGTTTGGAAGGCGGTTACGATATGACCAAGGTCCCCGTGCCGGTGGTTCCGGCGGCGCACTATTTCTGCGGTGGCGTGTATGCAACGCCCGAGGGCAGAACAAACATCGTCAATTTAAACGCCATTGGCGAGACGGCCTGCACGGGCTATCACGGCGCGAACCGCTTGGCAAGCACCTCGCTGTTGGAAGCGGTGGCGATGGGCTATCTGTGTGCGCACGCGGACGCGGAAGACATCAAAACGCAATCCTTCCATATTCCTACGCCTAAGGATTGGGTGGTTCCGGAGGAAAAGCCTGACCTTAACTTGGTTAAGCAGGATTTGGCTACGCTTCGCAACACGATGTGGAACTATGTGGGGCTTATTCGCAGCCGCAAGCATTTGGGCCGCGCGGAAAAGATTTTGCGCCACCTGCATAACGAGATTGATTCCTTTTACAAGGGTAATGCCTTGTGCCAGGAACTGTTGGACTTGCGTAACGGCACGCAGACGGCTTTGCTTATCACTTATGCCGCTTTAAAAAACCGCCACTCAGCGGGGTGCCATTACTTGTCGGACGAAAAAAAGTAAATGCTTTTCATTACACAAAAAACCGGGCCCTGGAATTTTTCCAAGGTCCGGTTTTTAGTTGTTTTTTCTCTTATTCGCGGTATTGCAAAAAGCGTGTGGCCCCCATTAATCAAAAGAGCGCGGACAATTCGCCGCCTGCTAGGGTGCGGCCTGATCGGGTTCTAGGGTTTGTTGTTATTAAATAAGGAGGTCATCCTGAATTTATTTCAGGATCTACCTTTTGGGTAGTGGTTGTTATCTAAAAGGTCATACTTGAAGGTTTGCCGACGCGGAGCGTTCCTGTATTTGTTGTTTTCCTCTGTTTTAATAACGACAGATCCTGGACTACGCCTTTCCAGGATGACGACAACGACTAACAACACAATCAGTAGATTCTGAAAACCCTGCGGGCCACCAGTTCAGAATGACCCTTAATAGAATATTGTTTGCCGTCATCTCCGCGTATTTGGCCGCCTGCAATCCGCGGCCTGCAAGGCCTAGAAGGACGGGGCGTGTTTTTTGCTGAAAAAGAAGTTTTGCCCGTGCTTATCAAAAAACGCTTTGAGCATTTTTACGGCAATAAATGTGGAAATAACATCGGCACACGCAGGCGCCAAAAACACGCCCGTAAGGCCTAAAAACGTCGGCAAAATCAGCACCAAGGGGATTAAAAAAAGCACTTGGCGCGACAAACTCAAAAACGCCGCCTTTAACGGTTGGTTAATGGCTTGGAAGAAACTTGTCGTCATCATTTGCAAAGGCACAATAGCCAACAGCAAATTAAACAGCCGTATCGCCCTAGACGCCATATCCACCAAGGCTAAATCCTGTGCGTTAAACACCGCCGCAATCGGGCGGGCAAAGACTTCGGTTAAAATAAACCCAGTAGTTGTAACCACCATACCCCAGCGGATAGCCATTTTGAGCGTTTGGATAGCCGTGGCGTACTTGCGTGCGCCGTGGTTGTAGCCGATGAGCGGCTGGGCTCCTTGGGAAATGCCGACCAAGGGCAGTAAAATAACAGTATTCACACTGACCGCAATGCCCGCGGCGGAAATCGCTATGTTTCCGCCATACTTTAACAGAGCGTGATTTAAAATAACATTGAGCAGGCCCGAGGCCAACTGAAAGGCAAATTGTGAGAATCCAATCGCCATACAGCCCCATACAATATCGGTCCGCAGGCGAAAGAACTTCCAGCGCAACCGGTAGAAACTGCGCTGCCCGGTAAAGAACAGTAAAATCCAAATAAAGGAAACCACCTGCCCGCAGACTGTGGCCGCCGCCGCCCCTTTAATGCCCCAATGGAGCATAAAAATAAATACCGGGCCCAATACCAAGTTGATAAACGCGCCGATGAGTTGCGTGCACATAGCGGTTTTAGGATGGCCGGACGAGCGGATAAAATTGTTCATACCTACGCCGATAGCAAATAAAAAGTACCCGGGAAGGACCACCCACGCATAATCGCGTGCAAAGGGCAATACTTCGCTATCTGCACCCAAAAAGGTAAGCACCGGGTCTAAAAACAGGTAACTGCCTACCGTTAGTACCCCGGCCACTAAAATAAGCAATATAAAAGCGTTGCCCAAAATGCGCTGGGCTTCTTCTTCTTTCTTTTCGCCCAAGCGGATAGAAAAAAGGGAATTTGCGCCCACGCCGATAAGCGCACTGAACCCCATATACAAAAGCCCTAGGGGGAACAAAATCGTAATCCCGGCGAGCCCGTTCGCGCCCACATCCTGCCCTACATAAATACGGGAAATAATGTTGTACAACGCGTTTACAAACATCCCGGCCACCGCCGGGGCGGAAAATTTAACCAATAATTGCGCCAAAGTGCGCCCTTTAAAGGGATTTTTTTCGTGAATAGATACTGCCTTTGCCATTTACTAAAACTCCTTAAAGCGTAAAAAAAGCCCCCATTTGGTTGGGTGCTTTTCTTATATATATTTTACCAAATATAAAAATAGTTAGGTAGTGGCGCTTATAGGTTATTAATGGTACAATACAAAGATAGTAAGGAGGATTTTTATGAAAAACCGTTTTATCTTGCGCGCCGTTTTGGCGGCGGCGTTGGTGGCGGGGACTGCGCTTTCTTCTTTGGCAGCTGCCCCGGCCCTAAAAGTTTTGTCGGCTTCCCCTAAGGGGAAACTCTATGCGGGGGGACGTTATTCCGTTTCCGTTTCATTTAACCAGCCCGTAGCCGCGCTGGGGGAAAAGACGGAGTTTTCCTCGTCTAACTGCCCGATTACCATTTCGCCCAAAATCAAGGGCTCCTGCCGGTATAGCGGCACGCAAACGGTGATTTTTGAACCGGCCGAAAACTGGCCCGAAGCCACCGCTTATACCGTAACCGTTCCCGCGGGTTTTAAATCCGCCGTCAGCGGCAAGGCCTTGGCGCAAAATTATACGTTCCGCTTTACTACCCCGGTGCCCGAGGTGAATTTCGTTCAGCCCCGCAAGGATGAACATTGGATTAGCCTAAATCCCACCTTATATGTAGTATTTACCCGCCCGGTAAAAATGGACGAACTTTCTAAATATGTTCAACTTTCCTATACGGTCCCGGCCGAGGCTACTTTCAGCCAGCGTTTGGGTTTATCCTCCGCCAAACGCCCGAATGTTACCAAAACCGTCCCGCTGATTGTCCGCCCGATTAGCCAACTGGAATACGATAAAGATTTTTCTTACTATAACAAACAAAATATTGCGGTTATCAGCCCGTTGTCCGCCTTGGAAAAAGGTACCCGCTATACCCTTACGTTAAAGGCGGGATTGCCCGCGCCTACGGGTACGCAGGGGATGGAAAAGGATTATAACACTACTTTCTATACCTATCCTAATTTAACGGTTTTAAACCAAGTTAATGACGGTTGCTTGCCCTATACGCCGACGGTGGATTTTTCTACCCCGGTCCGCTTGAAGGAACTTGCCGCCGCGGCCACCGTGGAACCCGCCTCTGCCGTGCGCAAACTTTCCGAGCAGGAAGGCGATGCGCTGGGCTATGACGTGGTGGATAATAAAACGGGCGCAGCCTATTTCCGCACGCCCTTTGCCTTCCTTAATTTGAAGCCCGGTCAAACCGTTACCGTAACTTTAAATAAAAACCTGCGCGATATTTATGGCAATACCTTGGGTGAAGATAAAACCTTTAAAATAACCAACTCCGGCTATTGCCCGACGGCGGACTTTTCGGGCGGCCTTGGCGTACTGGAAAGTTATTTAAGCCCGCGCTTGCCCATTGATTTAATGAATACGCCCTCTCTGCCTGTGCGCGGGGCACGTTTTAATAAAGAAAATTTTATTCCGTTTGATACGGTTTCCGCAGGATACTGCGCCAAAAAGCCGCTTACGTCCGCCACCTTTGACGGCACTTATACCTTTAAAGACGTAAAGGACCGCACGGTTAAAACCTTTATTGACTTAAATAAGTTTAATCCCACGGCCAAGGACAGTATTGTTTTCAGCCAAGTAAAACTCCAAGACAAAAACCGCAAAGACGGCTGCTGGGTGTCCTCCACCGATAATATTACCGATGTGGGGGTAACGTTAAAGACATCGCCCGAAAATATTTTGCTTTGGGCTACCTCTCTCCAAACGGGCGAACCAATGCCTAATTTGGCGGTGGAACTGCGTGGCAAAGACAACAAAATCTTGTGGACGGGCAGTACCGACCAGGACGGCCTTGTCCGCGCACCCGGCTGGAAGAATTTGGACGTTGCCTCCGAGTGGGGGCAACCCGTGGTGTATGCGTTTGTATCCAGCGCGGGCGGCGATGCGGTCGTCAGCAGTGCTTGGAACGACGGCCTTGAACCGTGGCGCTTTAATTTAAATTACGATTACAATCCCCAGCCCGAAGCGGTGCGCTCTGTGCTGTTTACGGACCGTGGCATTTACCGCCCCGGCGAAACCTTGTATTTAAAAGGCGTCGTGCGCCAATTAAAGGGCAGTGCGTGGGGATTGTCGCAGGCGGTGCGCGGAAAGGTGCGCATTAACGACGCACGCGGTGAAGAGGTGCTAAATAAAGAGGTTACCCTTTCCTCGCAAATGGGCACCTTTGACCTGAAATTTGATATTCCCAAAACGGCCTATACGGGTTCTTGGGATATTTCCTTTACCCCGCAAATAAAGGGGCAACAAGATGTTTCCAGTGCGTATTACAGTTTCCAGGTGGAGGCCGTCAAACAGGCGGACTTTAAGGTAAATCTCCGCCCGGAGCAAGATTCTTATTTCTCGGGAGATACGGCCCAATTTTTAGCCTCTGCCCAGTACAACTTTGGCTCCCCATTGGCGGGCGCCAAGGCCAACTGGAACCTGCGCCGGATGCGCGCTTGGTTTGAGCCCAAAGGTTTTGAGGGCTACACCTTTACGCCGTATTTCCTGCGTGAGGACGAATACAAAGAGGACGGCAAACTGCTGCTGGACTCCACGGGTAATTTGGACGATAAAGGAGCCCTGAATTTTTCTGCCCGCTTGCCGAAGGTGGACTTCCCGGTAACGGTATATGCCGAACTGGGCGTGCAGTCGCCCGCGCGGCAGGATTTGTTTGCCCGCGCCGATGTGCTTGTTCACCCCGCTTCCTTTTACTTGGGGGCCAAACTGGTAACGGACCGCGTGGAACTGGGCGATACGGTTCAGGCGGATTTGTTGGCGGTAACGCCTAAGGGCGTGCGGACCTCGGCCACGGTTACGGCGGATATCCGCAAGGAACAATGGTTCAGCGTGCGCAAGGCCGGGCTTTCGGGCCGCTTGGAGTGGGTAAGTGAAAAGAAGGTAACCAATTTGCCCAGCCAAACGTTGCAAGTCGGCACGGACGGCGGACGCTTGTCCTTTAAACCGACGGAAGCCGGAAACTATTTTGTAACGCTTACGAGCAAGGACTCCTCGGGCCGCACCGTATTGGGTGGCTTTAATATAATGGTATATGGCAAGGGCCAGGCTTATTGGCAAAGGACGGATGATGACCTGTTGGTGTTGAAACAGGACAAAAATTCCTACAAGCCGGGCAAAACGGCCCGCATTGCCGTAGAATCCCCGTATGAAAACGCCTTGGCGTTGGTAACAGTAGAACGCGAGGGCATTTTGGACGCGTGGATTACGCCTGTTAAGGGCGGGGCGGACTATGTGGAAGTACCGGTAAAGCCCAATTACCTGCCTAACGTATATGTTGGCGTAACCTTGGTGCGCGGACGGAGTGCGGATCCCGTGAACGACAAGGGGCTTGATTTGGGCAAACCGCAAGGCAAGGTGGGATATGTCAATTTGACGGTCCTGCCCGATTCCAAAAAGATTACGCCCGTTATCAAAACCGACAAAACCCGCTACCAGCCGGGCGAAGAGGTAACGCTCAAACTGACGGCCAAGCCGCATTTGAAGAATACCCCGGCGGAAGTAGCCGTTATGGTGGTGGATGAGGGCGTTTTGGCGCTGACGAATTACCAGACGCCGGATTTGTTTAACCAATATTACGGTTCCCGCCCGGTGTCTGTATTTACGATGGATAACCGCGTGTATGTGGTGGGTCAGCGTAACTTTGGCGAAAAAGGCGAAAACCGCGGGGGCGGCGGGGCAAACTATGCCGCCAGCAAGTTGGGCGGGGTAGATTTGCGCACAAACTTTGCGTTTACGCCGTATTTTAATGCGGTGGTAACCACCGATAAAAAAGGCCGCACGGAAGTGAAATTTAAACTGCCTGACAACCTGACCAAATTCCGCATAATGGCTGTAGCCCTGACGGCGGACGAGTTCGGCTCGGCAGAAGCGTCTATCCAAGTGTCTAAACCCGTTATGGTTACACCCAACCTGCCGCGTTTTGCGCGCAAGGGGGATAAGTTCTCCTGCGGGGCCGTGGTGTATAACTACGAGGATAAAAAAGGCGAACTGACCGTAACCGCCCGCGCCGAAGGCGCTGTAACCTTATCCGGCCCGGACACCAAAACCGTAACGGTGCCCTTGGGCAAAGCACAGGAAGTGGCCTGGGGGTGCGAAGCCGTGGAAAACGGCGAAGCGCGCGTAGCGTTTAGCGTAAAGGGGCGAAAAGCGCAGGACGGCGTACTTTCTAAATTTACGGTTTCCCCGGTGGAAAAGAAGCAGACTCTTTCCGTCTATGCGGCTACGAAGGGAGAACAGGAAGAATTGTTAGACAAGCCGGGCAACTTAAACGAAGCGGCGGATAACGAAATTACCCTCTCGCTCGCTTCCACGGCACTTTTAAACTTAAAGGGTTCTATGGTCTATTTGCTCACTTATCCGTACGATTGTTTGGAGCAAAAAATGTCCAAGGCGTTACCCGTTATTGCGGGGGCGAAGTTGGTGGAAGATTTTAAACTGGGCGATACCGCGCAGTATAAAAAGCAGGTGCAGGAAATTTTGGACTTGTTGCCCGAATACCAATACGCTTCTGGTGGCCTTGGCTACTGGAAGAATACTTCTTTGCCTGACCCGTACGTAACGGCCTACGCGCTGAAAGTAAACTATTTGGCCAAAAAGGCGGGCTATCGGGTGCAAACCAAGGCATTAGATAAGGCTGTCTCGTGGTTAGAAACGGCTTTTTACGCCAAGACTACCCGCGCCTACCGCTATTCTTCCTTGGAAACCGACACCGCGCGCGCTTACGCCGCGTATGTGCTGGCCTTGTACGGCAGAAACGTGCAAAGCGCTTTTAATACGCTCTATGCCAAGGCGGATTCGTTGCCGCTTCCGGCGCAAGCGTATTTGTTAAAGGCCGCGCAGGCTTCGGGCCGCTCTAAAACCATTAAAAACGCCTTGGGCCAACGCTTGTTGAACCGCATCGTCTTTACGCCCGAATCGGCTTATTTTGACGTACCACAGGAAATGCCTTGGCTTCATATGGATAACACCAAGGGTACGGCTCTTGCGCTGGATGCGCTGTTATACGCGCAATATCCGTTTGAACAAGCGTTCCAAACGGCGCATTGGCTGCTTACGCAGTTAAACGCCGAAGGCCATTGGAATAACACGAGTGTAAACGCCGCCGTATTTAAGGCGTTAAACACCTATTACCAAGCGCAGGAAAGCGTAACGCCGGACTTTGAAGCGTCCGTCAAACTGGCCGGGAAAACCTTGCTCCAAAATACCTTTAAGGGCCGCAGTGTGGACAGCAAAACCGCTTCCGTACCGTTTGACGAGGTATATGGCAACAAGGGCGAAGCCCGCTTGAAATTTGCCAAAGAGGGGGCCGGGACGCTCTATTATACCTTGGGCCAAGTGTATGAGCCGCGCCGCTATGATAAACCGGTGGACGGCGGCTTTACGGTTTCCCGTGCGATTACCACCTTGGACGGTAAACCCGTGAGCGAAATTGTGGCGGGCGAACGCTACAAAATCACCTTAACGGTCAAAAACGCCACGGCGCGCAACTTTGTGGTGGTGGAGGATTTTATCCCGGCCGGGTTTGAAATTGTAAACACCTCGCTGGCGACCGAATCCGCCGCGCAGGGTGCCGTATTAGCCGGGGATAACGGCGACTATTATAACGGTTTTGAGCGGAGCGAAAAATACGACGACCGCTTGGCCGCGTTTGCCGATTATCTGCCCGCCGGCACGCACACCTATTCTTACTTGGTGTCTGCTTCGGTGCCGGGCACATTTGCCTATCCGTGCCTGTGGGCCAGCCAAATGTATGAGCCGTCCGTCTTTGGCCGCAACGCCACCGAAACGCTTATCATTAAATAATGAAAAAGTGTTTGGCGGTACTTTTAAGTTTAGTGCTTCTTCCCTGCCTGGTGGGTGGGGAAGAAGCATTTTTGTTGCCGTCCAAACAAATCTACGACCGCTACGGTGCGCCCATCCGCGGTTTTTTGTCGGCCCGTAATACCTATTATTTGCCCGTTTCGTTAAACGAGGTTTCGCCTTGGCTGATAGCCGCCGCCGTGGCCGCCGAGGACAAACGCTTTTTTACGCACTCCGGGGTGGATGTGGCGGCTATTTTGCGTGCCGCGTGGCAAAACACGTCTGCGGGCGAAGTCGTTTCCGGCGCATCCACCATTACCCAGCAACTGGCCCGCGTGGTGGAGCCCCGCCCCAAAACCTTTTGGGGCAAAACGCGCGAGGCGTTTAGTGCGCTAAAAATAGAGCGCCAGATGACCAAAGAGGAAATTTTGGAGGAATATTTTAACCTCTTGGAACTGGGCAATTTAACGCAAGGGGTGGAAGCCGCCAGCCGTTTCTATTTTAATACGCAGGCGGCGGATTTGTCCTTGTCGCAGTCCGCATTTTTGGCGGGACTTGCCAAATCACCCACTTATTATAATCCGCTTAAACATTTCTCCCGCGCACTCAAACGGCGCGATTGGGTGCTGAAAAAAATGCTGGATAACGGGTTTATTGATAAGGAAATGTACGCTCTGGCCGTGAGCGAGCAGTTGGAACTGCGTTCTACCGCCCGCCCGTTTGACGCACCGCACTTTACGCGATTGTTGGAGCCCCTTTTGCCGCCTGATTCGCAGGAAGTTTCCTCTACCTTAGATAAAGATTTGCAATTATATGCCGAGGGCGTAGTAAAAAATTATATTTTGCACTTGTCGGAGCAAAACGTAACCAACGGGGCGGTGGTAGTGCTGGAAAATGCCACCGGGGCGGTGCTTGCTTATGTGGGGTCGGCTGATTTTTACAATTCCCAAAACAGCGGGCAGGTGGACGGTGCGCGCGCCTTGCGCCAGCCGGGTTCGGCCTTAAAACCCTTTGTATATGGGCTGGCCTTTGAGCGGGGAAGCCTTACTCCGGCCAGTTTGATTTTGGATGAGGACACATTTTTTGAGGGGGGATTCCGCCCCCGGAACTATGACGAAAACTACCACGGCTGGGTATCTGCCCGCCGCGCGTTGGCGTGTTCGTACAATATCCCGGCGGTAAAGGCAGCGGAACTTTCCGGCACGTTTAATTTATTGGCTCTTTTGCGCCGGGCGGGGTTTACCTCTTTAACCAAACCCGCTGATTTTTACGGCTTGGGGCTGGCATTAGGCAATGGCGAGGTGCGCCTGTTGGACCTGACAAACGCCTATGCCGCGCTTGCACGCGGGGGAGTTTATAAGCCTGTTTTGTTTGCCACAAACCCTATTATACGCGCCCCGGGCCGGGAAGCGCGTGTGCTTACCCCGCAGGCGGCCTATTTGGTTACGGATATTTTGGCGGATAATAATGCCCGCGCGCCTGCGTTTGGGCTTAATTCGCCGCTTTCTTTGCCCTTCCCGTTTGCGGCCAAGACGGGCACGTCCAAGGATTATAAAGATAATTTTGCCATTGGCTATACCGCGCGCTGGACGGTGGGCGTATGGGTGGGAAATTTTAACGCAACCTCTATGCAAAAGGTGTCCGGCATTACGGGGGCGGGGCCGATTTTGCACGATTTGGCCGTTTATTTGCAAGACAAATATCCCTCCGGGCCGTCTTCTGTGCCCGAGGGTATCGTGCGCGCACAAACTTGTTTGGATAGCGGCCTGTTGGCCGGGGAAAACTGCCCGCACACGCAGGAAAGCGCCTTTGACCGGGCACACTTGCCCGGTATTTGTTCGGGGCGGCACAAGGCGGTTTCTACGCGCTTAAAAATTGTTTCGCCCACAGACAAGGATGTTTTTAAGATAGACCCTTCTGTGCCGCTTGCTTCCCAAGCCGTTAAGTGGGCGGCAGAGTGTGCCGAAGACAAATGTACCTGGGTTTTGGACGGGAAAAAACACCCGGGTTCGTCCTGCCAAAACTGGTGGCCATTGCAAGCCGGAAAACACGCTCTTTCGGTTTCCTGTCTTGGCGAAACGGCCAGCCTTACCTTTGAAGTTCTACCGTAACTTGACCATTTTTTTTCACAAAAAAGAGCGAAAACCACATCATATTTATGTCGTTATCAAATAAGTAGGTCATTCTGAACTTGTTTCAGAATCTACCTTATGGGTTGTTAAAAACAACAGAAACAACCAACTACCCAAGCAGTAGATCCTGAAATAAATTCAGGATGACTTTTATTTTATGACAGCATTATTTTGTTGTGTTTTTTTCTGTCATCCCGGAGTGTTTGGCGGCCCGCAGGGTTCTGGGATCTGTCGTTTTTGTCGTTGCCTTTTTGGCTGTTTATTGTAAAGGGCTTGACCCGTTTTTTTTTTTTGATAAATTAGAGAGAGAACACACTTTCCGTACCCGGATGTATCCGCTGTATAAAAACTCGTATAAAAGGTTGTTTTGCTCAAATATAAAGGCTTTAATAAGGAGAAAAAATGAAAGGATTTATTACTAGTTGCCGTGCGGCCACCCCAAGCAGACGTCATTCCGTAGGGTTTCTGTACGGAATCTCGCCGTTTCGCAACAACAGATTCTGGACTACAACTTTCCAGAATGACGCTACTAGTATAAGTGGCCGCACGGTAAATACCTCTATTTTGTCATTCCCGAGAGTTTTAGTCGGGAATCTGTCGTTATTTAAAAAAGAAAATGACAACAACAGATCCCCGACTACGACCTTCGGGGATGACAACCACAACGGCAACGACAGATCCCGTATAAAGACACTACGGGATGACAACACCCCGCGGACCGCGTTCCTAGTGGGCCGCTCCACACTCGGAAAAGACATTATTATAAAAAAAGGAGGTCATCCTGAACTTGTTTCAGGATCTACCACTTTGGTTGTTAGCCGTGGATTTACTTTAATAGAACTCCTAGTTGTCGTTCTCATTATTGGCATATTAGCCGCGGCGGCTTTGCCGTCGTACCGCGTGGCGGTGGGGACCAGCCGCGTATCCACAATGTATGCCCTTGTGCGCGCTGTGGACCAAGCGCAACAGCATTTTTATATGCAAACGGGCCGCTATGCCAGTAATTTTGATTCTCTTGTTATTGCTATGCCTGCCGGATTTACCAAAAACAGTGCCACTGTTATCAGTAATAAAACAACGACTTGCACTCTTTTTTCACACTTGGCGCCCAGAATGTCCTTTCGGTGTCAGGATAATGTTAGAGATTTAGGTTTAGAAAAATACTACCAAAACAATTTTTTTGAGTGTTGGGCCAATATTGATGATGAGGTGGGGAAAAGAATTTGTTCCAATATTTCGGGTAAGGATAACTATCATCGTACAAACAGCGAAGGAACCCAAGTAGCGTATAGAATAGATTAAAAACACCCCTCGGTTTTATCCGAAGGGTGTTTTTCTGCTACTGCTATTTATTTTTGTTTTCTTTATTTTTTAAACTGGCCTTGATTAGCCCGTCAAACAGCGGATGCGGGCGCAAGGGGCGGGAGCCAAATTCCGGGTGGAATTGGCCCGCAATAAAATACGGGTGGTCTTGTCGTTCCACAATTTCGGGCAGCACCCCTTCGTGCCAGCCGGACACGGTTAACCCCGCATCAGCCAACTGCTTTACATACGCCGGGTTAAACTCGTAGCGGTGGCGGTGGCGTTCCACAATGCGGTCCTTGCCGTATAAACGGCGCGCCAACGAGCCTTCCTTTAAGTCCGCGGTGTAGTTGCCCAGGCGCATCGTTCCACCCTTGTAAACCACGTTTTTCTGCTGGGGGGTTAAATCTACCACCGGGTCCTGCGTGGTGGGGTCAAATTCGGTGGAATTGGCGTCGTGCAGGCCGCACAGGTTGCGCGCGGCTTCAATCACCACGCATTGCATACCCAGGCAAATGCCCAAGAGCGGAACCTTGTGTTCGCGTGCGTATTTGATAGTGGCGATTTTACCCTCAATGCCGCGTCCGCCAAAGCCGCCCGGAATTAAAATGCCGTCCACCGTTTTTAATTTTTCTTCCACATTGTCTTTTTCGGTGTTGATGTAAACCACTTCCACCTTGGCGTCGTTGTTCATCCCGGCGTGCTTTAAGGCCTCGTGTACGGACTTGTACGCCTCTTGGAACTCGGCATATTTACCTGCAATGGCAATTTTAACCGACTTGCTGGGGTTGAGTGCCTTATCAAAAAATTCAAACCATTTGGGGTCAATTTCTTTCGTGGGTTTTAAGCCCAAGAGGGATATAATTTGCTTATCCACGTCCTGCTTGTAGAACATTTCCGGCACGTGGTAAATAGATTTTGCATCGGCGCACTCAATAACCGCCTGCGCGGGCACGCTGCAAAAGAGGGATAATTTTTCTTTTAGGTGCTGGCTTAACGGCTTTTCCGTGCGGCAAATGAGCATACTGGGCTCAATACCCACTTCGCGCAGTTTGTTGACGGAGTGCTGCGTGGGCTTGGTTTTCAGTTCCTGTGCCACGGCAATATAGGGGATGAGCGTAACGTGTACGCAAATGACGTTCTGTGGGCCCTTTTCCAAGCGCAGTTGGCGGGCGGCTTCCAAAAACGGCAGGGATTCAATATCGCCCACGGTGCCGCCGATTTCAATAATGGAAACGTCGCACTCATTTTCAAACGCGGTAAAGCGGCGTTTGATTTCGTTGGTAATGTGCGGGATGACCTGTACGGTGGCGCCTAAATATTCGCCGCGGCGTTCCTTGTCAATAACAGTTTGGTAAATACTGCCCGCGGTGTTGGTGTTGGCGCGGGTCATATTCACGTCCAAAAAGCGTTCGTAGTGGCCTAAATCAAGGTCCGCTTCCGCCCCGTCCGTGGTTACAAACACTTCGCCGTGCTGGTACGGGCTCATCGTGCCCGGGTCCACATTAATATACGGGTCGCACTTAATCATATTGACGGTAAGGCCGTTTAACTGCAAGAGTTTGCCGATACTCGCGCCGGAAATCCCTTTGCCCAGCGAACTAACCACGCCGCCGGTGATGATGATAAATTTAGACATAATAAAACGACTCCTTAAATAAAAATAAAACGGGTGTTACTTACAGAAAAACTCCCGCCGGGAGGCGGGAGTCCTGTTATTTGTGTTCGTTAAAATACTTTTCGGCGGCTTCCAGATCTTGCGCCGTGTCAATCGCCGGGCCTGCGGAACTGATTACCGCGCATTTGATGGTCATCCCGTCTTCCAAGGCGCGCAGTTGCTCCAATCTTTCCAACTGTTCCAGCGGGCTCATCGGCAGTTCTACAAAGCGTTTTAAGGCTTCGCGGCGGTAGCCGTAAATGCCGCAATGCTGCCAATAGGGAACCTTCTTGTTTTCTTCGGTCAGTTCCCGTTTATACGGCACGCAGGAGCGCGAAAAATACAGCGCGCGGCCGTCCTTGGCGATAACGGCCTTTACGCAGTTGGGGTTATTGATTTTGTCCTCGTCCAAGGTGGCTGTAACGGCGGTGGAAATGTCGCAGGTCGGGTCGGTCTTTAACAGTTCGGCCACGGCAAACACCGTTTCCGCCTTGATAAAGGGCTCATCCCCTTGTACGTTAATAATAAATTTTTCGGGACGGTTTTGGGCGGCCTCGTAAATGCGGTCCGTGCCGCTTTGGCATTGGTCGCTGGTTAAAACGGCTGTCGCGCCAAATTTGGCTACGGCTTCCACCACCAGGGGGGATTCCGTGGCGATAATTACGTCGCCCACGTTAGCCTTTACGCACGCTTCATAAACGTGCTGGATAACCGGCTTTCCGGCTAATAATTTAAGCATTTTGCCCGGCAGACGGGAAGACCCGTAGCGCGCCGGAATAGCGATTAACACATCACTCATTTTAAAACTCCTTCAATTTCTTCACGCGTAGCGGTGGCCGTGCCGGATTTTTCCACCACAATCCCCGCCGCGTAGTTGGCCAGCACCGCCGCTTCGGGCAGTTTTGCCCCGGCGGCTAACGCCAACGTAAAAACGGAAATGACCGTATCGCCCGCACCCGTAACGTCATACACTTCGCGCGCGGTGGCTTTAATGGTAATGGGCTTTTCATTACCTTTTTCAAACAAACTCATACCGTCTGCGCTGCGGGTGATTAAAATAGAATCGGCATCCAACATTTTTAAAATCTTGTTGCCCAATTTTTCAATGGCTTCCTCGCCCGTTTTGGGGGAGTCGCCCGCGCCTTCCCAGGCTTCCTTGGTGTTGGGGGTCATACAGGTAATATTTTTGTACTTTTTAAAGTTGTCAATTTTGGGGTCCACGCACACTGGGATTTTGTGCTTGCGGCACATATCCACAATGGTTTTTATGTTGTGGTCCGAAAGCATCCCCTTGCCATAGTCGGACAAAATAACGCCCTTGGCCGTTTTGATAGCCAGTTCAAAACTCTTCATACATTGGCTGGAAACGGCGGGGGAAATAGTTTTTTTGCTTTCGCGGTCAAAGCGGACGATTTGCTGCTGCTCGGCCATTACGCGGATTTTTTGCGTGGTCGGGCGGTCCGTGTCTTCGGTTACGCCGTAAATGTTTACTTTTTTATCGCGTAAAAAGCCCTTTAACATTTCGCCGCCGAGGTCCTGCCCTACGACGGACACCAACACGGGCTTGGCGCCCAAGGCCGCCAGGTTTACGGCTACGTTGCCCGCGCCGCCGGCTACGAAAAATTCCTTTTTTACATCTACTACCGGCACCGGCGCTTCCGGCGAAATGCGGCTGACGGTGCCCTTGATAAAGTGGTCAAGCATAATATCGCCCACCACGATAATTTCCTGTCCTTCAAAATGATTTAAAATTTCCTTTAAGCGTTTGGTTGGTACGGTTGTCATTAGACGCTCCTTTGTATTTATCCATTATATCTTTAATTGCGTTTGTATTCCAGTAGTTCGGCGGAAACGCTGCCGATAAAAACTTCCGTTTTCATTTTAACGGGCATTTTATAGGCGTCGTCCGTCAGCCAGACCTTTAAACTTTTGCCCTTGCTGACAAAGATGCCCTCGCCCCTAAATTGCGGTTCTACTACAATACAGTCAAATTTGCCCGCCGCGGTTTTTACCGTTTCCTTGCCCAATACTTTTACGACAAGGGGGTATTGCTTTTCGCGGTTGATAATGTCAAAAATAATGTCCTGCCCTTTGGTTAAGGTTTGCGCGCGCACAAAATAGAGCGAGGAAAGCATATCCAGCACCCGCTGGTTAAGCGCGCCCGACAGCACGCGCGGGCCTTCCTTCTTTTGTACCTCGCCATAATAGACTTTACTATCATAGTCAAAGGTCAGCCACTCGTCGCGCTTGTAGTTGCCCTCGCGCACGCTTTGCGTGTAACCAAGCGAATAAAAATTTTCGGCGTTAATCCAAGAATAATTTACGTCGCGCACTTTAAAAAACGCATCTATAACCGAGGCGGAAAAGGCCGTAGTTTGGATGAGGTACGCTTTGCGCCCGTTGGCGGTGGTAACGCCGCGGTTTTTGATATAGGCGGTACCGGCCTTGATAAACGAGTAATAAAGGCCGTATTTTAATTCTTCCCCGCTCCAAGCGGCCGAAGTCTTTTCGGGTGCAACGGAGTTATAGGCAAGCGGACTTAACCGGCGGCCGTCCAGAGAAATTAATTCCTCGTCCTCAAACGATTTTTTATCGGGCGTAGGGGATGATAAAACTTGTTGTTTGCGTGCCTGCTCCACGCGGTTTTCGGGCGTGATTTCGGGCTCTTTTTCGGGTTGCGTGGCGGGTGTTTGCTCCGGTTGGACGGCGGCAGATAAAACGGATTTTGCCGGGGTAGCGGGTTCCTCTTGTTTGGCGGGTACTTTTTCGGGCGCGGGTTGTTGGATTTTCTCTATTAGCGGTGCGGAAATGACCTTTTGAGAGGTGGACTCTGCCTGCTTATGCGCACACGCACAGAGCAGAAAAGCAGCCGCAAACAAAGCGCATAAAGACTTATTTGCCATTATCGGCTCCGTCGTCCGCCACAATAAAGCGGGCGGCGTTTAAGAGGTTGGTGGCTACTTTTTCCGGCTTTAAATCGGGGTATTTCTTCAAATGGTTTTTGCCGTTTGCCGTTGTAACCAGTACGGACTTTACCCCTATGTTGTGCCCAAATTCCACATCGGCCTTTTTGTCGCCAATCATATAGGAGTGTTCGGTATCAATGTTATACTTATCAATCAGGTAAAGGCCTAATTTGGGCTTGGGTTTGCGGCAGTCGCACGTTTCGGTCGGTGCGTGCGGGCAGAAGACGATTTCCTCTATTTTGGCGGGTTTTAACAGTTCTAAAAGCCGCGCGTGAACTTTGTGTACCTCTTTTTCGGTAAAATATCCGCGTCCGATGCCCGATTGGTTGGAAACAATAAAAAGTTTAAAGCCGTGCTTTTTTAAAAGGGATAAAGCCGGGGCCGCGCTTTTGTAGGGGCGGACTTTGGCGGGGTCGCTTAAATAAGTGCCGGGTTTTTCGTGGATGATGGTGCCGTCCCTATCCATAAAAACGGCTTTGATTTTTCCGCTCATACGCGTTCCTCCGGGTGCGCCTTTAAATACGCCTCGCCCTCGGCTTCGCGTTTCCAGCGGTTGTGCGCCCACAGCCAAGAGGCCGGGTTGGCCTTCAACCAATCTTCGTAATAGCCTACCAGCGTTTTAGTAAACTTGCGGACATTTTCCATACTAAATTCTTTGGGGGGATAAACGGCGTCCATTACCTCGGACATAATGGTTCCGTCTTTTTCTCTCCACACGCGCACCGGGAAAACGGGTACCTGCATTTTAATAGCCAGCAGGGCCGTAATCGGCGAGAACGCCGCTATGCGCCCCATAAAGGGCACCCATACTTCGCTGGACCCGGCGTTTTGGTCAATCAAAATGCCAAGCATTTTTTTCTTTTTAAGCCAGCGCATACAGGCAAAAAAGGGTTTATCCTCGTTGTTGCTGTAAAAGGTGCGGCCCGTAAAAATATTGCGCAGGCGGTTGGTTTCCTCATCTACATAGGGGTTATCCACGCGTTGGGCCAAAACGGCCTTATCCACACCATAGACGGCACCGGCTAATCCAAAGGCTTCCCAGTTGGTAAAGTGCCCAATGTGGATAATCCCGCCCGTTACGTTTTGGGCGTTTAGCATTTTTTCCGCGCCGATAATGCGGCTGTGCTTTTTAAATTCGTCCGGGGTCATCTGGGTTAGTTTAATAAACTCGGCCAAAATGCCGCCCATATTGCGCCAAGATTCCAGCGCGGTGGCGCGGGCTTCTTCTTCCGTCATTTTGGGGAAAGCCCGGCGGATATCATAAACGGAGCGGTTAAAGCGTTTCTTCATTACAAAGCGCACCGAGCCCGTGGCCTTTCTGCCCAGCCAAACGGCGGTTTTGTACGGTAACAGCCCAAACAGTACGCAAAACAGTTTGAGCGCAAGGTATTGGATATAATGCAGCGGAGTCTTTTTAAAACGGGTATTTTCCATATATACCCATTATACTAATTTTGGCCCCGGTTCCCGCCCGGTTTTGTAAGCGCTTGATAAATGCTAAAATATCTAAAAGTTTGTTTTTTAGGGGAGTTTATGAATTTAGAGGAATTAAAAGAGAATTTGCAGGATAACGCCTTGGGCCGCGGGCTGTTGTGGAGTGCGTCCAAATTGTACGGCGTGGGGGCGTGGTTCCACCGCGCAATGTACGAAAACGGCTGGAAGACGGCGGAAAGTGTCAATTCCCGCGTAGTGTGCATTGGCAATATTACGGCGGGGGGAACGGGCAAAACGACGGCTGTTTTGTTGGCCGCCACGGCCTTGGCCAAAGAGGGCGTGCGCGTGGCGATTGTTTCGCGCGGCTACAAACGCCAACAAAAAACCGAAGGCCCCGTGGTGCTGTTTGACAACCCGGATGCCGATTGGCGTATGGCGGGCGATGAACCCTTTATGATGAGCCGCGTATTGGCGCAGTACAAGGTGCCGATAGTGATTTGTTCTAACCGTGCCGAGGCCGCCAAAGAGGCCTTGCGCCGCTTTAAAAGCCAAATTATTTTATTAGACGACGGGTTGCAGCACCACCGCTTAAACCGAGATGCAAACATTATTTTGGTGGATGCTAAAAACCCCTTTGGCAACAAGCAACTGCTGCCCTATGGCATTTTGCGCGAACCTTTAACGGCGCTCAAACGGGCCAATTTGATTGTGCTTACGCATTGCGATTTGGTTTCGCCGCGGCAGTTGGAGGATGTAAAGGACGAAATCCGCCTGTATAATGATACGGTGGAAATTTTGGAGAGCGTTCACGCGCCGGAATATTACTTTGACATTTGCCAAAG
Organism: Candidatus Avelusimicrobium stercoris; assembly: GCA_002432025.1. GTDB lineage: Bacteria > Elusimicrobiota > Elusimicrobia > Elusimicrobiales > Elusimicrobiaceae > Avelusimicrobium > Avelusimicrobium stercoris. The sequence continues at coordinate 214,755 of DJFE01000019.1, read as the reverse complement.
CAAAAAGGTGGATTTAAACGCAATTAAAGGGCCGGCGGCTTGCTTCTGCGCGCTGGGGCACCCGGAAAGTTTTGAAGATACCCTTGAAAAGTTGGGCTTGGAACTCAAACAAAAGTGGCGCTTCCCGGACCACCAGTTCTATACCGAAGAAAACCTGCGCACCTTTGAGGAAACGCGCGGGAATTTGCCGCTCATTACCACCTTTAAGGACTTTGTTAAATTCCCCGATAATTGGCGCGAAATTTTGACAAAGGATGTATATGTGCTGTCGGTTAATTTGAAAATCCGCGGCGGACAGGGCGAAATGGACAAATTTACGGATACATTGTATCCTAACTTTTCGCAATTAAAAAACCGCCGTTAATTACTGCCCTATATTTTACACCAGACCGGACCTTTTACAAGGCCCGGTTTTTTATATGAGGGTATCCTGTTTTTGCCGCCATTTCGGAAAGTTTTTATATGTTGTTATTCAAATAAGAAGTCATCCTGAATTTAGTTCAGGATCTACCGATTGGGTTGTTGAATATTTATAGAAATAAAGGTCATACTGGAAGGTTTTTGTCCAGTATCTGTTCCTTGTTTTCATAACAACAGATCCTGGACTACGACTTTCCAGGATGACAGCAACAACTAACAACCCAAGCAGTAGATCCTGAAACCTATTAATGGACCCCGTACAGAAACCTTACGGGGTGCCACCTAGCGGAGGGGGGCAATTCAGGGTGCTGGGAAAAATGGCGTTTTTGTCGTTGCTTTTCCGTTGTTTACTGTAAAGGGCTTGACCCGTTTTTTTTTTTTGATAAATTGGAGAGAGAACGCACTTGTCGTATCCGGATGTATCTACCGTATAAAAATGCGTATAAAAGGCCGTTTTGCTCAAATATAAAGG
>DJFE01000019.1:196876-213821 GCA_002432025.1 Candidatus Avelusimicrobium stercoris | reverse complement strand
GAGAAAAAATGAAAGGATTTAGTAATGTTAGCCGTGCGGCCACTTGTGCTAGTGGCGTCATTCTGGAAAGTCGGCCGGCGCGGAGCGTTCCAGAATCTGTTGTTGCGAAACGGCGAGATTCCGTAACCCTGCGGGCCGCCAAACCTTACGGAATGACGTCTGCTTGGGGTGGGCGCACGGTTAATACCTCTATTTTGTCATCCCCGAAGGTTTCTGTCGGGGATCTGTTTTTGTCGTTGCTTTTTTTAAATAACGACAGATTTCCGACTACAACACTCGGAAATGACATTAGTATAAAAAAAGGAGGTCATCCTGAGCTTGTTTCAGGATCTACCGCTTGGGTTGTTAGCAGTGGTTTTACTCTCATAGAACTCCTAGTTGTCGTTCTTATTATCGGTATTTTGGCTGCGGCCGCGTTGCCGTCGTACCGGGTGGCGGTGGCTTCTAGCCGAGTGGCCACTATGCAAGTCCTTGTGCGTGCGGTGGACCAGGCACAGCAGCATTTTTATATGCAAACGGGCCGCTATGCGGCCAATTTGGACGGGTTAATTATCGCAATGCCCTCTGGGTTTACTAAAACGGACGAAAAACATATTTCCAGCAATGATATGTATTGCTACATTATGGATAATCAGGGGGCTTGGTCGGTTTCTTTTAAGTGTGAAGATAAAAAAAGCAATGTTTGGCTGGAAAAATACCACAACACCAATTATACTCTTTGTTCCGCGCGGGAAGACGATTCCTTTGGCAACCGGGTTTGCCAAAACTTGTCGGGTAAAGATGAGAGGACTGGGGCTTGGAACGACACCTCCGGCGGGCGGTCCTACTACTACTTTTTAGGCAATTAACTAGCGGCGGATAAACAGGTTCCAAAAGGTTTTCCACGGGTGCTTTTGGGGGAAAAACACGTTCAATACAGCCTTTTGCGTTAAAGCGTTTGTGGCGGGATTATCTATAAAAACAGTCAGGTTTTTAGGGGCAATATCCGTAATATTTTTTATCTTTTTTTCAGCGGGATAAAAGGCAAAGCCTTCCGCCTTTAACCCCAGTTGCGTATGCAGGCGGAAAACGCTTTCCTGCGCTAAATAGGCGGCCTGGTCGGTAGGCAAGGCGGATAAATCCTCCCCGTTTAGGGCCAGTGCGCCAAAGGAAATAAGTCCGCTTTTAGCAAGCATTTTTAAATCTTTTTCCGTCAGTAAATTTTGCCAAGGTTCCTGGTGCGGGTTTTGCCATTTGTTATAGGTGCCGGTGGTATTTGTAGGTAAAAATAATGTGGCCGGTGTTTGGGAGTCTTGCAATAAGGGGAAAATATCGGTTAGAAAAGATTTGTACCCGCCCATAAATACCAATAAAACAGGTTTGGGGGGCCTGGTGGCTGATGCGGTCAATCTTCCTGCGTTTATTGGGGTAAACCCGTGCGCACGAAGCCATAAAAGCGTTTTTTTAAGTTGTTTGACGGTTATCCACTCGTTTTTTAAGCGGGAATTTTGGGGCGCCTTGCCGATTTTTTCATAAGCCAATATGAATAGTGCATTTGGCTTGCGGTACAAGGCAATCCCCGTCAAAATTCCTGCCAGAATAACGAGCCCGAGTGCGAGATAAAGCATATTATAAGCGGCTTTCCCCTCGGGTGATTTGCAAATAGTAGTCAAACATCGTTTCGCCCCCGCGCGGGAACGCACGGCGCAAGGTGGATTTGCCGCGCCACGGCCAAGGATTTACACCCTTTTTGGTGCTGAAATCAAACAGATATCCGGCCTTAAACACCTGCGGACGGACGCGCTTGTCAAAGCCGCCGGCTCCGTAGGGATAACACAACGCCGTAACCGGGCAGCCCAGTTTTTCTTCCAAAATTTGCTTGCTTTGCGTGAGTTCCGTCCAAATTTCCTCGTCGGATAAACTGCGCAGGCGGCGGTGCGAGCAGGTGTGTGAACCAAAGGTTACAAGCCCGCTTTTTTGCATTTCGTCAATTTGCGCCCACGTCAAATAGCCGGGGCGTTTTTCAATATAATCGGTAATCAAAAAAATAAGAGCGGGCACATTGTATTTTTTTAAGAGGGGAAATAGCGTGGTGTAATTGTCTTCATAGCCGTCGTCAAACGTGAACATTACAGGCTTTTCAATAAGCGATTTGCCCGCCTGGTAAGCCGTTTGCACATCGTCTAGCGATACTAAGGTATATCCACGCGATTTTAAAAATAAAATTTGCCGCTCCAACATTTCCGGGCGCATAGTAAAGGGATATTGCTGTTCTGCGGGGTCGTCCAACACGCCAACGTGGTGATACATTAACGCCACAAAGCCCTTTCTGGAGGGCAGATACCACGTTTTGCGCAGTACCGGGAAACGCCAAAATAAAAACACTATCAAAATAAGCAAAGCCAGCAAACACACGGTCATTTTTCTTTTTGCTCCTGTAATTGCCAAAGTTTGGCGTTTTTAACCAGCACATAAAAGGTGGAAAACGCGGCCCAAAACAGCCCGCGCACGCCGTCAAAGATACCCAACTTTAAAATGTAGCGTTTAAAAAATTCAAACGGAAGCGTAAACGCTACTTTAATAAGTGAGAAGCGTTTGCCGTTTTTGTACATTTGTTCCGCCGCCAAGGAGGTGTAGCGGTTAAATTTGCGGAAATAGGTTTCAATGGTGTCGTAGGAATAGTGGTTAATGGCGTTTTTCAAGCGTCCGATTTTGCCCTTAACATCTAGCCCCTCGTGCACAAGTCCGCCCACATATTTGGCGCTTCCTGTTTTGACCAGGCGCAGGTGGGTTTCTTTATTTAGGCCGCTAAAACGCATTTTTTTGCCTAAAAAGTAGTTGCAAAAGGGGATATCATAACCCGCAAAGGCCGGGTTTTTGACGGCTTGGGCGATTTCTTCTTTTAGTTCGGGCGATAGCGTTTCGTCCGCGTCCAAGTTTAGGGCCCAGTCGCCCGTTACCTTGGAAAGGGCGTAGTTCTTTTGCGAGGTAAACCCGTCAAAGGCGCGATCATATACTTGCGCGCCCAGTTCGCGGCAGACGAGGGAAGTTTTGTCTTTGGATAAGGAATTGACGACGATTACCTCGCTCACCAGTCCGCGCGTACTTAAAATGCACTTGGCAATTTTTGATTCTTCGTTTTTAGCAATAATAAAAAGGGAAATTCTAGGCGTTTTCATATACTTATTATAGCATTTGCCTTATATAAAAAGGGGAACCGCAGTAGCAGGGTTTGGGACTACTGCGGTTTGGATGAAAAGGAAATCGTCTTCTATATTAATAGATTACCACTTACAGGGACCTAAAAACAGGGTCTTTGGACCTATTTTTTTTAAAATAAGTACCTAGAAAAAAATGGGCCCAATGTGCTATAATTTTGGCATCTAGGAGGATACTATGAAGAAACTTTTATTCCTGTTCCCTTTCCTGGTGGCGGCGTGTACCACCCTGCCCACGTCTAGCGAATATTTACTTCGCGGCGACGGGTATTTTAAAGACGGCCGCGCGAATAAAGCCATTAAGGCCTATACGCAAGCGTTAAAATTAAACCCGGATAACTTGGAGGGATACGCTTCGCGCGGGTCGGTGTATTTCTTTTTAGGCGAATACGACTTGGCAGAAAAGGATTTTTTGCGTGTCCTGCAAGATAACCCCTATCAGGTGGACGCTTATACCGCCTACGCCAGCACCTTGGCGGCCAAGGGGGATTTTGAAAACGCGTTAAGCGTGCTGAATTTGGCTTCCAGTTTAAAGCCGGACAAGGTGGAAATCTTTTTCAGCCGTGGCGGTGTGAACTTTATGCTGGACCGCTACGAAGATGCCGTGCGGGATTATACGTCTGTGATTAACCTGCGCCCGGCGGCCGAGGTGTACAACGCGCGCGGGGCCGTGTATATGAAAATGGGCAAAACAGACTTGGCGGAAAAGGATTTTAACACCGCCAAAAGCGCCAAAATTCCCGAAAAACTGAATATTTATTCAATGGTGGATTAAGCATTTCTCCGACGGGAAAATAAAAAAGTTTGCGCAAACGGTGTTTGTTTTGTTATAATAAATATACAAGATTTACGTCACCGTAGCTCAGTTGGTTAGAGCGAGCGTTTCATAAGCGCTAGGTCGGTGGTTCGAGCCCACCCGGTGACATTTTTTACGCCCTTTGCATTAGCAGAGGGCGTTTTTCGTAGATTTTGAACCCAGCCCAATTGTATGGGGAAAAATCGGGCTGATTTTCGTGCAAAACGCCCCAAAATGTACTATCATAAAGGTACGGAGATAAATATGAAAAAAACCTTCGCTTCTTTTTTTGTGCTTTTTAGCGCCGCATTGCCGGCGTTTTGCGCTTCCACTTGCGAAACCCGCGTGGATGCGCACCAAGACGCTACTACCCGCCAGCGCGTGCAATATTGCTTAACGCCGGAACAGGCCGCGCCTGTTGCCCCGGGGCCGGAAGTGGTGTATTACGGCGTTTCGTCCGCCAAGCCCGCTGACGCCTCAACCGAGGCTGAAAAACAGCGCAAGCAAGTGTATTTTGATAAAGACGGCGTAGCCGTTTCGCAAAATTATGTGGATACGTCCAAATTCCCCGCTTTCACAAATGATACGTTAAGCGAGCAGGAAAAAATCGCGCTGGAAGAAGCGCAGAAAAAACAGGCACTCTTGCAGGCCGAACAACAAGCCAAAGCCGCGCAGGAAAAGCCGGCCCGCACAATGTCCGCAGAGCAAAAAGTAACCTTGGCTAACGAAACCAAGGCGGGCCTTTTGGCGCGCCAAACCAAGGCCAAACGCTATATGAAAGAGGTTGCCCAGCAGCCAGAGCCGGACGAATTGGCGCAGGCCTATTCCGTAACCCCGCAGGCAAACAACGCGCCGGACGCGTATAACCCCAACTATATGCCGGAAACCTATTCCACGCAAACGGCTACTTCTTCCGGCAACGATTTTGAAGCGGACCTGAACGCGGCTACCCCCGCATATAGCGCAGACGGCGCCGCCCCAGCCGGCTTTACGGACCCGACATTAGCCTCTGACCAAGGCTTTGGCTATAACGCCACGGACCCGGCAATGCAGCAATAACTTGACAATTTAATAAAGGGAGAATAGAATAGTTTTATGCAAGCGATTATTTCTTATTTAAAAAAACCGTATGCCGAAAAGGGTTTTATCGTCGGCACGTTTGACTCATTGTTAAAACTCCTGGCGCTGTGCGTGTGGGGGTACTTGGCGGTAATTTTGGGTTCCCTGTTATGGGATTCCCTTATGACGGATTACAACCCGCTTAATAAGTTGTGGTGGTTTTCCTACTGCTTTTTTATCTTTTTCGGGGCCACTTGGCTGGCGTATATTGTGCTCTTTGTGCGCAATTATAACGAGGAAGACGCTGAATAAGATAAGTTGTTTTAGTGAATAAAAAGCCCCGCCAAGCGCGGGGTTTTTTAATGGAGTGAAAAGAAGGCAAATAAAAAGTTATCCCAGGGTTTTAAACTTACTGGGGCGTGCCCTATCAAAAAAGGTCATCCTAAACTGGCGGCCCGCGGGGTTTCAGGAACGTAGTGGTTGTTATTTAAGAAAGTCATACTGGAATGTTTCTGTCCAGTATCCGTTGTTTTCCTTTTTTAATAACAACAGATCCTAGAACGCTCCGCGTCGGCTGACTTTCCAGGATGACGACAACTACCCAAGAGGTAGATTCTGAAACAAGTTCAGAATGACTTTTATTTTTATTGTGGTATTTTTTGTTAGATTGGTTGTTGCACCAAAAAGCCTTGCAGTTTTTTGCGGGCTTCCTCGCGGTCCTGCTTTAATTGGCTGACTAATGCTTCTAATCCGCTGAACTTGGTTTCCTCGCGCAGTTTGTCCGCAAACCAAATGGTTATTTGGCGTCCGTAAATGCTTTGGCGGAAATCAAAGATATTCACCTCTACCAGCGGCAAAACGGTGTGCAGCGTGTTGACGGTCGGGCGGAAGCCGATGTTGCAAAATCCGTCGTAGAGTTTGCGCCCTACGCGTACCTTTACAGCAAATACGCCCAGCGGCAAAATCTTGTAAATGCCCGTATCCAAATTAGCCGTAGGAAAGCCCAATTTGCGGCCTAATTTGTGGCCCTTTACCACCACGCCGGAAAGTTCATACGGCCGGCCTAACAGCGTATTAGCCAGCCTGATGTCTCCCTGTGCCAGTACCTTGCGGATAAGCGAGGAGGAAATTTTCTCTCCGCCCGCACGGTAAAAATCCGCCACAGAAAAGGGGATTTTATATTTGGCGCACTCCGCGCGTAAAAAATCTATCCCGCCTTGGCGGTTTTTCCCAAAGGCAAAGTCCGGTCCGACAAGGAGCCCGCCCATTTGGTACTTTTCAAGCAAGGTCTGCCCAAAAAAATCCTGCGCGGGCATATCCCGGCATACTTTAAAATCAAGCGCTTCTGCGGGTAGCCCCGCCGCTTTCAAGAGCCGCTTTTTTTCTTTGGGCAAGGTTAGAACACTCATTTCCGGGTGTTCGGAAAGCAATGTTTTGGGGGGGAGCGGAAAATAAAGAGCTAGCGGCTTTAACAAAGCCCCGGCGGCCAAGGTTTCCAAATGGCTGAACAAATGGCGGTGCCCGGTGTGAACGCCGTCAAAAGTGCCGATAGTGATAAAATGTTTGCGTTTCATACGTTTACGGGCTCCACGTGCGCGTAGAGCGCGGCGGTTTCACAGCCCTTTAACAAGTTGCCGTCAAAGGCGTTTTGCACGCTGTACGGGCCGATTTCAAGCCTTCTTAAAGCGGTTAAATGCCCTGTCGTACCCAGTTTTTGCGCAAGCAAAAAGCCCAGCGAGCGTACATAAGTGCCGCACGAGCAATGTACGGTAAATTCAATTTCGTCCGGCTTGGTCAGTTGAACTTTGCGCCACTCCACGGAAACTTCGTTGTAGCGGCGTTCCATTTCTTTGCCTTTGCGGGCGAGTTCGTACATATGCTCGCCGCCGATTTTTTTGGCGCTGAAAAACGGAATCGGCTGGCGGATAAGGCCGGAAAGTTTTTTTGCGGCTTCTTCCACTTGCGCTTGGGTAAGCGGAGGAACGGGGAGTTGGTTTACCTCGTCGCCGTGTGCGTCCCAGGTGTCGGTTTCCGTGCCCAGTTTTAATACGGCGCAGTAAGTTTTGGAAAGGGTTAAAAAGGCGGTTTGTTGTTTGGTGGCTTCGCGCCCGATAAGCAAAATCAAAAGCCCAGTGGCCATTGGGTCCAGGGTGCCGCTGTGGCCGATTTTTTTGGTTTTTAAAACCCGGCGGCACACGGCAATAATGTCGTGCGAAGAAAAATCCGCCGGTTTATCAATCAGCAAAAGGCCGCTCTTCTGCGGTTCAGGCAAGTTTTTTAACGACATCTAATACCACTTCGGCCAGTTCGTCGGCCACTTGTGCTACGTTCTTGCCCGTAACTTTAAAGCCCGAGGCCCGCGCGTGCCCGCCGCCGCCAAAGGTTTGGGCGATACGGCTCACGTCCACGCTTCCGCGGGAACGCAAATTGACGGACACCTTGTCCGGCTCCTCTTTAATAAGGGCGGAAACCTCCACGCCGGGAATCATCGTCGGTTGGCTGACAATCCCCTGCGTTTGGGCGGGAGTAGCGCCAAAGGCTTCAAAATCGTGGTGCGTAAGAATAATTTGGCTGTACTTATTGTCAAAGCGCATTTCCATTTTTTCCAGCGCGCGGCCCAAGAGTTTTAACTCAATGTAAGATTTGGTAAAGTAAATCACTTGGTTGATTTGGTTTACGTCCGCCCCCAAGGCTACCAAGGCGGAGCCCACGCGCAGGGCTTCGGCGGTGGTGTTGGAGTGGACAAAACGCCCCGTGTCGGTAACCAAGCCGGTATAGAGGCAGGTGGCCTCATCGGGCGTAGGGAGCAAATTATCCTCGCCGGAGGCTTCAAAAAATTGGAAAATAATTTCAGCGGTGGAGGAAGCCACGGAATCAATGTGATTCAGGTCGCCGTAATCGTCGCTCACCAAGTGGTGGTCAATGTTAATCAGCGTTTTGGCTTGGCTGAGTACGCTTTCCAAATCGCCGCCGCGTTTGCGGTCGGAGCATTCCAGTAAAATAACGGTGTCAAAATCGGGGTTTTCCGGCAGAACGCCGACGTGGATTTTAGAGAGTCCCGGCAGAAATTTTAAATCATTTCCGATAGCGGGCGCGCAGTAGGCATATACCTCTTTGCCCAAGCGTTCCAAAAGCGAGGTCATCGTAAGCGTGCTGCCTAAGGAATCCCCGTCCGGGTTTAAGTGCCCGGCGATGAAAAATTTCTTTCCGGCGCGCACGGCTTGCCAAATTTTTTCCAGGCTCGCTTCTCTATTTTCCATTTTGTTTTTCCTTTTCAATTACTTGAAAAATGGCTTCCACGCGGGAGGCTTTTTCCGGCGTGTCGTCGTATTCAAACGTAAAGGAAGGAATACGTTTTAAGTGTAAGCGTCCGCGCAGGTCAGCGCCGATTTCCTTGCGCAAAAGCGAAAGGGCGTCTTGCGTTTTTCTTCTGTCCTCGGGGGAACCGAAGACGGAAAAATACACCTTAGCGTTGGCCAAATCCTTGGACAGGCGCACCGCCGTAATGGTTACAAAGCCGCCAAAATCGCCATTAGCGGCCATTTTGGTGATGAGAGTGTTAATCTCTTCTAAAAAAAGGGTTTCCAAACGTTTGATTCTGTCTATCATATACTTTATTATAGCATTTTGGTTTTTAAGGCAAAAAAATACTTGAAATTGCTTTCAAATATATTTAAACTATTTAGGTAGCGCGTTTGGGCGCGCGGAAAAAAGACAATAGGAGAATATTATGAAGAAAGGTTTCACGTTAATTGAACTCTTGGTAGTAGTGTTGATTATCGGGATTCTGTCCGCTGTGGCGTTGCCGCAATACACCAAAGCGGTGGAAAAATCCCGCGCGACGGAAGCCATTACCCTCTTGGGTAACTTGGCCAATGCCGAAGAAATTTATAAAATGAGCACGGGCAGTTATACGACGGATTTGAGCCTGTTGGATATTCAGTTGCCAGGTGTGGGCTCTGATACCGTTTCTACGGTTAACACGAAGAACTTTGTGATAACGGCTACGGCTGCTTCGGCGACTACTTTCACCGCAAATGCTACACGTGCCAATGGAGGTACGGCGATTACCTCGGGTGATAATAAATATGCTATTGTATTAAATATTAATAACGGTGCTATTACCCGCAAGTGCAAAGAGACTGCTACTGATACTTCAACTACGACAACCGCTATGTGCAAATCTATTGCTAACGGTAATGCCCAAGGCGAAATCAAATAGTTCTACAAGTAGTTAAAAAAATCCCCGGTACATTATGTATCGGGGATTTTTTTGTGGGCAAAGTGTCGGAAGGCTATATAAAAATAGAGGTCATTCTGAACTTGTTTCAGAATCTACATCTTGGGTAGTTTGCTGTCAAGGTTCAATAGCAACAAACAACAACACAATCAGTAGATCCTGAACTAAATTCAGGATGACCTCTTTTTTCATAAAGTCGTCATTTCCGAGTGTCTGCCGGCGCGGAGCGTTCGGGAATCTGTTGTTTTCCTCTTTTTTAATAACGACAGATCCTGGACTACGACTTTCCAGGATGACGGCAAGAACTTACAACCTAATCAGAAAACACGGTGAACCGCTATTGAACCTTGGTGCCGTGCTTTTTAAATAAAACCTCAATGTCTTGCGCCAGCATTAAGCACCCCTTGGGCTGGCTGTTTAGCACGGGTTCAATGGCCTTGGCAAAATTGTCAATTTTGGCGGGTTCGTCCACCATTTCAATCAGTACCGGGTACTTTTCCACCAGTTCCAAAAAATGCGCCGAGCGCAACTTAGTGCTGGGGCCAAAGCCTAACATCGCGCGGTGTGCGGTCGCGCCCTCTAATCCAAATTCCTGCGCCTTTTGGGCGATGATTTCGTAAAGCGGGACGTGGTTAATCGTGTCCGTACTGCTGACATAAATTTTGAGTAATTTTGCTTTTTGCATAGTGCACTCCCCCGGGAAAGTATCCCTTTTGGGTATCGTAGCACTTGCGGGGGATAGTTGTAAAGGCTAATTATTTGCCGCGGATACGGCGGATGTGCGCGCGGTGTTCGTCAAACGTGCGGGAAAAGACGTGCCGCCCGCCGTGGTCTGCCACAAAGTAGAGCGCTTCAAAGTTGGGTTGCGGGTTGAGCACGCCCAGTACGGATTCCTTGCTTGGGTTACAAATCGGCCCCGGGGGCAGCCCCGCGTTGCGGTAGGTGTTGTAGGGGGATTTGGTCCGCAGGTCCGAATACGTCAGGCCCTTTTTCCAGTAGCGGTTTTCCTTTAAATTAAATCCCAGCGCGTATTGCACCGTCGGGTCGGCTTCCAAGCGTTTGCCAATGCGGAAGCGGTTTAAATAGACGGCCGCAATTTTAGGGCGTTCGTCGTGCACAATGGCTTCGCGTTCCACAATAGAGGCCACCGTTAAAACCTGTTTTTCGGTTAAGTCCGTTTTGTATTGTTTAAAGAGCGGCGAAATGTTATTGCGGTACTGCTGCAACATTTCGTCCACCACCTTTTGCGCGGGGGTGTTTTCGGCGAATAAATATGTGGAGGGGAATAAGTAGCCTTCCAAATCCTTTTGGCGGACGATATCCAAAAACGCGTGCGGGTCCGTAATATTGCGCTCGGCCAATGCTTCGGCGATTTCCTCGCTTCTCCACCCTTCCAAGACGGTTACTTTTTCATAATGGGTGCATTTGCCGCTTTTAATGCAGTTGATAACCTCAAAGGACGAGGTGTTTTCCCGCAGGTCAAAGCGTCCGGCCTTTAAATCGCGCGCGGAAGAGGTTAAACGCAAAATCAGTTTAAAGAAAAATTGGCTTTTGATAATGCCCTTTTCTTTAAGTGTTTTTGCTACTGCGGAGCCGCTGGCGCCCGGTTCAATGGTTACTACAACTAATTTCCCCTTGCTTAAAAAGCAAGTTTTTACCGCCCAGCAACCACCGATTGCCAGGCAGAAAAAAAAGATTAAAAGCAAGAGGAATTTTTTCATTATTTAACCAGTTTAAAGAAATGGCGTTTGCCTACCTGCAAAACGTCGCCCGCTTCAAAGTGTAAGGGACCGTCCTGCGGCACCTTTTCGCCTTTTAAGCGCACGGCGCCTTGTTCAATAAGGCCGCGGGCTTTGTTCTTGCTTTGCGCCGCACCCGCCGCAAAAATAATGGCGGAAAGGAGCGCGCCGTCCTCGGCTTTAAATTCGGGCATATCCGTGGGGAGTTCCTTTTTGGAGAAGACTTTCTCAAAGTTTTCCAGCGCGGCCTTGGCGGCGTCCTCACCGTGGAAGCGCGTAACCATAATGCCCGCTAATTTCTTTTTGGCGGCCATCGGGTGCATTGCTTTGATTTCGTCCATATTTTCGGACGTTAAAAGTTCGTAATACATCGGCATTAATTCGTCGGGGATAGACATTAACTTGCCGAACATATCGTTGGGCTCGTCGTTTAGTCCCACATAGTTGCCGTAGGATTTGGACATTTTTTTCACGCCGTCCAAGCCCACCAAGAGCGGTACCGTAATGGCAACCTGCGGTTCCTGCCCGTTGTTCTTTTGCAACTGGCGGCCTACCAACAGGTTAAAAATCTGGTCCGTTCCGCCCAGTTCCACATCGGCGTGCAAGGCCACGGAATCCTGCCCTTGGAATAAACTGTATAACACTTCCAAAAGGCTGATGGGGTTGCCCGAAGCCATACGTTTTTTGAAATCGTCGCGTTCCAGCACCTGCGCCACAGTTACTTTTTGCAAGGTTTGGAGCAAATCCTTCCCGGTTACAAAGGGGTTTAACCACTCGCTGTTAAAGCGGATTTCGGTCTTGGACGGGTCCAATACTTTAAAGGCTTGTTCGGTATAGGTTTTGGCGTTTTCCAAAATCTTTTCGCGCGGCAAGACGGGGCGGGTAGAGTCGCGGCCGGAGGGGTCGCCCACGGCGGCGGTAAAATCACCGATGACGAGCACGGCCTTATGGCCTAAATCCTGAAATCTGCGCAAGAGCGAAAGGGCCACGCTGTGCCCCAAGTGCAGGTCGGCAGACGTCGGGTCGCAGCCGAGTTTTACCTTTAAGGTTTTGCCGCTTTCTAATTTTTTTGCGAGGTCCGCCTTGGACACCACGTCCACGCAGCCGCGCGTTAAAAAGTTGATTTGTTCATCCAAAGTCATTGTTTTCTCCATAATATAAAAACGGGTTATCCTCTATATTTTACCATATACAAACTAAAACCGCCCGGTAATATGCCGGGCGGAAAAAAGTTAATACCAAGGCGAGCCGAAACGGTTATATCCGCGTGTGCCCGGCCACAAACACAGCACCAGCGTAATAATGGGCGGAAAAATCAGGGCCAAAATAAACCACCAGCCGGATAAATCCATATCGTGGAACCGCCGCACGGTGGCAAACCACCACATCAAAAACGCCAAAAGTACAAATCCGCTTCCAAAGAACATACAAAGCAGGCCAAAGAGCGAGGTGCCCTCACCCGGCAACCCAATATGTACAAGCAGTCCGCCCAGCGCGTAAAACACGCCGGTAATGCACAAGCGGAGCAAATAACCAAGTCTAGGCAATCTTCCAAAAAATCCCATAATTCCCTCCTTAATAAAAATCGTACGGGTCCGCCGCTACCTTTATTGTAACTTTTTTGGCGGGTGCGTAGGAATCCAGCACCGCCAGCAAATCCAGCCAGCGGGCTTCGTCCGTTTTAAAAAGCAAATATTGCTTTTTTAATACATCCGTCTTTTTGGCGCACCACACGGGCCCCAAGACCTCTATGGCACGGTTGTAGCCCAAACGCTTGATTTGGGCGGTTTCAGCGTTTAAAAGGGCCGTATCCTTTGCCTTAATCAGCACCTTAATTAGGCGCGTATAGGGCGGATAGGAAAAACTTTCCCGCAGGAGCAGTTCTGTTTCGGCGGCGCCGTTATAATCGCCCGACAAGAGGGGGGAATAATCGTAGGCTTCTTTGTCGGCGGCCTGGATAATCAGGCGTCCGTCCGCCACGCCCGATAAATGCCCGCGCAGCCCAAAGAGCATTTGCCCGTACTTTTCGGACGCGCGGAAATCCGGCCCGTCCAGTTCCAGTTCCGCATCCAATACGGCGGCTAGTGTTACCTTGGCCCCACGCAACGCCCCGGAGGCCAGCCGCGTGCCGACAATAATGTCCGCCGCGCCGCTTTTTAGGGCGTTTAAGGCTTCAAACCCTTGGCCCGCCTTAGTCTTTAAGGTGTCCGAATCCAAGCGCAGGAGTTTTGCCTTGGGAAAGAGTTTTTGCACCTCGGTAACGATTTTTTGCGTGCCGCCGCCGCGGGATTTAAAAATCAGGTTGTGGCATTGGGGGCACTCCTGCTGTAAGGTCTCCGTATGCCCGCACTTTTTGCAAACCAGGCGGTCGCCGTGTTCGGGCGTGTTTTCGCGCGATAAAATAGCCCCGCATTTCTTACACTTGGCGTATGCGCCACAGTTTAAACAATAGTAAGCGGTGGAGTAGCCGCGGCGGTTTAAAATTAAAAGAGAGGTTTCCTTTTTTTGTAGGTTTTCAGCCAGTTGGCTAACCAAAAAGTCGGACAAAAAGCGGCTTTTTTCGCCTTTTTTATCGGTAATTTTGATTTGGGGCGTGAAATTGTGCCCGGGTACCGCTTCCGTAAACGGGATTTGCAAAACCTGTTTATCCTGCACCATTTTCAGCATTTCCACGCTGGGCGTGGCGGACGCAAAAACCAGCACCGCCCCGTGTGCCTTAGCGCGGAACATTAATAAATCGCGCAGGTGGTAGTAGGGTTTGTTTTCCTCTTGCTTATAGTTGTCGTCGCCTTCGTCCAATACGGCGGCCAGGCGCAGGTTTTTAAAGGGCAGTAAAGCCCCGGAGCGGGTGGAAATCACCACGCAGGGCAGACCGTTGGAAATGGCGGAAAAGTATTTCTTCTTTTTGGATAACAGCATCCGGCTGTGCCAGCAAAATACATTATTCGCCCCAAAGCGGGCTTCGGCCTCGGCAATGAACTGCCGCGCCGCCGCAATATCGGGCACGGTGATTAAGGTTTGCCCGTATCCGGCCAGTACGTCGCCAGCCAGGCGCAAAACGGTTTCCGTTTTACCTGTATAGGACGGTCCGTTAAAGAGCACCGGGTGAAATTCGTAGGCCGGGAACGACCGGACGGTGTTTAAGGCGTTTTGCTGGGATTTTGTCAGCGTAAAAGCGGGCGTTTTGATGTCAATATGCACGGAAACCGGGGCGTTATCCACCTTAAAATAGGGCTGCGGGGGAACGAGTGCAAAAAGGATTTGCCCCACGGGGCAGCCCCAATGGGTCTTCATAAAGCGGGTCAGCGGGAATAAGTCGGAGCCGAACAGGGGGCGTTCGTCCACTACCGAGGCGATTTCCTTTAACTTCATATCCTTGGGCGCGGTGCGGACCTCGCTCACGGACACAACCATCCCGCCCGTCAGCACGCGGCCAAACGGAGCCGTTACACGCACGCCGGGTGCAACCTTGGCGGCCAGTTCATCGGGCACCAAGTAGTCAAAATCGCGGTCCAGCGGTACGTCAAACACAACTTTGCAGTACATAAAGGATTATTTGGCGGCGCCTTTTAAACCCAGTTCGGCCATTACCATTTGCAGGTCAATCCAAGCGTCTTTTTTCCAGCCGGGGTTGCGCAACAGGGCGGCGGGGTGGAAGGTGGCCAAAATTTTGACGGGACGGGGTAATTGAACGCTGTCTAAACGCAAATCGTAAAATTTGCCGCGCAGGGCCCCTAAGGATTTGGCGTCCGAAATAAGCGCCTTGGCCGATACGCCGCCCAGCGCCACTACGTATTTGGGGCAGATAATGGAAATTTGTTTTTCAATATATTTGCGGCAACAGGCGATTTCCGCGGCGTTTGGCGCGCGGTCATTGCCGTGCTTTTCGGGGTGAAGCGGGTCCGTCATCGGGTGGCATTTGGCAATGTTGGCGATGAAAACCTGTTCGCGCTTTAAGCCCATAGCGGCAATCATTTTGTCTAACAACTGCCCGGCGCGGCCCACAAACGGGCGGCCTTGGCGGTCTTCGTCAAAACCCGGGCCTTCGCCCACAAACATAAGGTCGGCGTCCACATTGCCTTCCCCAGGTACTGCGTTTAAGCGCGAGGAACCCAGCGGACAGCGGGTGCAGGCTTTAATGGTTTCGGCAAGTTCTGCTAGTGCGGCGGTTTTTTCGGCGGTGGTCATAAGGCTCCCGGGCAAAGTTTCTTGTGTGTTGGCCGGCTGTGCGGCTTCGGCGGACGGTTGAGCAGCAACCGCCGGGGGGATAATGCTTTGGGGCTTGCGGGTAAATTCCACAGTCAGGGTTTCGCCTTCCGGCATTTTTGGCAAGGGGTTGGTCTGCGGGGCGGGATTAGACGGTAAAACAGCGGCCGCGCGCTGGGGCGCGGCCGTTAAGATAAATTCGTCTTCTTCCTGGTTGGCAATAAAGCGTTTTAATTCTCCTGCCAAGCGGCGCAGCGAATCCTGGGCCATATTACAGTTTCATCGGTTCTTTGGCTTTGCGTTCCGCTTCTTTGCGGGCTTCTTCCTGGGCTTTGAGTTCGGCTTCCAGGTTCTTCTTGCTCACGGTTAAAACTTCTTCTTTGGAAACGCGGTTGGACAAAATGTCGTCCAGCGCCACTTTGATAACGACGGCGTTGGGCTGATGTTTGTATTCATCTTTCTTTTTGAGTTCTTTGGCCCACATAGATGCCAAGACGACTACGTCGTAGCGGTCGCCGTCAAAGTTCATAAGTTTGGCATCAAATTCTTTGTCGTTTTTAAAAGACATATTATCCCTCGCAAGTTTTATTTTAGATTTTTAATTTTTAAATCTTGTCTGCATACGCGGCATTGTTCCGCGGCTACAATTCCGGCCATTTTATCCACGGCCTCGGCCAGTTCGTCATTGAGCAAGGCGTAGTCGTAGCGGTCCAGTTCCTGCATTTCTTTTTTGGCCGTTTCCAAGCGGATTTCAATATCCTGCGTATTGTCGTTGCGGCGCAAAATGCGGTTTTTAAGTTCCTTTAAACTCGGCGGCACGATAAACACGGTGGCCGCATCCGGGTATTGGGCTTTTACGGTGCGTGCGCCCTGCACGTCAATTACCAAAATGGGGCAAATGCCTTTCTTCATCAGGTCATCCACCGATTTTTTGGGAATCCCGTAATAGTGCGTATGCACTTGGGCCCACTCCAACATTTGGCCTTTTTTAATGGCCTGCTCAAATTGTTTAATCGTCCAAAAGTGGTAGTCCACGCCGTCTTTTTCGCCGGTTCTGGGCGCACGGGTGGTGGCGGTAATCACGCGCGAAACGGATTTGTCGCGCTTTAAGACCGCATCTACAATCGTAGTTTTACCTGCCCCGGAGGGCGAAGAAACAATAATAGGAAAAGGCTTCATTGATATATTTTAGTAAATATTTAGCCCCGGGTAAAGTTCCCGGCCGGGGGCTTTTACATTAAATAAGCCCGTTTGTCCATTTCCACGGACAGTACGCCCGGCACTTTTTTGTAATATTTTATGGCTTTTGCGGGCGTTTTGTTATCGGGCACGCGCAGGGCGGCGCCGTTTAAGTTTTTATAATCGTAAATAATTTCCGAGCCGTACTTTTGCGCGGCCTTAAAAAGAGGCTCTTTGCCTACTTGGGCATCATAAAAAATAATTAAGGTGCGGTTTTGGGGTTCTTGGCTTTCTGCTGTTTTGGGGGCCGAGTGGCAGGCCGCCAGCGAAAACAAAGCCGTAAAAATAACGAGTAATTTTTTCATACTTACATTATAGCAGAGTTTGTGCGAAAATTTAGGCATAAGAAAACCCCTCGGCTTACGCTTTGGGGTTTTCAATGCGTTTAAGCGGCTTGTGCTTGAATTAAGATTTACATCTTAATTCTGCGCGTTACAATCCGCGAACATAAAGAAGCCCCGCCAAGGGG
>DJFE01000019.1:190701-196748 GCA_002432025.1 Candidatus Avelusimicrobium stercoris | reverse complement strand
AGGGCTTCAATGCTTAAATGATACTCGCGGCTTGTGCTTGAATTAAGATTACATCTTAATTCTGCGCGTTACGTTATCTTTGCGGAAGCATTCAATCACGTCGCCTTCGGCTACGCCCTTGAAGCCCTCAATCAAGATACCGCACTCATATCCTTTTTCAACTTCCTTTACGTCGTCCTTGAAGCGTTTTAAGCCGCCGATTTTACCGTGGCCCACTTCTTCGCCGTTGCGTTTTACGCGCACTTCGTAGCCGCGGACTACTTTACCGCTATCTACGAGCGAGCCGGAAATCAAGCCGGAACTGAGTTTCATTACCTTTTTAATGGTGGCCGTACCTACAACCGTTTCCACCACGTCGGGTTCCAACAAGCCTTCCATAGCGGCCTTGATATCTTCCAACAGTTCAAAGATAATGGTGTAAAGGCGGATTTCAATGCCTTCGCGTTCGGCTTCGGCGTGGGCTTTGTTTTCTACGTCCACGTGGAAACCGATTACCACCGCGTTGCTGGCCTTAGCAAGCAAAATATCGGACTCGTTAATATTGCCCGGAGCAGAAAGGATAATATCCAGTTCCACTTCGTCGGACGGAATACGTAACAGCGCGTCTTTAATGGCTTCAATGGAGCCCTGTACGTCGGCCTTTAAGATAAGGCTCAACTTTTTGACGCGGTTGCCGTTTTCATCCTTTTGCGCCAAGTTCATTAACGAAACTTGTTTGCGGTGCGCTTGGGAGTCTTCTTTTTGCGCCAGTTTGCGCTTTTCGGCGGCGTAGCGGGCTTCCTTTTCGCTCTCCATAATGTAGAGCGTATCGCCTACCTGCGGCGGTTCGCCGTTGATACCTAAAATCTCCGCAGGAACGCTTGGGCCGATTTTTTGGTAGCGTTGGGAATTTTCGTCAATCAGCGCGCGGATGCGGCCATAGTTGGTGCCCACGAGGAACGGGTCGCCGACCTTCATTGTACCCTTTTGTACGAGTACGGTGGCTACAACGCCGCGTTTGTTATCGCGTTTACTTTCCAAAATTACACCCACGCCCGGGCGGTCCGGGTTGGCTTTGAGTTCCATCATTTCGGCCTGCAAGGAAATCATTTCCAAGAGTTTATCAATATTGATATGTTTTTTAGCCGAAATTTCTACATAAATGGTGTTGCCCTGCCACTCTTCAGGCACTAAACCGCGGGCGGCCAAGTCCTGCTTGACGCGGTCCGGGTTGGCGCCGGGAAGGTCAATTTTGTTAATTGCCACAATGATAGGAGCCCCTGCGGCTTTGGCGTGTTCCATAGCCTCAATGGTCTGCGGCATAATGCCGTCCGTGGCGGACACGACGAGTACCACGATATCCGTGGCCTGCGCCCCACGCGCACGCATTGCCGTAAAGGCTTCGTGCCCGGGGGTATCCAAGAACGTCAGGGTGCCGCGCGGCGTGGTTACGCGGTACGCGCCGATGTGCTGCGTAATGGCGCCCGCTTCACCCGCGACGACGTTGGACTTGCGGATAGCGTCCAAAAGGCTGGTCTTACCGTGGTCCACGTGGCCCATAATGGTGATAACCGGGCTTCTGGGTTTTAACGAGGCCGGATCGTCCGGCGTTTCCATAAGAGCGACGGTTTCTTTGCTTAAATCTTCTTCCGCCAGTTCCGCCTTAAAGCCGCACTCGTCCACAATCAGTTCCAACATATCTTTTTCCAAGCGCTGGTTAATCGTGGCGAAGATGCCCATCATCATTAACTTTTTGATAAAATCGTTCGTTTTGATGTTCATCTTTTCGGCCAATTCTTTTACCGTGGGCAGACCGACAATGCGGATTACTTTCGGGTCGTTGGCCGGAGCCGCTTGTACAGGGGCTTCGTTATGATGATGTCCGTGTCTCGGGCCCTGCGGGCGGCTACCTTGGCTCTGCGGGCGGTCCTGCGGACGGCTATTCTGTCCTTGCGGACGGTTACCTTGGCCCTGCGGACCTTGCTGTCTGCCGTTCTGTTGCCCTTGCGGGCGGCTATTTTGCACTGGGGCAGGGCGGTTGTTTTGCGGCGCAGGTTGTTGCACGGGTGCCGGTTTAGGGGCAGCCGTTACTTGCGCGGGTTTCGGCGCAGCAGCCACTGGGGCCGGCTTCGGCGTATTTTCAACCGGGGCCGGTTTTACCGTCGGTTTTTGTTCCGGCTGGTGGGCGGGTTTCGCTTCCACCGCGGGTTGAACGGGGGCCGCTTGCACGGTTTCCGCTTTTACTTCTTCGGCAACGGGTTTTGCGGCCGCTTTTTTAGCGGTCGTCGTTTTGGCGTGCGTTTTTCTAACCGTCGTCTTTTTGGTGGCAGTAGTTTTAGCGGTCGTTTTTTTAGCCGTCGTTTTTTTGGCAGCCGTCGTTTTGGCGGTTGCTTTTTTAGCGGTCGTCTTTTTAGTGGCCGTTTTCTTCTTTGCGGAGGATTCTTCGTCTGTATTAGTTGTTTTCTTTGTCGTCATTAGTTTCCTCCTGCGTGGACTTGTCCGCTAAATATTTTTTAGCGCCTTCAATAATTTTTGCGGCCGTTTTCTCGCCGATGCCCTGCACGGTGGACAAGTGTTCCACGTCCAACGCGGCGATTTGTTCTACGGTCGTAAAGCCGGATTTCTGCAAGACTTCCGCCATTTTGGGGCCGATACCTTCTACGTCAGCCAAGGTGGCCTGTACGGCGGCGGTGGCTTCTTTGCCTTCCTTTGCTTTTTGGGATTCGCTCTTTACTTCCAAGTTCCAACCCGTGAGTTTGGAGGCTAATTTGATGTTCTGCCAATCTTTACCAATGGCGATAGCCAACTGGTCGTCCGGCACGATAACGGTGGCCTTCTTTTCGCTCAGGCTTTCAATCTTTACAAAATCAGCCTTGGCCGGGGCCAAAGAGTTCATAATAACGGTGGAAATATCGTCGGAATAGTTGATAAGGTCAATGCGTTCGCCGGAAAGTTCGTTCATTACTGCGCGGATACGGATGCCACGCATACCGACGCAAGTGCCGATAGGGTCAATCTTGCTGTCAATGCTGGCTACCATCACTTTGGCGCGGAAGCCGGGGTCTCTCTGTACGTTTTTGATTTCCACAATGCCTTCGTTGATTTCGGGTACTTCCACTTTAAAAAGTTCTTCCAAGAACTTGCCGTTGGCGCGGGACAAAATGACGTAAGGCCCACGCTGGCCTTTGTCCATTTTGAACGCGGCGGATTTGTAGCGGGAGAGAACCGGGTCATCGCCAATGTTGGCCAAATCGTTTTGGTTAAGCACCTTGGCAATAATGGCTTTTACGCGGGAGCCGTTTACATAGCGTTCCTTTTTGATTTGTTCGCAATACGGCAAAATGGCTTCCACCTTGCCCAAATCTACGATGATATCGCGGTCGGAGAAGCGGCGCACGGAACCCGTGATTACTTCGCCTTCGCGGGGTTTAAATTCTTTGTAGAAGTTGTCGCGTTCAATACCGCGGACCTTTTGGATTAACACTTGTTTGGCGATTTGCGCCGCAATGCGGGAGAAATCTTCCACTTCCAAGGTAATGGTTACCACGTCGCCGGCTTTGGGGGCCTTTAAATATTTTTTTGCGCCTTCTACGTCAATTTCCATTTCCGGGTTGGTTACCACATCTACCACGTTTAAGGTTTGGAACGCCTTAATAGAGCCGCTTTCCACGTCAATCTTGGCGGAAATTTGGGCGGTTTTGCCCAAGTTTTTGCGCAAGGCGGAGACGAGGGCGTCTTCAATCGTTTTTAAAATGTCTTCGCGTTTGATGTTTTTTTCTCTTTCCAAACCTTCCAACGCTAAAACTAAATCTTTTGCACTTCCTTCCATTTTGATAATCTCCTTATAGTTGCCCGGTTTAATACCGCGGCGGGGTTAAAATTCAAGGACCGGGTCCAGATTGGCCTTCTTGATATTGTCGTACGCGAAGCGGAACTGGTTGGTTCCGTCAACAAGCACAAAGTGGTCGTCGTCCGCCGAGGCGATAACGCCCGTAAAACTGCCGCGGCCTTCCAACGGGATTTTAAGCACAACTTTGGCGCGTTGGCCGACGAAGCGTTTAAAATGCGCGGGCTTTTTAAGTACGCGTTGCAAACCGGGGGAGGATACCTCCAAAATGTAAGCGCCGTCAATCAAGTTTTCCATTTCCAAAATGGAATCAATCTTGTCGGTCAGTTCGCCGCAGTCGTCCAGCGTTACGCCGCCGGTTTTATCTACGAAAAACTGTAAAAGTTTCTTTTTGCCTTGGTTTTGGATGATTAAATCCACCAGTTCCACGTCTTGCTGGGCAAGGGCGCGGGCTACGGTTTCTTCAATGGTTTTGGGGTCTCTCATATCTACTCCTTTTGTAGAGCCTTATTAAGGAAAGAGCGGCTTGTTGCCAAGCCGCTCTTTCTAGAACACTCATATCATAACATATAGGGAGTGATGTGTCAAATATATACTAAAAGGTATAATAAATATATGGCAACTACTTTTATTCAGTTATCCCCGGCGCAGGCCAAGCAGGCTTTTGCACTGGTGGAGGAGCGCGTAACTTGGTTTGAAAACAACGGCATTGACCAATGGGCCCGCGCGCATTATTTATCCCATTATAATTTAGCGTATTTTGAGCAGGCCGCCCGCCGGGGGCAGTTGTGGGGCTTGTTTGAAGACTCCCGCTTGGTGGCCTCGGCCGTTTTGCTAGATGAGGACCCGCGCTGGCAAGATTATGAAAAAGTCCCCGCGTGGTATGTGCATAACTTGGCCGCCGCGGTGGATAAGCCGGGCGCAGGGGCTGAATTTCTGCGCAAAGCCGAGGTAAAAGCGCGCGAAAATAAAAAGTGTTATTTACGGCTGGATTGTAAGGCCGGAGCGAAAAAAATTAACGCCTATTACGAGGAAAAAGGTTTTGCCTATGTAGGCGAGTGGGGGGAAGATGCCTACAAGGGAACGCTTCGGCAAAAGAAGTTATAAGGCGTCTATAAAAATATATCCGGCCCGGAATGATACCCGGGTTTTTTTATGCAAACTAACCCCTTTTTGCGGTTGCGCGGGGGTGAAGCGTTGTTTAAAATGAAAGGGTAGCAGCAGTAACCAAACAGCAGTATTTTACAGGGGGAAAAATGAAGAAAACTGTATTAATTGCGGCGTTGGCGCTGGTATTGGGTGCCTCGTCCGTTTCTGCCCAAGGGGGCAAATCGTCCGGTGCGGCTTACCAACATAAAGCCGGTGCCGCGGCCACGCAAAAAGCGAACCAAGCGTCCTTGAAGAAGGGCGAACCCAGCCTGAACGCCAGTACCACTACTACAAATGTGTATAAAGTGTCCGAAACCAACAAACGCGGTACTTCGGACTATGGGGTAATGGAGCAAACGGTTACGAACTCCAAGGGTTCTACCACCACCAACGCGGTGCTGTATGACGAATATACGCCCAGCAAGGCCGCGCGCGTGAACGAGCGGAAAATGGAAGTATCCGTGGCGGGTGGTGTGGCTTATACGTTTAATAAAGACGACCGCAAAGACCGCTACGCCAAAAACGGCTTCGGTGCAAATATGAATATGCTGTGGAATATGACGCCCAACTTTGCAATGGGGCTTGATTATATGATGCTCCACCCGGGCACCAAGAGCCACAACAAAGACGGCGTTGCCCGCAACTATAAGGACTTCTACTTGCACTCTGTTGCCTTGGGCGGGCGCTACACCTTAAACGCGTGGGATAATTGGCGCGTTTATGTGCCGATGGGCTGGGGGATGATGCAAGCGCGTATGAAGACCACCACCGACACGGCAAGCGACCGTTCCAGCAAGGACAAATGGGGTACGGGTTTTTACGCGGGGTTAGGTTTGCAGTATGACATTTCCAGCGATTTGTTCGCCGGCTTGGAATACCGCTACACCTATGCGTTTATTAGCGATAAACACCTGTCCGACTTTGGGCGCGACAAGGACCTGCAATTCCACTCGCTCTTTTTGCGGCTCGGGATGCGGTTTTAAAAGCGTGTAAACGCTTAACGGGAAGGGAACCTGTGCTGCGGGTTCCCTTTCTTTTTGTTTGGAAAGGGCGTTTGTTGGCTGGTACACTT
>DJFE01000019.1:182380-190658 GCA_002432025.1 Candidatus Avelusimicrobium stercoris | reverse complement strand
TTGACTCGTTTTTTTTTTTGATAAATTTTGAGTTGTAGCAAAATTTATCAAAAATGGTGGGTGTAATGAAAAACGCGTGTATGGGCCGATTAGGTGGGTTATTGGGAGGTAAAGAAAAAGGTTGTTTTACATCGTCATCCTGGACTACAACGTTCCAGGATGACGGCAACAACTACTCCTCTGTAAGCCGTGGCTTTACCCTTATAGAACTGTTGGTAGTTGTTTTAATTATTGGCATTTTGGCGGCGTATGCGGTGCCAGAGTACCGGGTGGCGGTGGGCGTAAGCCGTATGGCGGCGATGTATGGCATAGTACGTGGCGTGGACGAGGCCCAAAAGGTGAAGCAAATGCAGACGGGCCATTATGGAAATTTTAAAAATTTATCCGTTTCCTTCCCGCCGGATTTCAGGATTTCTGCCAATGGTATGGGGGCTGAAAACGGCAAAATTTCGTGTACGGTTATTAATTACAAAGGCTCTATTGCTATTAAATGTACCGATGTTATCCGCAATTTAAGTTTAGAGAAATACCACGGGTCCGCCTGCTACCGCTGTTGGACAAGAACGGAGGACAAATTGGGACACCGCATTTGTTCCAGTTTTTCCGGATTAGAAACTTATAATAGTTATAGCGAGGGGCACACATCGGAAGCCTACGACTTTAATTGTGCCCGGTAATTGGGGTGCGCGTCTTATACACACAAAAAACCCGGCGCTTGGCCGGGTTTTTTGTCATACTCAAATAACTTTATTTGCCCGTGGCGGCTAATAATTTTTCCACCGCTTCGGACAGGTTCCAGCGGACGGCTTCTTTATCGGTTCGCTTTTTATATTCGCATTGGCCGTCCTTCACCGTGCGGCTGCTGACCACCAAGCGGTGCGGCAGGCCGATGAGGTCCATATCTTTAAACTTAATCCCGGCGCGTTCGTCGCGGTCGTCCAGCAGCACCTCTAACCCTTTGGCTTCCAAGGCGGCGCAAATTTCGTCCGCGTGCTTTTTAACATCGGGGTTGGAGTGGTAATCAATGGCGACAAGGGCCACATCAAACGGAGCCAACGGAGCGGGCCAAATAATACCGTTGTCGTCGTGAGACTGCTCAATGGCGGCAGCCACCACGCGGCCTACGCCAATGCCGTAGCAACCCATAATCATTGGTTGGGCCTTTTGGGTTTCGTCCAAGAAAGTGGCGTTCATCGCCTTGGAGTATTTGGTGCCCAGTTTAAAAACGTGGCCTACTTCAATACCGCGCGTAAACGTAAAGGGTTTGCCGCAATGGGGGCAAATATCGCCCGCGGAGGCAATCTTCAAATCGCAATACGCATCTACCTTAATATCGCGCAGGGGGGTAATGTTCTTCATATGCACGTCCTTTTCGTTCCCGCCGGACACGCCGTTAATCACGCCCTTTACATAGTTATCGGCGTAAATGGGCAGTTCGGGGTGTTTTTCCTTTAAACCTTGCGCGCCCGCAAACCCTACAAAGGAACCCGTAACCTTGGTATAGGTTTCCTCGTCGGCCTTTACCAGTTCGGTGCATTTTAAGAACGCGCGGAATTTGGGCTCGTTAAGTTCGTGGTCGCCACGCATTAAGGCTACCACGGGTTTACCGTCCGCCATAAAGAGGAGGAGTTTAATCAGTTTGGAGGTCGGCACATTTAACATTGCTGCCACATCTTCAATAGTATAAGCCTTGGGGGTGGCTACCTTTTCCATAGGCAAGAGTTCGGCTTCGTTTACGGGCGGAAATTCCGGGCATTTGACGGCGGCTTTTTCCGTATTGGCGGCGTAACCGCAGTCGGAATCCGCGATAGCGTCTTCGCCGTTGTCGGCCAGTACCATAAACTCGTGGGAAAAATTCCCGCCGATGGCCCCGGTGTCGGCTTCCACGGCTTTAAATTTGAAGCCGCAGCGCGTAAAAATGCGCTGATAGGCGTCGTACATCTTTTTGTACCACTCGTCGGCCTGTGGGTCGGTGGCGGCGAAGGAATAGGCGTCCTTCATATAAAACTCGCGGGAGCGCATCACGCCAAAGCGGGGGCGGATTTCATCGCGGAATTTAGTTGCAAATTGGTACAGACAGACCGGGAGTTGCTTATAAGAAGATAAATCCTTGCGCACAAGGTCAGTTACTTCTTCCTCGGCGGTGGGGGAAACACAGAAGCCCGCGCCCTTGCGGTCTTCCAGTTTTAACAGTTGGTCGCCAAAGTGTTCCCAGCGGCCGCTTTCTTCCCAAAGTTCTTTGGGTTGGATAATCGGCATCCAAATTTCGTTGGCGCCCGCGCGGTTCATTTCCTCACGGATGATTTGCTCTACTTTTTTAAGCACCTTAAAGCCGAGTGGCAGCCACTCATAGAGACCACTGCCCAACTTGCGCACGAGCCCGGCGCGAATCATTAATTTGGCGGAAAGGTTATCCGCATCCTTGGGGGCTTCCTTTAACGTAGGAATATAATAGTTTGATAATTTCATTTTGTGTCCTTTGTGTAAGTTCTTGTAAAGTTATTTCTTCCAGGTGTTGATTTTATCAATTAAAAAATCAACCCATTTTTCTTGCGGGAGTTTGAACATTGTTTGTCCGTGTTCAAAATATAACCCTTCGCCTTTACCGCCCGCAATGCCAAAGTCCGCATCGCGCGCTTCGCCCGGGCCGTTTACAATGCAGCCCATCACGGCAATTTTAAGCCCGGTGGCCTTTTTTAACAGGTCCTTGTTGGAATAAATCTTCTCTTCCAAGGCGTGTACCGTGCCCGTTACGTCCACTTGGGTGCGCCCGCAGGTGGGGCAGGAAATCAAATTCGGGCCGTATTCGCGCAGGCCGAGGGCCTTTAAAATTTCATACGCGGTGCGCACTTGCATACGCGGGTCCTCGGTTAAGGAAACGCGAATCGTCGCGCCGATTCCCTTTTGTAAAAGCGTTCCCAAGGCTACGGCGCTTTTGACGGTGCCGCTTAAAAAACTGCCCGCTTCGGTAAGCCCGATGTGCAGGGGAATATCGCTTTGTTTGGCAAAAAGTTCGTTGGCCAGTACCGTGCGTTTGAAACTGTCGGACTTTAACGAAACGACTACGTTTTTAAAGTTTAACTGTTCCAAAATATTGGCCTGTTCCAAGGCTTCGTTTACCATAACTTCGGCCCATTTTTCGTCGGTCAGGTTCATTTTGCCCTGAACGGTTTTTAAATATTTTACGCTTCCCGCGTTTACCCCAATGCGTATTGCCACGCCGTGGTCCAGCGCGGCTTTTACCACCTCTTTGGTGTTTTCCACCGCGCCAATGTTGCCGGGGTTAATGCGCACTTTATCTACGCCTTGTTTAATGGCTTCCAAAGCCAGTTTATAATCAAAGTGAATATCCGCCACGAGGGGGGAGTGAATACGCTTTTTGATTTCGCCGATAGTCTGCGCCGCTTGCATATCCGGCACGGCTACGCGGTTGATTTCGCAGCCGGCGTCCTCCAACGCGCAGATTTGCGCCGCCGTTTTGACGGCGTCGCGCGTGTCTGTATTGCACATACTTTGTACGCGCACGGGGTGGCCGGTTCCCAAAATATACGGGCCGACTTTTACTTCTCTACTCTTGTACATTTTCCGCCTCCGCGGGTGCTTGTTCGGGCGCGGCCTGCGCCGCCACGGCGGTTTTGGGCTTAAAGAAGATACGTTTTGCGTCCGAATAAGTGGCATAAACCACGAGCAAAATTAACAAATACATACCGATATTTACCGCAATATTAAGGGTTTTTTCGGTCGGCAGTTTTTTGGTTAGCCCTTCCCATAAATAGACAAGGGCGTAGCCGCCGTCCAATATCGGAATAGGGAATAAGTTAAACATCCCTACCGCTACGGACAGCATAGCAATCAAAAATACAAAATCCAGTAAACTGCGGTGTACTGCTTGGTGGATAATATTTACAATGCCCACCGGACCCGCCAATTCCGGCGCTTTCTTTTTAAGGAAACTTTGCGTTAAAGAGGAAAGCGAAAACTTGGTCCAGTAGTAGCATTGGTAGAAACCGAGCCCCGCGGCCTTCCACCACGGCACCGGGATGTATAACGCTTCCACGGTTACGCCCAGTACGGTGGGGGCATCCTTTTTAAATAAGTCCGCCTTGGCGGTGGCGGTTAAGGTGTTTTCTCCGCGCGCATAAGTAAGCGTTAAATCGCCTGTGCGCTTGCCGATTTCCTCCACCACTTGGAGCCAGTTGTCCGTTTGCACGCCGTTTACAGTCAAAATTTTATCGCCTGCTTTTAGGTCTAGTTGCGCCGCGGGATAACCCTCAGCCACGGCCCCGATAACGGCGGGCATTTGGGTTGCGTCGGTTTCCGGCATCCCTTTAATATAGATAAGCACACCAAAGATAAGCGCGGCCAACAGGTAGTTAAACAGCGCGCCGTTTACCACCATAAAGAACTTGGCGTACCATTTTTTTGCCGCAAATTCATACGGTTTAGGCGGTTCGGGAGCGTCCTGCGGGTGGAACATCGGGCCGGCGGGCTCTACAAAGCCGCCAAAGGGGATAGCGCGGACCTGATAGTCCGTATCGCCCACTTTTTTGTGCCACAAGATTTTGCCAAACCCAAAGGCAAATTCATTTACGCGGATGCCGGTTAAACGGCAGGCCAAATAGTGCCCAAACTCGTGCACGATGACAATCGGGCTTAACGCAACGATAACGGCAATAATGGATAATAACATTTGTTCTCCTAAATAGAGGCCTTTTTATAGGTTTTGTCCGCCAAGCAAGCCTGCGCGGTTTCGCGCGCCCAAGCGTCAGCGTCCAACGCTTGGTTGAGGGTTGCATCGCCGGAGGTTTGCGGGGCGCCTTTAAGCACGGTGTAAATCAGTTTGGCAATATCGGTAAACTTGATTTGCTCCTTTAAAAACGCTTCTACGGCCACTTCGTCCGCCGCGCTTAATACGGCGGGCATAATGCCGCCTTGGCGGTAGGCGGATAAGGCCAACGCCAAACACGGGAAACGCTCAAAATCCGGCTCAAAAAATTCCAGTTTGGCGGCTTCAAATAAATTTAATTTTTTGACCGGGCCCGGGGCGCGGTGCGGGTACGTAATAGCGTACTGAATCGGTACGCGCATATCCGGCTCGCCCATTTGCGCCAAAATGGCCCCGTCGTTAAATTCTACCGCCGAGTGGACGATAGATTGCGGATGAATTACAATTTTCACCTTTTCCTCGGGCAAATTAAAAAGGTTCATAATTTCAATAGATTCAAAGCCCTTGTTCATAAGGGTGGCCGAATCTATGGTGATTTTTCTGCCCATATGCCAGCGCGGGTGGTTTAAGGCCTCGGCAGGCGTAACGGTGGAAAGGGCCGCCTTGCGCTTGGCGAAGGGACCGCCGGACGCTGTTAAAAAGATACGGGAAATATCCTTTTCGTGCTGGTGGTAGGAGTGTTCATCGGCCAGTCCGGCCAAACATTGGAAAATGGCCGAGGGCTCGCTGTCCACGGGCAAAATAGCCGCTTCCCAGCGTTCGCACTCCTTCATTAAAGTCTTGCCCGCCATTACCATTGGTTCCTTGTTGGCAAGGGCAACCGTTTTTCCGGCTTTGATAGCGCTTACCAAGGGTTGAAAGCCTACGGCCCCGACTACGCCGTTAATCACTAAATCGGAGGAGGGTAACGAAGCCATAAACATTAAACTTTCAATTTCGGGCGGCAAAAGGCGCGTTCCGGCGGGAACCTGGTCCTTGATTTTTTCGTAACTGGCCGGGTTCAGCACCGCCGCAAAGCGCGGTTTAAAGGTGTGCAACTGTTTTAGAAATAAATCGGTATTGTTGTTGGCCGATAACGCTATTACACGGTATTCCTGCCCCAGCCGCGCAATTACGTCCAAGGAAGAAGTGCCGATAGAGCCGGTGGAGCCTAAAATTACAATATTCTTCATAATTTAATGGTGTAAAGAACCACGTAATAAAAGAGCGGCGCCAAGAGTAAATAAGAGTCAAAGCGGTCCAAAAAGCCGCCGTGTCCGGGGAGTAAATTGGAGGAATCCTTTACGCCCGTGGAGCGTTTTATTACGGATTCAGCCAAATCGGACACTTGGCCCACTACGGCAATTAACAGGCCCAAAATAATGGCGGTTTTAACCGTAAGCACAGTAGATAAGAACAAATGAGCCATAAGCACGGCCGCGCCGACAGCAAGCAGGGTGCCGCCAATAGCGCCTTCCCAGGTTTTCTTGGGGCTGACTTCCACATTTAACTTGTGGCGGCCCAACAGGCGGCCGCAGAAATATGCGCCCGTATCACTTACCCAGACGGTAATAATCATAAAAAGGGTTAAATATTCGCCGTATTGCGGAATGTCGCGCAGGTTGATAAGGTGCGCTAACGCCCACGGCATAAAAAATACGCCCGTAAAGGTGTTGCAAACACGGTCCCACGAGCGTTTGGGGGTTAATACTTCAAACAATAATACGCCAAAGGTTACTACGCTGATAGCAAAGGGGTACAAATTGTCCGGCAGTTCGGAAGCGCAAGGCATCCGCCCGACAATGGCCACCGCAGCCATTAACAGGCCGAAGAGGACCAAAGCCGTCATATGGACGGGCTTTTTTCCGGCGGTAAGCACGAGGCCGTATTCATACAAACAGAACAGAATTACACAGCCGACAAAGGCCATATAAATCACGCCGCCAAAGTGGATAGCGGCCAAAACAACAGGAATCCCAATCAGGGCAGTAATGATTCTCGGTAATAGCATATCTTTATTTTACCATATTGGGGCGCACTAGCAGAGGGAAAAAAGAGGTTTTTATTTCCGTTTGGCCACCATTGCTTTTGTTTTGGGTAAGTTTAACTCCCACAGTGCGTTGGTGGCTACCCAGCGGGCGGAGCGGTTATCGGGGTACAAATCCAAAATTTCGTTGGCGCACGCCACGGCGCGCGGGGTTAAGCGCGGGTTTTTCTTGCCGATATTGCGCAAGGCCCAGTTGACGGCTTTATGCACCATTGGGCGCGGGTCGCACGAGTGGTTTTTGATAAGTGGCAAGAGTTTAATGAGGGCTTCGTCCGTGGTTTTGGCGCGCGGCAAGGCTAGGGAGCAGATAATGGAAAAGCCCGCGCGGCGGACAAATTCGTCCTCTTTTTTTATCCAGCGTTCCGCCAGTTTTACGGGGTCTTTGACCTTGGAAAACAGGTTTCCGCAGCAAGCGTCGCAAATATCCCAGGAATTAAGTTCACTTGCCCAGTCGTCCAGTTTGTCGCGCGACATTTGCGCCGGGTCGGCGAGCAACGAGGCCATAATGCGCGCTTCGTGGATGCCGCTTTCCCATAACGCTTCCGCGAGGTCTTGGTCAGGGCGCGGCAGGCCCTTTACCAAGGCGCGCAGGGTGGTAACCGGGGTGCCGACGGCCTTATCCGTACAAATACCGAATTTTTCATGCATTTGCTTTTTGGTGGACGCGGTGGCAAAGCGTTTAATACGCGCGAGCATTTCCTCGGCGCGGGAGCGGGTAATCGGGGAAATCATACGCCCCCAAAGCGGCGCGTGCGGTGGGAATATTCGGCAAGGGCTTTGTTAAATTCCGCTTCGTCAAAATCCGGCCAAAGCACCGGGGTAAAATAAAACTCGCTGTACGCGGCTTGCCATAATAAAAAGTTGGATAACCGTTCTTCGCCCGAAGTGCGGATAATTAACTCCGGGTCCGGCAGGGTGGGCTGGTAGAGCGCGGCGGAAATATCCGCCATTGTAACGGCGGTTTTGCCTTGCTTTAAAAGGGCGTTTACAGCGTGCGTGATTTCCTGCCGGGCGCCATAATTAAGCGCCAAGTTAAGGGTTAAGGATGTATTTTGTGCGGTGGAGGAAATGGCACTGTCAATCTTTTGCAAAATGGCGGGGGGGAGTTTTTCCCGGCTGCCGCTAATTAGCAATTTTACGCCGTGTTTGTCCGCATCCTTGGCGTAGCGGTCCAAGGTTTGTTCCAAGAGTTTAAAAAGGCCGTCTATTTCGTCCTGCGGGCGCGACCAGTTTTCCGTAGAAAAGGCGTATAAGGTCAAAAATTCCACTCCGGCCTTTTTGGCGGCCTGTATGGTGCGCTCTACGGCGTTGGCCCCGGCGCGGTGCCCGGCCAAGCGCGGAAAGTGGCGTTCCTTGGCCCAGCGGCCGTTGCCGTCCATAATAAT
The DNA here is from genome assembly GCA_002432025.1 of Candidatus Avelusimicrobium stercoris. Taxonomy (GTDB): domain Bacteria; phylum Elusimicrobiota; class Elusimicrobia; order Elusimicrobiales; family Elusimicrobiaceae; genus Avelusimicrobium; species Avelusimicrobium stercoris. The sequence goes on along the minus strand of DJFE01000019.1, from coordinate 182,521 downwards.
AGCGACGTGGCGCGGAGTAGCGTTTTGTGTTTCTTGGGACATATTTATATTTTACTTTATTTGGGTGCTTATCGGGGCAAAGGACGCCCTGTTTTAGGGGAAAAATGCGGACAATTATGGCGTTTGTTGGCTGGTACACTT
>DJFE01000019.1:165932-182335 GCA_002432025.1 Candidatus Avelusimicrobium stercoris | reverse complement strand
TTGACTCGTTTTTTTTTTTGATAAATTTTGAGTTGTAGCAAAATTTATCAAAAATGGTGGGTGTAATGAAAAACGCGTGTATGGGCCGATTAGGTGGGTTATTAAGAGAATTGAATAAAGTATTTTTCCCTTTGTCATCCCCGAGGAATTTAGTCGGGGATCTGTCGTTATGCAAGGAATTAACAAGGACGAACGACAGATTCCCGACTACGACATTCGGGAATGACGGACACGACAACCACGACAACAACGGATCCTGGACTACAACTTTCCAGGATGACGGCAACAACAACTCCTCTGTAAGGCGTGGCTTTACCTTAATAGAACTCTTGGTAGTTGTCCTTATTATTGGCATATTGGCGGCGTATGCTGTGCCGTCCTACCGGGTGGCGGTGGGCACCAGCCGCGCGGCTACAATGTATGCGTTAATCCGCTCGGTGGACCAAGCCCAAGAGCATTTTTATATGCAAACTGGGCACTACGCCAGCAACTTGGATTCCCTTATTATTGCTATGCCCGCGGGATTTAAGAAATCAGACGAAACAGTTATTTACAGCAATGATGTCTATTGCTGGATTATGAATACCCGCGGGGCGGAGAATTTTTCTTTTAATTGTTCCAATAAAGATAAGGTGCGTATAGAAAAGTATCATAAACAGAGTTACTATATTTGCTGGGCTCCGCAAACAAATGATTTGGCGAATAGAATTTGCCAGAATTTATCGGGGCTAGACACTTATAATAACGCCAGTTCGGACGGAACCTCTTCTTATGCTTACCAGATAAAGTAATTTTTGCTACAAAAAACCCCGGGCTAATAAGTCCGGGGTTTTTACATATATCAAATTAGCCAAAAACTAAATCTTCATAATTTCGGCTTCTTTATTTTTGATGATTTGCTCAATTTTGGCAATATGCGCATCCGTCGCTTTTTGCACGTCGGTTTCGTAGCGTTTCAAATCATCTTCCGTAATTTCAGCCGCTTTTTGGGCTTTTTTCAATTTTTCCAGTACGTCGCGGCGTTCGTTGCGCACGGCTACTTTAAAATCTTCGCTCATTTTGGAAATATTTTTAGCCAACTGTTTGCGGCGGTCTTCCGTCATAGAAGGAAGCGTGATGCGGATGACTTTGCCGTCATTTACCGGGCTTGCGCCCAAATCGGCCTTTTGCAAGGCGCGGTCAATATCGTTTAAGGAAGAAATATCCCACGGCTGGATTTCCAAGGTTTTGGCATCCAAAATATTGATAACGGCCATTTGTTTAATCGGGGTCGGCGTGCCGTAGTAGTCCACGCGGATGTTTTCCAACAGCCCCGCGCTGGCGCGGCCCGTGCGGATAGTGGCCAAGTCGCGTTCCAAGCGCACGACGTGTTCGCCCATATTGTTTTTAGTTTTGTTTAACAGATTGGTAATCCCTTCCATATAAAAATCCTCTTAATAGTGAAATGTTACTTTATTATAGCAATTCCGTACCGATATGTCAGTCGGCATTAGTAAATAATGGTGCCGACGTCCTCGCCGCACAGGGCTCTTTTGATGTTGCCCTTTTTGTGCAAGTTAAATACTTGTACGGGCACTTTGTTTTCCAAGCACAGCGCAAGTGCCGCCGTATCCATAAACTGCAACTGGCGGGCGATAGCGTCCTTGTACGTGATTTTGTGGATGAGTTTTGCGTCGGGGTTTTTGCGCGGGTCGCTGTCGTAAACGCCGTCCACCTGCGTGGCCTTTAACAAGACGTCTGCGTTAATTTCGCTGGCACGCAGGGCGGCCGCGCTGTCGGTGGTGAAGAACGGGTTGCCCGTGCCCCCCGCAAAAATAACGATGCGCCCTTTTTCCAAGTGGCGCAAGGCTTTGCGGCGCACAAAAGGTTCGGCCAACTGGTAAATGTTAATAGACGTAAGCACGCGGGTGGGAACCCCGGCTTCTTCCAACGCGGACTGCAACGCCAGCGCGTTAATTACGGTGGCGAGCATACCCATATTGTCGGAGTTTACTCGGTCAATTACGCCGCCTCCGTCGCGCACGCCACGCCAAATATTGCCGCCGCCCAGCACAATGGTCAGTTCGCAATTGCCGCAGCGGTAGGCATCGGCAATCTCTTCGGCGATTTCCTTTAAGGCTTGCGGGTTAATCCCGCGGTGGCCTTCGTTAATCAAGGCTTCGCCGGATAATTTTAATAACACTCTTTTTTTGTGTTGGGGTTTGCAACAGCACGTTTCCATACAAATTCTCCTCGCTTATGAGCGGACATTTTTATTATTCTACCACAAAACGGCGCCTAAATACTGCGGGCGGGTGGGCTTTTCTTTGTGCCGCGGGAGAAAGCGCGCCACGGCATAAAAAAAAGCCCCTCGTAAGAGGGGCTTAAAAACTAGAAGCGTACAAAGCGTACAACTTTCAGTTCGCAGCCAAGAGCCTTGGATTCTTCGTCCAAATAAGCGGCAACGGTTTTCTTGTTGTCTTTAATGGTTGGCTGTTCCAAGAGGCAGTTTTCTTTGGCAAACTTTTTCACTTTGCCGGGCAACATTTTTTCAATGGTGGCGGCAGGTTTGCCTTCGTTAATGGCTTGCGTTTTGTAGATGTCTAATTCGCGGTCAATTACTTCCTGCGGAATATCTTTGGCATCTACCCAGCCAGTCTGCATACCTACGGTGTGCATCGCGAGGCCGCGGGCAATTTCTTGCACTTTGGCCAAGTCGCTGCAAGCGCCGGTAACGGACATTTCCAGCAAGGAGGCTTTTTTGTTGTCGGAGTGGACGTAGTAAGCCATCACATTGCCTTCGGCCGGGGCCCAGTTGTAACCGCCCTTAAAGGTGGTGTTTTCACCGAATTTGGGGGCTTGTTCCAAAATCATATTTTTGATGTTTTCGTCTTTGGAATAGTCCAAACCGGGGTGTTCCAATACATATTGGGCGAGGTCATCGGCCAATTTGATGAACGCATCGGTTTTGGCTACGAAGTCGGTTTCGCAACCCAAGTAAATCATCGCAAAGTTTTTGCCGTTGGTCTTAACGGACACTCTGCCTTCTTTGGTTTCGCGGTCAGAGCGTTTGGCCATATCCGCCAAACCTTTTTTGCGCAAGAAGACAATGGCTTGTTCCATATCGTCTTTGCATTCAATTAACGCTTTTTTGCAGTCCATCAAACCGGCGCCGGTTTTTTCTCTTAAAATCTTAATATCTGCGGCTAAAGACATTTTGTTCTCCTGTATATAAGATAAATCGGATAGAAAGTTCCCGGACGGGCCGGGAACTTTCAAGATTATTTGGCTTCTTCCGCGGGAGCCGCTTCCGTTTCGGCTTTGGCCTTTACGGTTTTTTTGGCTTTCGGGGCGGATTTTTTAGCAGCCGTTTTCTTTTTGGCAGCGGGTTTCTTTTCCGCTTTTTCTTCGGCGGCTTCTTCGGCCACTACTTCTTCGGCTTTTTTGTCAAGCGCTTCGTCGGCTTTGACAACTTCCTTTACCGCTTCTTTTTCCACGGCGGCGGGTTCGGCGTTTTCGGCGGCTAACATAGCAGATTCAAACGCTTGGGCCATTACCGGGTTTTCGGCGGGTTTGTTTTCAGCGGCTTTGACGGCTTCCAGTTCGGCTTTGCCTTCCAAGATAGCGTCGGCAATCGCGCCGCAGAACAATTTGATAGAGCGGGCCGCGTCGTCGTTGCCGGGCACGGGTACGCTGATCATATCGGGGTCGGCGTTGGTGTCGCAAACGGCTACCACCGGGATACCCAAAGCGTGGGATTCGCGCACGGCACCGGCGGTGTCCACCGGGTCAATGACGAAGACCACATCCGGCAATACTTTCATATCGCGGATGCCGCCCAAAAGTTTCTGCAAGCGTTGCATTTCTTTGGTCAAGCGGCTGGCTTCTTTTTTGGAAATGGCTTTAAACACGCCGGAAGCTTCCCATTTTTCCAATTCGTTCAAGCGTTCAACGGATTTCTTGACGGTTTGGAAGTTGGTGAGCGTACCGCCGAGCCATTTTTCGTGGATGCAGTAAGCACCGCAGCGGGCGGCTTCGGCTTGGATGGCTTCTTGGGCTTGTTTTTTGGTACCGACGAACAAAAATTTAGCGCCTTTTTTGCTTTCTTCTTTGATGAAAGCGCAGGCTTTTTTAAGTTCTTTGGCGGTTTTTTGCAAGTCTAAAATGTGTACGCCGTTTCTTTCTCCGAAGATAAAGCGTCCCATTTTGGGGTTCCAGCGGGAAGTTTGGTGGCCGAAGTGGACGCCGGCTTCCAGCATAGCCTTCATAGATACATTGCTCATTATTATTCTCCTGTGGCCGCTGCCTAAATTAGGGAAGGGCTTCCCCGGTGGCATTGGCCTGGGTGTCGTCGGGACAGGCTTTGATTTACAAACTTTTTTCGCTCTCCCGCTCAAATTACACCTATGGCTATTATAGCATATAATGGGAAGCCGCGCCTAGCGGGCCTTGGCTTTGGCGGCCACAAAACTGACAGACAGCCCCGCACACGCCATAATAAAAAACGCTACGCGCATATTGGTAGCCTGCGAGATAAAGCCAATTAAAGGCGGGGTAAACAAAAAGCCAAAGAAGCCGATGGTGGAAACCGTCGCTACGGCCATACTGGGCGGCATACGGGTTGTTTTCCCGGCCAAACTGTAACACAGCGGCACAATGGACGAAAACCCAAGCCCTACCAAAAAGAACCCGATACACGCCGTATAAAAGGAGGGGAAAAGCACCGCCAGTACAAAACCTGTAAACAGGATAACACCGCTGCCCTTAATAACCTGCGTGGAACCAAAGCGGGTGGCAAAGAAATCGGCCGAAAAGCGGCCTATTGTCATAGCCGTCATACAGGAAATGTATCCGGCGCGGATTAAATTATCCGCCGGGTGCACCACCTGCATAAAATATACGCTGCTCCAATCGTACATCGTACCCTCGCAAGACATAGAGCAGAAGGCCATCGCGCCCAACAGCGCAATATATAAGGACGGCATTACAAAGGTCTTTTGGCGCACGTCGCCCACCTTTATTTTGCGGTCGCGCGGAAGCATAGAAGAATACATTGAAAGTAAAATTGCCATACACACAAAGAACGTCATCAAAAAGTGTTCTTGGGTAGAAATATTATGCGCGGCCATCCACGCCCCCAAAAGGCCGCCCACGACTCCGGCCAGACTCCACATCCCGTGGAACGAGGCCATAATACTGCGGTTGTAGAGTTTTTCCACGCCTACGCCCTGCGTATTAACGGAAATATTGGACAGGTTGGACGTTATCCCAAAGACAAAAAGCGCGGCCATTAACTGGAACTTGGTGGTTACAAAACCCAGTAACACCAAGGCCAAAGGGTAAATGACGGAAGCGATTGTCAGCATTTTGCGGCTGCCGAAACGGTTGACGAGCCAACCGGATAACATCATTGCGGATAGTTGCCCGGCGGGGATTAAAAACAGCACACCGCCCAACTGCGCATCGGACAAAGATAAGGCGGATTTAACATCAGGGATGCGGCTTGCCCAACTGGAAAAGACAATCCCGTGAATAAAGAAAAAAGACGAGGCCGCCAAGCGGTAAAAACGCTGGGTACGGCGCGGAAGAGATACGGATGACATATATAAAATTATATTTTTTTTAAAGCGTTTTAAAAAGAAAAACCGCGGACAGTATTTGCCCGCGGTTTACTCAAAACAACAATTAGAAGCGGCCGTTTACGATAACCATTACCGGCAAATAACCGTTGCCCGCAATGTTTACCAAACCAACCTGCAACCCTTTAATGGTATTGACCTTGTTGACGAAGCCCAACTGTACGCCGTGCAATTCTTCGGCGCTGTTGAAGAAACCGAACTGTGCACCGGTTACATAGCCGTCGGAAAGGTTGATGGCGTTGAATTGCACGCCGGTTACGTGGTGGGCTTTACCCAACAATGCACTCTGCACACCTTTGAGTTCATTGGTTTTGGAGAAGACCAAATCCAACTGAACGCCCTTGACGGAGCGGGCGGCGGAACCGATACCGAAATCAATACCCGTAATTACCTGCGTATTGTGCGGTACGGCGATAGCCTTGGTGCCCCAAAGGGACAGTTTCAAAACGCCGGATTCACCCGCGAACACCGGGGAGGCGCACAACAAGGCGGCTAACAATACTGCTAACTTTTTCATTTATTTTTCTCCTTTAACAGGCTTTCCCTGCTGGGAAAAGCCAAATTAAAATCTGCCGTTTACTAACACCATAGCCGGGAACCAGCCGTTTTCGGCAATATTTAAAATGCCTACCTGCAAGCCCTCAATCGTGCGCGCGTAGTTTACAAACCCCACTTGCGCCCCGCGGACGTATTCGGCTTGGTTAAAAAGGCCAAACTGCACGCCGGAAATCGCCCGGTTGGAAATATTTACAAAGCCCAACTGCGCACCTGTGGAATTTTCGGCCTTGGCCAAAAGCCCAAATTGCGCGCCATATACCTCGTTGGCCAGGTTGATAATCCAAGCAAAACTGGCGCCTTTTAATTCGTATTCCGTCTGCGCAAAAACCAGGTCCATTTGCACCCCGGTTACGGTGTCCGTTTTGGAACCGATACCAAAATCAATCCCCGTGATGTCGTGCGTGTTGCGCGGGGTGGCGATAGCCGTTTTGTCCCAAAGGGATAATTTAAAAATACCCGTTTCCGCGGCCGCAGGCAAGGCGGCTAGTAACGCCACCGCTAAAATCAAAAGTTTCTTCATTTATTACTCCTTATTAAAAGTGTCCGTCAATTTAATTATTGTAGCAATTTATAGCCTTGTTTTTAAGTTTAAATTTTAGGCAAAAATTGTACAATATTTTAAGAGGTGCTTTTATTATGCAGATAAACTTGGCTTCCTTTAACCCGTTAGCGGCGGATATTTCCGCCAACGCCCAGGCAATGATAGATTTGCTCCGCGCACCCGCCCCCAAGGCGGATTTGCTCGTTCTGCCGGAAGCCGCCTTGTGCGGTTGTCCGCTTTTTGATTTGTTTGACGATAAGCGTCTGCTGGCGCAAACGGCCCCGGCGCTTAAAAATATCGCCAAAGAAACCAAAGATACCGCTGTGGTGCTGGGCATAGCGGACCGTGTGAATAAAGAAGCCGCCACCGCGCTGGCGTTTATATATAAAGGTAAAATTACCAAAATTTACGATTGCGAAACGGTGGCATTTAAAGGCCTTAACCTGCAATTTGTATTAGGCGCGCCTACGGACGATACCTTTTCGCCGGACCCGGATGCGGACGCTGTGCTGTTTTTAATGGCACGCCCGTATTTAAAGGGTAATCTTGCCCCGCGTTTGGACGCACTTAAAAAATATGCCAAAAAGCACGCCCAGCCGTGCCTGATGTGTAATTTATTAGGAGGCGGGGATGGGATGATTTTTGACGGCATAACCGCCGCTACCGATAAGAAAGGCAACCTCGTTTTGTTGGGCGAACCCTTTAAAGAGCAGGTGCTTACCTATGATACCGGGGCCGCCTATAAACCCGTATCTTATGAAACCGCTTGGCAGGCCGAACTCATTAACGCGCTGGTATTCGGCTTGCGCGATTATGTGCATAAAAGCGGTATGGATAAGGTGGTTTTTGGCCTTAGCGGCGGGATTGATTCCGCCTTTACGGCCGCGTTGGCGGCCAAGGCCTTGGGCGGAGAAAGCGTGTATTGTGTTTCCCTGCCGTCTTACTGCACGAGTGATTTAAGCAAAAGTTTGGCGGGGCAGTTGGCGCGCTCTCTCGGCGTCAATTTGGAAGAAATTGGCGTAATGCCCGGCTTAAACTCGCTCAAAGAATCCTTTGCGCATATCGTTTCGCACCCCAAGGATGCGACAGAACAGGAACTCCAATCCCGCCTGCGCACGACCATTTTGTGTGCTTTGGCTACCGAGTATAACGCAATGCTCCTTTCTACGGATGATAAAAGCGAATCCGCGGTAGGCTCGTTTGTGCTCTACGGCGACGCGGGTGGCGCATTGCGCCCGATTGGGGATTTGTACAAAAGCGAAATTTACGAATTAGCCACCTATTTGAACCAAACGCAAGAAGTAATCCCGCAGGGGATTATTGAGCGTGCGCCTACCTCCGAATTGCGCCCCAACCAAAAGGACGAGGACCAACTGCCGCCCTATGCGGCGTTGGATAAAATTTTACGGCTGTATTTTGAAGACCAACTGACGGCGGCGGAAATTGCTAAAAAGTGCCACATTAAACTGGAAACCGCTGCGGATGTTTTAACGCGCATTAACGCCGCGGATTTAAAACGCAGCCAAACTGCGCCCGCCCTGGAAGTGAGCGCGCACCCCATTAGCGGCGTGCGCTGGCCGGTGATTAAAAAAATTAACTTATAATATGAAACGCTTGTTATTTCTGTTTGTTTTGTGTTGCCTTTCTCTGCCCCTGACGGCGGACCCGATGTTGTTGGGCCCGACCAATTTGCGCATTAGCGACGACGGCGATTTTTCCGCCGCGCCCAAGGAGCAAAAGCCCGAGGACCCCTTTGATAATTTTTGGGCATACCGTTTATATCCGCCCCATAAAATTTTGACGGGTAAAGGCGTAAAAGTAGCGGTGGCGGACAGCGGGATTGTTTCGCACCCGGAATTTAACGGCAAGCATATTATGGGGCAGGATTTTACAATGTCCGGCTCGTTTACCGATATCAAAAACCACGGTACGGGCGTGGCTGGCATTATCGGCGCGCGCGGCGTGCAGTTTACGGGCATTGCCCCGCAGGCTTCGCTTGTGGTGTATAAAATTGACGACGGCAGCCGACTAATCGGCCCGCAGGCGGTAACCTCGGCCGTAAACACCTTGCTTACTTACAACGAGGAGCACCCGGAGGATAAAATTGCCGTTTTAAATTTAAGTTACGGCGTTTCTGCGGGCGGTTCTATCCCGCTTACAAACGCCATTAACCAAGCGCACGATTCCGGCGTAACCGTTGTATGCCCGGCGGGCAATTATCCCTATCCCGGTGTGTTTTATCCGGGGAAATTATCTACGGTCATTGCAGTAAGCGCCTTGTCCGCGGACGGGAAAACCATTTATCACCAATCCTCATATGGCCCCGAGGTGGATTTTATCGCGCCCGGCGATCGGGTGTTTACCGCCGCGGCTGACGGCGATTATACGCTGATGAGCGGAACCTCTGCCGCGGCCGGATTTGTCAGCGGTGCGGCGGTGTTGGCGGTGGAAGGCCTTAAAAAGAAATTGGGCCGCTATCCGACCGCCGAGGAAGTAAAGGACTCCTTAAAAAAGGCCGCCGTCAAAATCCCCGGCCTGCCCGATATTGCCCAAGGCAACGGGATGATTGATATCAGCAAGTTGGAAAAACAATTTAGTGTAACCAAATGACGCAAACAAAAACCAAAAGACCCCGCAAAATAGTCCGCAAGCAACTGTTTAATTTGGCCAGCCCTATTTTTATAGAAACGCTCCTGATTATGTTCACAGGGGCGACGGATGTTTTTATGCTCAGCCGCTACTCGGACGAAACCGTAGCCGCCGGGGGCGTGGTCAACCAACTGTTAAACCTCGTGTTTATTTTGTACGGCATTACCACCTTGGGTACATCCGTGCTGTGCTCGCAATATTTGGGAGCCAAACAAAAAAAGAACGTCGCGCAGGTGATTGGCGTTTCTCTGCTGGTGAACCTGATTATGGGGGGACTGGTTAGCGCGGGGCTGTGGCTGTTTGCCGCGCCGTCCTTAAAGTTAATGGGGCTGGATGATAACTTGGTGGGGTACGGCGTATCTTATATGACGCTTGTCGGCGGGTTTTCGTTTTTGCAGTCGCTGGCGATGACGCTTTCCGCCATTTTGCGCAGCCACAACAAAGCCTATTACCCAATGTTTGTTACGTTCCTTATCAATATTATTAACGTGGTGGGCAACTACTTTTTGATTTTCGGTAACTGCGGTGCGCCGCGCTTGGGGATTACCGGGGCGGGTATTTCCACCGTTATCAGCCGCACGGTGGCGGTTATTTTGCTGACGTATTTGCTCTTCCGCAAGGTTGCCCCGGTGCCGCCCTTAAAATATTTTAACCCGTTCCCGTGGGATAAAATTAAAAATTTGCTCCTCGTTGGCTTGCCTGCGGCGGGGGAGCAGGTGTCCTACAATTTATCCCAAGTGGTGATTACTTATTTATCCGTAATGATGGGCAACGCCGCCCTGACAGCCAGAACATATGCGATGAGTATCGTGATGTTTTCGTATGTGTTTTCTATTGCTATCGGCAACGGCGCGGCGATTGCCATCGGGCACTTGGTGGGGGCGGATAAGGGCAATGCGGCCTTCTCGCTTGAAAAATATTCTATACGCCTTGCGCTGTGGGTTACGGTGTGCGTATCCATTTTAACGGCCCTGGTGGGGACGGATATTTTTAAATTGCTTTCCACCAACCCGGAGGTTATCCGTTTGGGCGCAATGATTTTGTATATTGATGTAGTGCTGGAAATCGGCCGCGCGGTCAATATTACCTCGGTAGATTCTTTGATAGCCGCGGGCGACGTAATGTACCCGTTTGTTACGGGCATTATCGTAATGTGGCTGGTGGCTACACTGCTATCCTATGTGCTTGGCATTTGGTGGGGCTGGGGGCTCAACGGCATATGGCTTGCGATGGCGCTTGACGAAAATATCCGCGCCGTGGTGTTTGAGCGCCGCTGGAAGAGCCGCAAATGGATGAACAAAGGCTTTACGCGCTAGGCGCGCTTTTTGCTAAAATATATATATGAGCGAAAATTCCTTTTATCAAGAATATGATGTTCCGCAGGACTTGCAGTTTAAAACTGCCGATATTTTGCGTATGGGCGGGTTAGACTGTACCGCACAGTTAAGCACAAAATATTTTGAAGATGTATTTTCCGCTCCCAATAAAATTACCAAAGTGGCGGTGGCGCTTTCGTTCTCGGTGGCCTCCAAGGAAATCTTGGTACGGGGCACCGTGAAGGGGGAAAGACTTATCCAATGCGCCCGCTGTTTGAAAATGAGTACGCAGCCGTTTGCCGAAGAATTTATAGAAACATATAGCACCAAGCAAGAAATAATTGATATAATATCAGTTGTACGGCAAACGCTGGCGTTGACGGAAGATATCCGTTTCCTGTGCAAGCCCGATTGTAAGGGGCTGTGCCCGGCGTGCGGACACGATTTGAACGACGGTCCGTGCGATTGTAAACCAGCAAATTTGTCTCCTTTCGCAGCATTGAAAGGAAAATTTAAGTAACAATTCTTTTTGAATTTTACTATTAAGTAACAGGAGTATTACCAATGCCCAATCCAAAGAAAAAACACACTCGTTCCCGCCGGGATATGAGAAGATCCCACAATTCCGGAGTAGAATTGCCTCAGTTAGTGGCCTGCCCGAATTGCAAATCTCCCCGGCTGCCGCACAATGTCTGCCCGACTTGCGGGTTCTATAAGGACAGAGTGGTAGTGGCCCAAAAAACCAAAGCCGAAGAGCCCGAAGCCAAATAACGGTCCGTTATGAAAATAGCCCTGGACGCATTAGGCGGAGATTACGGCGCAAAGCCCAATGTATTGGGCGCTTTGAAAGCCGCCAAGAAACTGGATGTTGAGGTTATCTTGGTGGGGGACGAAGCCGTCTTGCGCCGTGAACTCAAAGCGTTAGGTTATACGGACGTACCGAAGAATATCTCTATCGTCCACGCGCCTAACACTATTGATATGGGCGCGGAACCGGCCAAAGAGTGCCGCCAGAAGAAAGACGCCAGCATTGTCGTTTGCGCCAACTTGGTTCACAAGGGGGCTGCTGACGCTTTTGTTTCTGCCGGGCACTCGGGCGCGGCGATGGTGGCGGCCCTGTTCGGTATGGGGCGCATTAAGGGTGTGCAGCGCCCGGCGATTGCTACCCCGATGCCCACCTACAAGGGCGTAAGCCTGCTCTTGGACGGCGGCGCAAACGCCGACTGCAAGCCGATTCATTTACTGCAATTTGCGGTAATGGGTTCGGCTTATATGCAAAAGGTGTTTGATATCCCGGCTCCGTCCGTGGGCGTGTTGTCCATCGGCGAAGAGGAAACCAAAGGCAACTTTTTGGTTAAGCACACGATTCCGCATATGCGCGAAATTGGCGTGAACTTTAAAGGAACCGTGGAAGGCCGCGACGTAAACACCGGCGATACGGACGTTATCGTCTGCGACGGCTTTGTGGGAAACATTGTTTTGAAAATGGCCGAAGGCTTGGCTAAAACAATGATTAATATGATTAAACGCGAAGTCAAAAAGCGTCCGCTTGCGTTGTTGGGCGCGCTTTTGTCAAAGGGTGCGTTTAAAGCCGTAAAGGACCACACCAACCCCGATTGCTACGGCGGTGCGCCGTTGGTGGGGGTAAACGGCGTGGCGATTATTTCCCACGGAAAATCCAACGATTTTGCTATTTTTAACGCCATTAAAACGGCAAAACGCTTGGTGGAAAAAGATTTTATCGGCGACATCGCCGCCAAAATGAGCGCGCTGAAACCGACTTTTGATGAAATTGAAAAAGAAATTCATCAGGAGGAAAAATAATGGCGGATTTTAAAGGTAAAAACGTAATGATTACCGGCGCCACACGCGGTATTGGACTCGCCTTGGCGGAGGAATTTGCCAAAGCAGGGGCCAATTTAGCCGTGTGCGGCACGCGCGAAGAAGCCTTGTCCGCGGCCGCCCAAAAATTGGGGGCTTACGGCGTAAAAGTCTATACGCAAAAGGTAAATGTGGCGGACGCAAAGGATTGTGATTCCTTTGTGGAAAACGCCGTAAAAAACTTGGGCGGTTTAGACGTGCTGGTAAACAATGCGGGCATTACCAAAGATAGCCTGACCGTGCGTATGAGCGAGCAGGATTGGGACGACGTAATCGCCGTCAATTTGAAGGGGACGTTTTTAATGTCCAAGGCCGCTTTAAAGGTAATGTTCAAAAAAAGAAGCGGCAACATTGTAAACATTTCTTCCGTAGTGGGGGAAATGGGCAACCCCGGCCAGGCCAACTATGTGGCCAGCAAGGCGGGCATTATCGGTTTGACGAAGACGCTGGCGAAGGAATTTGGTTCCCGCCACGTCCGCGTAAATGCGGTGGCCCCCGGGTTTGTTCAAACGGCTATGACGGACGCTTTACCCGAAGAGGTAAAAAATAAAGCGTTGGAAGCCGTACCGCTCAAAAGATTTGCTACGACGCAAGATATCGCCAAAGCAGTAATGTTTTTGGCCAGCGAAGACGCCTCGTATATTACGGGGCACGTTCTCGCCGTCAATGGCGGGCTTTATATTTAATTAATTAGTACAAGGGGAAGCCCCTTTAAAAAAACCGGAGGACTAAAATGTCTGTAGAAAATGTGCAAGAAAGAGTAAAAAATATCATCGTGGAACAGTTGGGCGTAGAAGCCGACCAGGTGAAACCGGAAGCGCAGTTTGTAAACGACTTGGGCGCCGATTCCTTGGATACTGTTGAACTTATTATGGCTTTGGAAGAAGAATTTGATATTGAAATTCCCGACGAAAAAGCCGAAAAAATCAAAACGGTTGGCGAAGCGATTGACTATATTCAGCAGAACGCCAATAAATAATCGTGTACACGGACATAGAGCATATCATTGGATATTGCTTTAAAGATAAGGCCGTTTTAAAGGAAGCACTCACTCATAAGTCTTACGCCGGGGAACACCGCAGCGTTAAACATAACGAACGCTTGGAGTTCCTGGGGGACAGTATCTTGGGCGCCATTGTTGCAGATTATATCTACAACCAATGTCCGCACGTAGAAGAGGGGGTGCTTTCTAAAATTAAGTCTAACTTAGTTTCCAGACGCAACCTTTATCTTTGGGGCAAACAACTGGACCTGGGCCGCTATATGAGCCTGGGCCGCGGTGAATTGGCTACCGGCGGCAGAGAGCGCGACAGCATTATCTCCAACGCGGTGGAAGCCGTTTTAGGCGCCGTTTATATTGACGGCGGCTATCCGGCCGCGGAATCGGTTATCTTGCCGTGGGTAAAAACGCAGGAACTCACGCAAGACGAAAAAGATTTCAAAAGTTTGTTGCAGGAATACTTGCAAAAATCCGGGCCCCATACGCCCGAGTACGAAGTTATCCAAACAGTCGGCCCCGAGCACAACAAGGTATTTACTGTGCGCGTGAGCTTGGACGGAAAAGCCCTGGGGGTGGGCAAAGGCCATAACAAAAAACTGGCCGAACAAGCCGCCGCGCAGGCTGCTTTTTCCCACCTGAAAAAATAAACGGAGAAGCGGATGTTTCCGGGTAAAAAAAAGAACACGACCATTATTTCTGCTCCGACGGAGCGGAAGGTGCCGCAGGCCCTGTCCCGCGCGGCCGGTAAGCCTTGGCTTATCATTGCGGTAATAGCGGCGTTGCCGCTCGTGCTTCTTTTGGCCTTTACTTTTAAAAGCGGTTACACTCCCTCCTCCAAGGGTGGAAAGTTTGATAAAATCGTTTCCGTCAAAACTTCCGCCGAACTGGCAGACGAGGCCACTTCGGCTTTGCAAAAAAATGACTACCAAACCTTCTCCGATATTCTGCAAAATAAAATTAAAAACGATGTAAATATCGTCAACAGCAAGGGCGACCCTCTTATCGTAATGGCGGCTACCTTTGGTAATTTGCAGGCGGTGCAGGATTTGGTGCTGGCGGGCGCGGATGTGAATAAGGCCAATTCCTTTTCCAAGGATACGGCGCTTCTGCGCAGTTTGTATGGCAACTTCCCGGAAATTACGCGCTTTTTGGTCTATTCCGGCGCGGATATCAACGCGAAAAATAACTATAACCACTCTCCTATGTATTTGGCGTTGGAAAAACGCCAAGGCGAGTTTATTGACTTATTTCTTTCCAGCGGTGTGAGCGAGGGGCTAAACAGCGATTATTTGTTCCGCGCCTCCGCCACCAAAAACGCAATGGGCGTGCTGGCGATGCTCAAAGGCGGGGTGGACCCGAACGTAAAGAACGAAAAGGGCAATACGCCGCTGATTATTTCGGCTTCGCTGGGCGATGTGCCGAGCGTGCGCTCGTTAATGGCTTACCGCGCGGACGTAAACGCCGCTAATAATGACGGCAACACCGCGCTTATTTATGCGGCGCGTTATAACCACCCGGACACTATCCGCGAACTCTTAAAACCGCAGACAATGCAAACGCCAATTGACGTAAATATACAAAATAAATTGGGGCAAACCGCGCTTTATTGGGGGGCTTCTAAGGGTTTTGAAGATGTCGTCCGTCGCTTATTAGCCGCCGATGCGGACCCGACCTTGGCTGATAACAATGGCGTGGTTCCTTATATTGCCGCACAGCGGAACGGCCGTGGGCAGATTTTGCAATGGTTTAATAAAGATTTGCGCGAAGTAAAAAATAGTGTGATTGAAGAAGACAACAAGGCCTTAATCGCGCAGGCCAAGGCCGAGGGGCGCGAACTGCCGGACCCGAACGCTGCTACTGCGGAAAAACCGCTGACGGATGACGATATTTTTACGGCGGCCGCACAGGGCGATATGGATTTAGCCAAGCGCGTGCTGGATATGAATAAGGCCGTGGTGTTTAACAAGAACAAGGCCGGCTTTACGCCCTTGCATTTGGCGGTGGAAAACGGTCAAATTGAAATGGTGGATTTTTTGATTACCAAGGGCGGACTCTTGTTTGAAGCCTCGCCAAAAGGGAATATTTTGCATTTGGCTGTTTTGTCGCAAAATGTAGATATGTTAAAGCACCTTGTCGTGCTGGCCCGCCGCGAGGGACGGCTTGCGATGATGCTTGAATATAAGGCTGTGCCCGCTGGTTATAAACAGGCGATGACGCCGCTGGCCTTTGCCGCGATTGCCTGCAACCAAGAGATTTACAATTATTTGGTGTCCGTGGGGGCCAAGCCGGGCAATTTGACGACGACGCCCAATATGCTTGGCTATGTAACCCCGGCGGACTTAATGGCGCAATGTAAGGCCAAAGTTACGCAGGCCAAGCAACTTACGCCCACGCCGCAGACGAAGCAACCCGCCAAAAAAGCGGCACAAACGCAACCCCGCCGCCGCAGATAATTTTTTAGTGGCTAGATTTTTATAACTCCCAGGGAACTCACCCCGGGAGTTTTTTTGTGCGCTGGTAGTCGCGGGGTGCGGCCCGCAGGGGTCGGGGATCTGTTGTTTTGTAAGAGAACAACAACATCAAAGACAGATTCCCGACTACGACTTTCGGGAATGACGACTTTACGAAAAAAGAGATCATCCTGAACGTGCGGCCCGCAGGGGTTTCAGAAACTACTTTTTGGGTTTTTAGTTGTTTCTTTTCCGTTATCCTTTATAAAGGGCTTGTATCGTTTTTTTTTTTTGCTAAAATTTTGATATTCCTCGTCGGATATACCCGGATGTATCCGCTGTATAAAAATGTGTATAAAAGGCCGTTTTGCTCAAATATAAAGGCCTTAA
>DJFE01000019.1:40201-165896 GCA_002432025.1 Candidatus Avelusimicrobium stercoris | reverse complement strand
TAACAAGGAGAAAAAATGAAAGGATTTAGTGAGGTTTTATTATCATTGTTGTCATTCCAGGGTCCGCATACGAGCGGGAACCTGGAATCCAGAAATAAAAAAGGAAAAGGTCTTTATAAACGGACTGGATCCCAGGTCCACGCCTGGGATGACAACTATAACAACAGTTCCCGTAACTCTGCGAGCCGCACCCTAGCGGGCCGCCAAACACTACGGGATGACGACAAAAAATGTATTGTTTCTTGTTGCCGTTTCGGTGGATTGCGACATTACAAAAACAGTGTGGCTCCATTAATCAAAAGAGCGCGGACAGTCTGCCGCCTGCAAGGCCGTGGCTTTACCCTCATAGAACTATTAGTCGTCGTGCTTATTATCGGTATTTTGGCCGGGGTGGCCGTTCCTCAATACACTAAGGCTGTCCTTAAAGCCCGTTATACGGAATTGCAAACTACTATTTTTGCTTTTAAAAATGCTGCCGAGGTTTATTATATGGCTAATGGCGATTATCCTCATAGTTGGGATGATACGGACTTGGATTTACCCGCAGGATGTAGGTTAAATACTGGAACGGATAGAGGTTGGATGTATTGTAAGAATAATCAATTAAGTTTTGATTTTTTTGATGCCAATAATCAAAATTTAGTGGGGGTTTATTCCGTAAATGGTATTTTAAAAGTAGGGTACATACAATGGTTGGGTAATTCGCCTTATCCTGCTCAACGCGAGTGTTGGGCCCGCACGCAAGATGAAGAGGGAACTAGTTTTTGTAAAAGTTTAGGGGGAGTTGTTGGCCCAACTGTTTCACATTATGCTTGTACTACTAATGGTGGTTGTACTCGGTATATTTTACCTTAATTCAGTAAAATAAAAAACCCCGCAGAAAATAAATTCCGCGGGGTACTTTTATATCTAGTAACGGTTACGGATGAATTTTATCCATCATACGCGGGAACGGAATCGTTTCGCGCACGTGCTGTAATCCGCATACCCAGCGGACCATACGTTCAATCCCCATACCAAAGCCGGAGTGCGGCACGCTGCCATATTTGCGCAGGTCCAAATACCACTCGTAGCCTTTGGGGTCCAAACCTTGTTCTTTAATGCGCTGCAACAAGGCGTCGTAGTCGGCTTCTCTTTCGCTGCCGCCGATGATTTCGCCCGCGCCTTCGGGGCCGATGACGTCCACTGCCAAAACCGTTTTGGGGTTTTTGGGGTCGCGCTTCATATAGAAGGCCTTAATTTCGGTGGGGTAGTGGTGAATCATAATCGGGGTGTCGTAATCCTCGCCGAGCAAGGTTTCCTCATCGCCGCCGATGTCTCCGCCCCAAGGGGTGTTGTTACCCTTTTTGTGCAGAACTTCAATTGCGTCCGTATAGTCAATGCGCGGAAATTTCTTTTCCACGGTGGCTTGCAGTTTGGACGTATCACGCCCGAGCGTTTTCAAATCGTCGGCGCGGTTCTTTAACACTTGGGCCACAATGTATTTGATAAAGTCTTCGGCCAAGTCCATATTGTCGTCCAAATCGTTGTAGGCCACTTCGGGTTCCACCATCCAAAATTCGGTCAAATGGCGGCGGGTTTTGCTTTTTTCGGCGCGGAAGGTCGGGCCGAAGCAGTAGGTGCGGCCCAAGGCCATCGCCGAGGCTTCGCCGTATAACTGACCGCTCTGGGATAAAAACGCCTTTTCGCCAAAGTAGTCGGTTTCAAAAAGCGTGCTTGTGCCCTCGCAGGCGGCGGGGGTTAAAATCGGGGAGTCGGACAAAATAAAACCGTTTTTGTGGAAATATTCACGGATAGAAAAAATGATTTCGTCGCGGATGCGCAAAATAGCCGTTTGGCGCGCGGAACGCAACCACAAGTGGCGGTAGTGCATCAAAAATTCCGGGCCGTGCTCTTTGGGGGAAATGGGGTAATCCTTTGCCATTTGCACAACTTCCAAATTCTTTACGCCCAGTTCATAGCCCAGCGGGGAGCGTTTGTCCTCGCGCACGGTGCCGGTAACGATGATGGAAGACTCTTGGGTAACTTTGTCGCCCAGTTCAAATTGTTCGGGGGAAACATCGCCCTTGAACATTACGCATTGGATAATGCCGCTGCCGTCGCGCAGTTGCAAAAAGTGCAATTTTCCGCTGGAACGCTTGTTATACAGCCAGCCTTTTAAAGTGATTTCTTGGCCGAGATATTGGCCGACATCTTTAACACGAATTTTACTAGACATATATTCCTCTGTAATAAAGAAATAGGGTACTTATTTATTTTATCTTTTTTAGCGGGGAAAAGCGACGGAAAAAGACAAAGGGGAAAAACGGGCTTATTTTGAGTAACAACAGATGTGGGTGCCAAACACTCGGGGATGACGACAACAAGAAAGAAAAGCCCACAGCCCAAATGGTAGATCCTGAAACAAGTTCAGGATGACCTCTTATGATTTCGCGGGTCTTGCCCGCTGGTTAGTGCGTATAAGGCGGAGGAGTTGGATATGTTGTTTTGTTGTTAAGGCCGCCCGTGCGTTGTCCATAAAAGCCGGTTTGGACGGAGAAACATTTTTATTTGTTTGAGCGTAGCGAGTTATAAAAATGTCCGGCCAAGCCTAGTTTTTATAACGCTTTGGGCGGCGAGTTTTTTGTCATACTTTTTGTCGGTACAAAAAGTATGAATACGGTTCGCGCCTCTTTGTGTAAAACTCAGGGCACATCCCCCAATAAAAAACCACGCTTTCGCGTGGTTTTTAAATGGTGGACGTGATCGGGATCGAACCGACGACCTCCTCGTTGCGAACGAGGCGCTCTCCCAGCTGAGCTACACGCCCGAAAATCGGCAACTACTTTACTTTCAACATATTTATTATAGCATATACGGAAACAAAAATAAAAATATTTTTATTTTTTCCCGTCGGGGCGATGTTGAAAGAATATCTCTACTTGAAAATATAATTTTTTACTACTATACTATATTTATAGCAAATTTGAGCGAAAACGGTCCCCGTGTTTGGCTCAAATCTATTTGCTTTTGATACTATATGAAAAAACTTTTAATTTTACTTTTTGGATGTTTCTTTTCCGCCACCACCGCCGGAGCGTGGGGGTTGTTGGATAATTTAGTTGTCCATAACGGAAACCCCTATATCTACAAAAACAGTTTTTTGTATTATGTGCTGACTACCAAAAACCCCAAGGTGCGTGTTTGCGTTAGTACCGAGGGCACCAGCACCGAACCCGCCCGTGAAAAAATTACGCGGGATTATTTTGTTCAGTCCACGCAAGAAGCGCTTGATACTTGGGTAACCTTTATCCGCACGCAACTGGGGGAACGCCAATCCGTTCAGGCCGCCCCTACTAAGAGCAAAAAGAAAGCCAAAAAACAGCAGGCTGTTGCTCCCGCGCCCGAATTTGCGCGCAAAGCGGAATTTGCCGATATCTTGGCCGCTCTGCCCCGCCGCATTGAGTTGCAAGTGATTAACCCCAATGGTGAGGATTGCGATAAAGCGATGAAAGGCAAGTATGATTTGCGTATTAAATCGTTGGGTGATTTTAAGTATGGAGGTATGAAGCAACAACTCTCTCATCATCGTGGGCAAGGCGGAGGCATAAAAGGCGTGTACGATAAAGACAAAACTATTTGGATACTTTCTTTGCCGGGTAACGATGATTATTCTGCAAATAAGTTAGCGTCGCAGGAAGCCGATAAAAATAACCAGATTTTTGCGAGTGGTTATGTTATGGACTATTCTATGAAAGGGGTTGCGCGGCACGAATTAGGGCATTTCTTTGGATTAGCGGACCTGTACGCAGATCAACAAAATATGAATAAGGTTCACTCCTTGCTCCGCGTAGAACCGCACGAGATGGTTTTTAAGGGCGTGTCTTCTATTATGAATAACGATAATGACGACCTTACTTGCGATGATTTGGAAGGTTTTATCAACGCCGTAGATTTCATTTGGGGTATGGAGGGGAAAACTTCTCCGCGCGTGCAAAACGGCTGGAAGAGCCTGTGCGGAAAGCCTTATATCTATTTGCAAGGGATTCCTGCCAAAGATGCTGCCGATTTGGCAAAAGTACAAGCCTATTTAAGAGATTGGAAACAAAAGGCCGGTTCCGCGGGAGAACTGATGCAACTGGCCCAAGACTGGAAAGCCTATTTGGGTAAAGTGGAACAAGCGCGAGATGCCCGTTGCGAAACTTTACAGGGCAAACGTACGGTTGGCTCGGCCTTGGATAGGCAAGGGCTTGCGCTGTCTGCCGAGTGCAACTATTTAACGCAAAAGGCAAATAAAATCAGCGAGATTATAAAACAGCAAATTGCGCCCGTTCAAGAAGCCAACACCAAGGGAAACGCCTCTTCCCAGCAGGTAGCGAAACTTGTGCAAGATTTAAACCAGTACAAAGGGCAATATACTCCGGGCTCCGATGTGCTGGATGCCAAAGGAGTTTTGACGGCTAAACCTATGGATAGTGATTTTTCGTCCGTTACTTATCCGTGCTTAGTATGCGGTAAGCCTGTTGGAAATGAAAATGGGTATTTAAGTACAGATGTAAAGGTAAACGGGCGTACTCGCCCGTATCATATCCACGTGGCTTGCGAAGGGCAAGCGCGGGCAAACTGGGCCAAATTGGGTGGGAGTTACCAACATAAAGCCACCCGGCGCACCGTGCCGACTTGGTCGCAACTTACGCAAACGCAGAGGAATAACAATCCTTTGTTTGCGCAAATCGGTGGAGCCACAGTAGTCTCTGCCCAAAAGCCTACGCCTGTTGTGTCTGTTTCTGGCAAAGGTACTAATACGGGCAAAGCGCAAACTTCGTCCAAATCTACGCCCGTGATTAGTGGCAATTATGTGGGCCCGAAAGGAGCGCAGGTGGTGGCGGCTACCTCTAAACCGAGCAAACCTGCCACTGTGGCGAGCAAGACCCAACAGTCTGTTAATAAGCTTGTAAAGGTGGACAATAGCCCCAAGGCGGCGTTGGACCGCTATATTGCGGCGCACCCTAATTTGCGGGATTCTTTATTGGCCGTCCGCACAGGTTCGGCTCTGCCTACGCAGGCGCGTGAGGTGCAGGAATATCAGGCCTTGTTTGAGGCGTATAAGAACGGGAACGCAACACCTGCCCTGGCAAAAGCGGAAACAAAAGCCGCTCCAACGGCCGATAACAAGGCCAATAATGCGGCTAAACGCAAGGAATTGGAAGCCAAATATAAAGAGCAATGCACCTTGGCTAGTTTTGAGCAAAAGTACGAAAAGGAACTTACTCCTATCCGCAAACGCCTTGCCAAAGGGCAGAAATTGAACCAGCGCCAAACCTCGCTGTGGAACGCATACAGCCAGCGTTTAAAACAAGTGCAAAGCACGCCTTGGTGCCAAAACTTGTCCGCTCAAATAAAAGCGCTTTAATAAAAAACCCCGGGAAACCGGGGTTTTTTAGCATATGGCTATTCTTATTTCCCTCTAAAATGCTAAAATTACTTATATGGCTAAACTAGTACGCGGGTTTAGAGATATCTTTGAACCCCAATCTAAAAATTTTACTGAACTGGAAAACTGCGCCCGCGGCGTATTTTCCCTTTATGGGTTTGGCGAATTGCGCCTGCCCACCGTGGAATTAAAGGAACTTTTTATTAAATCCACCGGCGAAACGACCGACATTGTCCAAAAGGAAATGTACGCGTTTGAAGATGCCGGGCACCGCCAGTTGGCTATCCGCCCCGAAGGAACCCCCGGCGTGGTGCGTGCGTATTTGGAAAATAATTTTACGCAAAACGCGCCTGTGCAAAAATTTTATTACATTGGCAATATGTTCCGCGCGGAACGCCCGCAGGCGGGCCGCTACCGCGAGTTTGAACAAATCGGCGCGGAATACATCGGCAACGCCGCTCCGGCCGCGGATGCAGAAGTAATTTTGATGTTAAAGGACATCGTGGCTAAATTTGGCGCCAAAAACTATAAAGTAAAAATTAATAGTTTAGGGTGCGATAAATGCCGCCCGCTCTACCGCCAGGAACTCATTGATTTCTTGTCTAAGGAAAAAGACACGCTGTGCGAAAACTGCCAAACGCGTTTGGAAAAGAACCCCTTGCGTGTATTGGACTGCAAAATTGACGGCGCCCGTTTTGCGGGCCGCGTGCCGACTATGCACCTGTGCCCCGAGTGCCAAGCCCACTTTGACGAAGTTCAACGCTTGTTAAAGGGCAAAATTGATTTTGAAGTGGACCCGATGCTCGTGCGCGGGCTGGATTACTATTCCCGCACCGTGTTTGAATTTCAGGCGGGCGATGCTTCCCAAAATGCCATTGCCGCTGGCGGACGCTACGATACGCTTATTAAAAATATGGGCGGCCCGGCGACTCCGGCTATCGGCTGGGCGATGGGCGCCGAACGCGTGATTTTATCGCGCGGAGAGGTGGAAAGAGCCAAGGAAAAGAGCATTTGCGTGGTGTCGCTTGAAAAAGATTGCAACGAAACGGCCTTTAATTTAATGCAGGCTCTGCGCGAAGCGGGCGTGCGCACCGAAGGCGGCCTTTTTGAAAAAAATGTAAAGGGCCAAATGAAGCAGGCTGACCGCTGCGGGGCGTCCTACGCGCTCATTTTAGGCGGGGATGAACTGGCTAAAAAAGTAGCCACTTTAAAAGATTTGCAAACGGGTGAACAAACCCAAATTGCTTTTGACGTTTTAACTGACGAGGTAAAAAAACGGATATGAAAAGAACCAATTACTGCGGGGATGTAACCGCGTCCCTGTTAGGCACCAAACAAACCCTGTGCGGTTGGGTGAACAGTTACCGCAACCACGGGGGGGTGCTGTTTATTGACTTGCGCGACCGCACCGGCGTTTGCCAAGTGGTGGTGGAACCCTCTAAACCCTTTTTCAGCGAGGCTTCCGCCGTGCGCAACGAATATGTTTTGCAGGTAACCGGCACCGTACAGCGCCGCATTGAAGGGGCTGTAAACAAAAATATGAAGACCGGGGAAATTGAAGTATTGGCGGAAGATTTTAAGGTGTTAAACACCTCTATCCCGCTTCCGTTTGATGTGGACAAATCCCGCTCGGTAGCCGAAGAAATCCGCTTGAAATACCGCTATTTGGACTTGCGCAACCCCAAAATGTTTGCCAATTTGCTCCTGCGACACCGCATTGCGCAGGCCGCCCGCCGCTACTTGGACGCTAACGGATTTTTGGAAGTGGAAACCCCTATTTTAACGCGTTCCACGCCCGAAGGCGCGCGCGATTATTTGGTTCCGTCCCGCGTACACCACGGCGAATTTTACGCTTTGCCGCAGAGCCCCCAGATGTTCAAACAAACATTAATGGCCAGCGGCATTGACCGCTATTTCCAGTTGGCCCGCTGCTTCCGCGACGAAGACCTCCGCGCCGACCGCCAGCCCGAACATACGCAGATTGATATGGAAATGTCCTTCGTAACGATTGACGATATCCACGAAATTGTAGAAGGGCTGATGAAGGAAATCTTTAAAACGGCGGGCAAAGAATTAAAGACCCCGTTCCCCAAACTTTCCTATCACGACGCTATGGAAAAATATGGCTCCGATAAGCCGGATTTGCGCTATACGCTGGAAATGAAGAACGTAAACGACATCTTCAAAAATACGGGTTTTAAGGTATTTAAAGATATCTTGGCCGCCAACGGCGCCATCCGCGCTATCCGTGGCGAAAAAGGCGCGGCCTACTCCCGCGGGCACTTGGATAAACTGACCGAACTTGTTAAAAAGAACGGCGCCAAAGGCCTCGTGTGGATTAAAGTAAAAGACGGCAAGTTTGAAGGCCCGTCCGCCAAGTTCTTTACCGAAGAAGAATTAAAAGCCGTGCAGGCCGCCGTGGCCGCGCAAGAAGGCGATATTATCTTTATCGGCAGCGACGTAAAACTCCACACCTGCCAAATCTTTATGGGTGCTTTACGCAAGGAACTCGTCAAAGAGTTGCCGCAGTTAAGCGACTGGGCTTTTGTGTGGATTACCAACTTCCCGCTCTTGGAATACATCCCCGAGGAAGACCGCTGGGATGCGGCGCATAACCCCTTTACCGCCCCGGTGGAAGAGGACTTGCCCAATTTGGAAAAGGACCCCGGTTCTATCCGCTCCTACCAGTTTGACCTGGTGTTAAACGGCAACGAATTGGCTTCCGGCTCCGTGCGCAACTGCCGCCGCGAGGTGCAGGAACGCATTTTGGCCTTGATGAAGCACTCCAAGGAAGAAGCCGCCCGCCGCTTCGGTATGCTGTTAAACGCGTTGGAAGCGGGTGCGCCTCCCCACGGAGGTATCGGCTTGGGGTTGGACCGCATTACCGCGCTGCTCGCCGGGGAAGAGTCCATCCGTGAGGTAATCGCTTTCCCGAAAACGGCGCAGGCTGTCTGCCCGCTGACGGATTCGCCCAATACGGTGGATGATATCCAACTCAAAGAATTGGGCATCAGCATTACCAAAGAGTAATTTAAAGAGCCCCGCCACAAAGCGGGGCTTCTTTTTTTGCCGTTTTTGCATTATAATAAGAGTATCACACATCGGCGGGTAATTATGGAAAAAAATAAAAAACTACTCCAACTGGGATTTATTATCATTGTACTCTTGGCGTTAGGCTTGGCGTTTATGAAGACGACGGGGGGGGGTTCCGCTTCCCGCCGGACAGCGGGTACGCGCCAAGCGGCGGTTCCCCGTCAGCCTACCTTGGAAGAACTGAAAAACGAAGAATTTTTGGGCGTGGCCCCGTCCGGGCAAGTCGCCGGGCGGTATCAAAACGCTCCGCAACAAACAACGCACCGCCAAGGAAATGCGTATTATCCCGCCTCAAATACCCCACAAACGGGTTTAAACCAAGGGGATTATACTTTGCGCGCCCCTACCGTAAATAAGCCTTATTCGGCCTCTTACAGCGGTTCCGGGGCTCCTTATATGG
Organism: Candidatus Avelusimicrobium stercoris; assembly: GCA_002432025.1. Lineage (GTDB taxonomy): Bacteria > Elusimicrobiota > Elusimicrobia > Elusimicrobiales > Elusimicrobiaceae > Avelusimicrobium > Avelusimicrobium stercoris. Next base: position 156,990 of record DJFE01000019.1, on the reverse strand, counting down.
GGCAGACAATGCCCGCCAATTACGGCTCATACCGTGCAGGCGTGCCGAGCAATATCGTCGCCGGGGAAACTAATAAATCTGTCGCGCCCGGTGTTTACCAGCCCACTCGGGAGGAAGCCATCCGCCGCGAACGCGCCAACGCCTTTGCACCCTATTTGGCCGGAGCCAATAAGGACAAGCAAAAACAGTTAAGCAAACAGTTGGAAACGCTTTCCTCCGGCTTGGATAGAGCGATTGCTAAGGCCCTTTTGCCTAAGAGCAAAAAGGATGCCAATATTGAAAAATACCTCCAACGCAATTCCTCGCGTGGCGTTTCCGCCGGGCCTTTTGCCCCGGTGCTGGACCAAGTAGCCGCGCAAAAGGACAGCGTGGTGCAGAGTATGACGCAGGCTTATGGCAAGCAGGCCGGAGCCCAAGCGGGCCGGATGATGGATTCCTTCCAAAAGGAAATGGCCTCTGCCGTCAACGCACCCGGGCAAACGCAACAGCAAATTGCGAACAAAGTGCGCGAAGTGGCTAATAAATACCAACAAAAGTTGGAAAAAATGAGCCAAGACAACGGTTTTAGGCAATTTGAACAAGAACGTTTAACCAAGGATAACCAGTTAAAGGAAGCCCTTGCCAAGCAATACGGTTCCCAAATTGCGGGCGAAGCCGCGCAAGCCATTGATGCGGCCCGCGCCAAAGATATGCAACTGGCGCGCCAAGGGTTGCCCGCCGAGGAATATTATAAACAGCAACTGGAAAACCAGCGCGTGCGCCGCGGTGAAATTGAAAAGGTTATCCACCAGCACCAAATGCCCTTGGACGGTTTGCGCAAGATTGAAGACGGTATGCAAATGGAAGAAGTTCAAAGGCAACTGGCTGACGAAGAGGGGGGAAAAGTCCTTCCGCGCAAGCACAAAATGACGGACGCACAATTAAACGCCGTCCGCGGAGATTTACAGCAACAGCGCAACAGTTTGGTAGGCAACGCCCAACAGATTTACGGCGAAGCCGGGGCTAGGGAAATTGACGCCCTCTTGCAAAAATACCAGCAGGATTATATGGAACTGGCGAACAACCAGGAAATTTCCGCCGCGGAATTTGATAAAAAAGCAATGGAACTGCGCTTGAAGGTAAACCAAGACATCCAAGCGCGCCAAGATTCCCCGCAAATGAAGGAAGCCCGCGTAAATAAGCAGGTGGACGCCATTATGCGCGACCCGTCGGTAGCGCAGTTGCCCGCTGAACAAAAACAGGCGTTGCGTTCCCACGCGCACGATGTGCTGGCCGCAACGTTTGAAAAGATTGATAAGATTAACGCTTCCAATCTTTCCAACGCCGAAAAGCAAAAACAAATCCAGCAGGCGCAGGCCGAGGCACAGCGCCAACTTTCCGGCCAATAAGTTTTTAGAAGTGATGAAAAACAGCCCCCGGGAAATTTTCCTGGGGGTTTTTCATATATATCAGATTATTTATCCGGGGTGTCCTCGTGTGCGGAAATGAAATCCGCCAGCGGAAAATAGTGGTTTAAAATCGTTTTGTAATCCTGCCCCGCATCGGCGCGCCCGGCGGCGCCCGTTTGGCAAAAGCCCACGCCGTGCCCCCAACCGCCGCCATAAAATACAAAGAATTTCAGTTCGCGGTTTTCGTAATTGGGCTCCACAATAAAGTAACTGCTCCTAAGCATCCCCAAACTTAAATTATTGCGGATGACGTTTTCTTTATTTAGCGTAACGGTGCCCTTGGTGCCTTTTACAAGCAAGCGGCTTACATAGCCCGAGCGTCCGCGCCGCAAGGGAATTAAAGCCGTAATGCGGCCGATATCCTTTTTTTGGCGTTTAATCACTTGGCGCAGGTCTTTTTCGTCCACCACGCGCGTCCAACGGTAGGCCGCCAAACTGACGTTTTTGTCGTAGCGGCTGTACGCATCGTGCGGGTATTGCAACAGTTCTTTAAACTGGTAGGGTTGTAATGTATCAAAATTAAAATCTTTGTAGTCGGATACCGGGTTTAAATAGGGCGTTTCGCTCCACCCCGCTTCCTTGGCGCTTTGTGTAATGCCGCCGCAGTTGGCCGAAAATACACTCTCAATCGGCTTGTGTTTGTATTCCAATACTTCGCCTACGGTAGATTCCACGGCGGCGTTTCCGCGCTCGCTTTCCGCGCTTACCCCGCCATAAACTTGGCAGTTTTGTGTGTCGCATAAATCATACCCGTAGGACTTGTGCTTTCCCAGATGTTTTAAGGCGTAAGTACGGGCCAAAACGGCCTGCGCGCGCAAGGCGTTCATCGGAAATTTAGTCGGCATTTCGGACGAAATAACGCCCTGTAAATATTCCTCTATGGTTACAATGTTTATCGGCACCAGCGTATTGTTTTTGGTATTGTGCGTAATTTGCAACTTGCCGCGGTATTCTTTATCGTCCACGCTGGCCCAAGTCATCCCCGCTCCGCTCATTACGTTTTTTACGATAATGGTGGCCCCTTCGCCTTGCGTTTTGGAAGTGGGGGTAATCATTACAGAGCCGGAAAACGATATTTTTTTGCCCGCGGGGGAAGATAAATGCGCTTTGCCGTTTTGCAAAAGGGCTACCCAACTTTCACGCGCGTTGCCTTTACCCAACAGTTTGCCTGTTTTGGCATCGGTAATCGTAAACGCGTGGGACGGAATAAAATGCAAGGCGTGGCGTTCGGGCGGGCGGCCGTTTTGGCGCATCCCAATACCTATTTTTATTTCGCGCGTTTTTACGCCGTCCGGCAAGGCAAAGGGCTTCACAAAGGTGTGCTTTAAAATTTCCTTTCCGCCCGTAAGTTGTTTTTCCGTGCGGGTAATGCGCGGGCGGAGCCTTTCTAATGCCTGGTTGACCTCGCTATTGCTTTTGTCGGACGAGTAAATCATACGGTACTGGCGGTAGGCTTCGTTGTAATTGCCCAGTTTTTCAAGCACGGCGGCGTAGTGCTTTTTGGCTTCAATAAATTGGTGGTCATAGGTAGAAGCCTTTTCAAACACTTCGGCGGCTTTTTTATATTCTTTATCTTGTTCGTACAAAGTGCCCAGCAGGTAGTTGGCAAGGGCCGGATGAGTGCCGGCGCGGGCGGCCAGTTGCAGGTTATACTTGGCCAGTTTTTTATCCCCAAGGCCGATTTGCGCGCGGGCTAAATTGATGTATAAAAAGCCGGAGCGGTCCTTATCCTCGGGCAGTTGGGCGAGCAGTTTTTCGGCAGAGGCGTATTGCCCGTCCGCCAAAAAGGCCTCGGCGGCCATTTCTATTACTTCGCGGTCTTTGGGATAAATTTTGTAGGCGGCTTGGGCAATGTCCACGGCTTTTTTGGGCTCGTTCTTTTCCATAGCGATAAAAGCCGCATTTAAAAAGGCTTGGCGGTTTTGGGTATCTTTTGAAAGTTGTATGTATTCGTCAAAAGCGTCATCGGGCTTGTAGGCAAAGTACAACTCGCCCGCCTCTTTTAAGCGTTCGGCCTCGGTTTTGGGGGCTTCGTCCGCCCACGCGGCCGTAAAAAGAAAGAGAAAACTAATCAGAAAGATAAAATATTTCACAAAATACCCCAAGGTTACTATTTCTTATATTATATCGTTTTCGGCGGGAAACGCGCCTGTTTTTGTATAATAATTTTTATGACGATTCCGATACCCCAATGGCTCAAAGATTTGGCCGGGCGCAACAAAGCCGCCCTGCGTACTTCGGCCGCGCTCTCGGCGCAGGCTTCTATTGATAAACACGTTTTGCACACCGTGTGCCACGCGGCGCATTGCCCCAATAGGGGGGAGTGCTTTAACTGTGGAGACGCTACCTTTATGGTGCTGGGCGATTTATGCACGCGCGGTTGCCGCTTTTGCGCGGTAACCAAGGCGCGTCCCTTGCCACCAGACGAAAACGAGCCCCGGCGGGTGGCCGAAGCCGTAAAGGAGTGGGGCATCCGCTATGCGGTGCTGACAATGCCCACGCGCGACGATTTACCAGACGGCGGAGCCGCGCATTTTGCGCGCGTGATAAACGCTATCCACCAACTGACGCCCGAGGTGCTGGTGGAACCCTTAATTTCCGATTTAAGGGGGAATAAACAGGCGCTTAAAACCGTTTTGGACGCACGCCCGGCGGTACTGGCGCACAATGTGGAAACCGTGCAAGAATTGTATAGCGCGGTGCGTATCGGTGCTGATTATAAAAGAACGCTTACTCTCTTGGAAAATTCCAAAAAACTGGCGCCTGAAATTTTTACCAAAACGGGCTTTATGGTGGGTCTTGGCGAGACGGAAGAACAGTTAAAAACCTTAATGAAGGATTTGCGCTCCGTGGAAGTTGATTTGCTGACGATTGGGCAGTATTTGGCCCCTTCCGCCGCGCATTACCCGGTGGCGCGCTACCCCGAACCGCAGGAATATAAGGCGTGGGAAGAATACGCGCTGTCCTTGGGTTTTAAGGGCGTTGCCAGCGGACCTTTGGTGCGCAGCAGTTACCGGGCCGGGGCGTTATACCGCCGCGCCTTGGCGGGGCAAAGCGTAAAATAGTATAATAAGATTATGAAGAAGATTGTATTCTCTTTTTTTATTTCTTTCTTTATGGTCGCCTGTGCGGGCAACCCGCCTGCCTGGTGGAATCCGTCCAACGCGTATAACGGGGAGCCACAAGTGCGTAAAACCGCGCCCAAGACGGTTAAAGTAGTGCCCCAAAGCGAGGAGCAAACGCTTCCGCCTGCTGAGGAAAATTTAACGCCCTTGCCGGATGAAAGTTACGAAGAAATGATTTTAACGCCCTTGCAGGACGAGGAAACCGAGGACCCGGCCAACAAAACGCCCGCGGAACCCCAAAATACAATGGATATTACCCCGTCCGGGAGTGCGGGCAGCGCGCTTCCGCCACCCAGCGTGTTAGAATAATTTAACCACAAAAAAGAGCCCCCCGGTTTACCTAAAACCGAGGGGTTTAATTACTGCTGTTCATTTCAACTCCTTTACTACACTGCTTTCCGCGTTTTACACGCCAACTGCCGGGCCTTACGCCGCTCCGCTTTTCCCGCGGGCCGAAGCACAAGTACATCAACCTACGGAAACACTACTCTACTGCTACCGCGCCACTTCATCCACCGCAACAGCCCCGTCCCATAACACCCCAATCAAACCGCCCTTAACGGACTGCCCAACTGGTCGCCGGATACGTCCTGCTCTGTGCCTACCAGACACCCGGACAGTTATGTAACCCAACCGTCCTAGCCTTTCCAAGCGCACAGGCCCAACTCCTTCCGGCCTACGGCACCATTGCTTCTATACCTTTACTACACCGGCGCATCATCCGCTTTTTGCGGCTCCCGGCTTGGTGGGAATCGCTTCCCGTATGGATAGTATAAGCGGATTGGGCGTTTTGTCAAGGGGTGATTTTTTTCTTATTTTTCCCGTCGGAAATCCACCCACAAAAAAATCCGCACCGGATTTTGCTCCGGCGCGGACTTTTTAGAAAACTAATTTACAGGCTTGTAATGTCGGCTACCGTCTGCGTGAGGTAGCGGCGCACACGCGCCAAGAGCGCCAAGCGGTTTTGCCGCACGGCGGGGTTTTCGGCGTTTACCATTACATCCTTAAAGAAATTTTCCAAAGGCTCTTTAAACGCACCGTAGGTTTTCAGCACATTTAAATATTCGTCCTTGGTTTTGGCGGTATTTACCGCACAGCCCAAGGTAGAATCCACCTCGTGGATTTTGTCGTATAACGCTTTTTCGGCGGGGAGTTCAAACAGTTTTTCGTCCACCGCTTCGGTTACGTTTCCGGCTTTTTTAAGGATGTTGCACACACGCTTGGCCGATTCCAGCACGGAGGCAAATTCCGCGCCCGTTTTAACGGTTTCCAACGCACAGACGAGGGCTTCCACCTGCGTGAGGGGGAGTTCGTACCAGTTGGAAACAGCGTTTAACGTGGCGGCATTATGCCCGCGCTGTTCAAGCACTAAGGCCAAACGCTGGAACAAGAAATTCGGCAATTCCTTCAAACCCTTGTCCGGGGTTCCGGCGGGGTATAAGAAAGCGGATTTTTCCACCAATTCTTTGAGCGAAATTTGCATATCCTTTTCCAAAAGCATACGCACCGCGCCAAAGGCTTGGCGGCGCAAGGCGAAGGGGTCTTCGCTGCCCGTGGGGATTTGGCCGATTAAAAAGTTGCCGACCAAGGTGTCCATTTTCCCGGCGAGGGAAACGATGTTGCCTTCTTCTGTGGACGGTAAGGCGGAAGAGGACGTAAGCGGGAAGTAAAACTCTTCCATCGCTTTGGCAGCGTCCTTGCGGCCTTCCAAGGCGGCGTATTGCCCGCCCATATAGCCCTGTAATTCCGGAAATTCATACACCACGTGGCTGGCTAAATCCGCATACGCGTGGGAAGCCGCATAATCCACGGTGTTTTTTAACTGGGTTTGGCCTAATTTGTCGCACAGCCAATCCGCCAGTTGCTGGGTTCTTTCGGACTTTTCATACATAGAGCCCAAGCCTTCCAAGAACAGAACATTTTTGAGTTTGTCTTTAAAGGCATTTAAGCCGGCCTTTTTGTCGTTTTCAAAGAAGAAAACGGCGTCGGACAAGCGCGCGGACATTACTTTTTTAAACCCATCGCGTACTTCGTTTTGGTTTACGGAAATACCGTCGCGCACAGCAATAAAATACGGCTGTAATTCGCCCTTGTCGTTGGTTACGGGGAACATTTTAATCTGCTTTTTAAGAACGGTGGTAATAAGTTCTTTGGGCAAGGTTAAAAATTTAAGTTCAAAGTCGCCGCCCACGGCCACCGGGTGTTCGGTGCACCAGACGGTTTCTTCAATCAGTTCCGGGTCCAAATCCGCGTGATAACCGCGCACGGCGGCTTCGTTGGTAACGGTTTTGATAAGGGCTTCCTTGCGCTCTTCCGGCAATACCAACACAGGTTGCGGCTGGGCGCGCAGGAGGTCGGCATAGTAGGCTTTATCCGCCTGCTCCACCTTAATCGGTTTGCGGCCGAAAGAGGACAGCGGATAGGTGTTGCGGTCCGACGTAACGCCTGCCACGGTAAATTTGATTACCTTATGCCCGTACAGACCGATAAGGGAGCGAATCGGACGGCCGTAGCGCAGGCCGGATTCTTCCCAAATCATATTTTTGGCAAATTCAAGCCCGGTTACAATGCGGGTGAAAATTTCGGGCAGCAGTTTGACCGTCTTTTCGCCTTTGATTTTAACGATGGCGTAAATAAACGGTCCCTTTTCGGTTTCTTTTACGGTTAATTTTTCAGGCAACAAGCCATTTTTCTGCGCAAAACCTGCGCTTTGGGGGGTAAAGTTGCCGTTTGCGTCCTTTAACAGTTTGGCGGGCGGCCCCTTTACTTCCTTTTGCACGTCTAACGATTTTTCGGCCAAATCTTCAATTACCACCACTAAGCGGCGGTAGGTACCGAAGGAGTCAACGGATTTATAGGTCAGTCTTTTTTCGTCCAAAACCTGGGCGGTTAAGGTTTTTAATTGCTTTAAAGCCGGGGCCATAAAGCGGGCGGGCAAATGCTCTACGCCGATTTCCAAAAGCGCGTTCATTTAGCGGCCTCCTCTTCTTGTTTTTCTACACTTTCCACATAGGCTTTGGCGCAGGCCTTGGCTAAATTGCGGATTTTGGTAATGTTGTTGGTGCGGTCGGACACAGAAATCGCCCCACGCGCTTCCAACATATTAAAGTAATGCGAAAGTTTCATCGCGTCGTCATACGCCGGCAGATAGAGCCCTTTTTTGCACAAGGCAAAGCACTCTTCTTCGCACTCTTGGATATAGCGGCGCAGGTGTTCCACATTGGATTCTTCAAAATAATAATGGGAGAATTGGCGTTCGCCCTCGTGGTGTACGTCGCGGTAGGTGATTTCGTCGTTCCAGCGGATATCAAATACGTTATCCACCTTTTGGCAATACATCGCAATACGTTCAAGCCCGTAGGTAATTTCTACCGTAATGGGGTTTAACGCATAGCCAGCCATATTTTGGAAATAGGTGAACTGCGTAATTTCCATACCGTCCAGCCAAATTTCCCAGCCGACGCCGGAAGCGCCCAAGGTGGGGGATTGCCAATCGTCCTCAATCCAGCGCACGTCGTGCTGTTTGGGGTCCAAGCCGATGGCTTTTAAGGAGTTTAAATACATTTCCTGCACATTGGCCGGGGCGGGCTTCATAATTACCTGATATTGGTAATATTTGCCCAAGCGGTTGGGGTTTTCGCCATAGCGGCCGTCGGCGGGGCGGCGGCAGGGTTCCACATAGGCGCGTTTGACGGGCTTTTTGGTAAGCGAGCCGAAAAAGGTTTCCGGGTTATATGTTCCGGCGCCCTTTTCCACGTCGTAGGGCTGAACAAGAACGCAGCCTTGTTTAGTCCAGTAATGGTTCAAAGCGGATATCATATCCTGAAAATTCATACCGTATTTCATATGTAAATACATTATATAAAATATAGCCGTGCGGGGGGAAAGCCAAAAACTGGTATAATAAAAATATGATTACCACCGTTATTTTTGATATGGACGGGTTGTTGTTTGATACCGAACTTATCTATTTTGAGTGCTATAAAAAGGCCGCCCAAGAGGACGGAAAGACCTTTCCGTTTGAACTGTTTGAATCTTGCGTAGGCATCAGCCGGGAGGAAGCCTCCCGCTTTATGCGCCAACATTTCGGCCCGCAGACGGATATCGCGCGGATTAATTCCCGCACAATGGAAATTGTAGAGGAATATTTGGCGGCGGACGGGGAAATTAACTTCCGCCCCGGCGCCAAAGAAGCGGTGGAATATTTTTATAATCGGGGGCTTAAAATAGGGCTTGCCTCTTCCAACATTAGCAAATGGGCCCGCCACTTTTTAACCAAAAAGGGTATTATTAAATACTTTTCCGCCATTACCACTACTGATGACGTAACCAAGCCCAAGCCAGACCCGGAAGTCTATTTAAAAACAGCCCACAAGTTGCACGCGGACGTATCGCAATGTTTGGTGTTTGAGGATTCCGTAGCCGGGGCGACGGCGGCTATTTCGGCGGGGATGCGAACCTGCGTGGTGCCGCAAATCAAACAGCCTAATACATTTGTACGCGAGAACGCCTTTAAGATTTACAAATCCTTAGCGGATATTTACCCGGATATGGAAGAATTGCTGGGGTAGCGGAAATTTCTTTTCCTTGCTCTTGGGCAGAAAGTATCACAAAGTTCCGTTATTACACATAAAAACCTCCCGGACCGTTTGGCCCGGGAGGTTTTTATAAGTTACCAATCAATTTACCGTACTGCCAAGGGAACATAAGACCCTTGCAACAGCGGGCTGTATTGCAAATTAGCGGGTTTATTGTAATTGAGGAACAAGACTTGGCTTTCCGTATCCACCACAATAAACAAGGTGCGGTTGCGTTCGTCCTTGGGGTTTTTTAAGGTAAGCAAAATGGCTCTTTTGTATTGGGCCGCCTGATACGGATAGGCCTTGCCTTTAAAAAATTCAATAAAATACGCCACCACGTCTTTGGGCATATAGCAAAAATCGCGCACGTCAATCGCGGTTAATTTATAGTGATGAAAGATTTTATTTTCTCTGGCCGCGCGGGTAAGCATTGTATAAGAGGTGCGGCAAGACTGCGTAAAGACAGATGGGCGCGTAGCGGCCAATTTGGAAAAGAAATCCGACAAGCGGTTTTCCTCGTAAGAGTTAGCGCGTGCCTTGACTACGGCTTTGGAAACAGAAGCCCCCAAAGGACCGTTGGCTCTATTCATATCTTGGTGGGCCTTTAAAATGGCCGTTTGCCAAGAGGTATAATAGGGGCGTTTTTTAGCCGCGGGTTTGACCGGGGTTTTTACGCTCGCATAAATTTTTTTGACCGCTTCACCCACTCTAACGCCAAAAACACCGCCTACAAAACGGTTATCTTTTTTGGTTTGGGCATTGGCCGCTCCGGCCATACAAAGCGATAAAAGCAACAGGCATACAGCAGATACTTTCTTATAATTCATTTTCTTCTCCTTAAATTTCATTGTACTAATTGCGGTAAATTCCGGCAAGGTGTTTTAATGCGCGGGGTGCAAAACAAGTTCTTCCAGTTCGGTCTGGTCCTCTTCCGCTAATGGTGTGGGCTCGTTTAGCCCGAAGTTTTTTAGCGTATTTAGCGGGTAAGTTAGATATTGGTTCAAAAAGCGGCGGCAGACGCTATTGCACTTGGACAGGGAAAGCAAATCCGCCGGCTCCGAAAACACGAGCGAGGAAAGTTCGTCCTTGTGCATACGATGCCAAAATTCAGCCGGAATTTTAAGTACAGGTTTTTCCAATCCAAAGCCCGCCAAGGTCATTAACCGCAAGGTAAAGGCCGCCGCAAAGGCGGAATTGACTTCGCCATATTCCAATTCGGTCAAGGCCGATAGCAGTAATTCATATTTGTCTTCGCTCGGCTGGTGAAGAGGGGTTAAACGCTGTATCAGTTCGCAAAAGTGCATTGCAAGCGTAGTGCGCTTTAAATCTTGGCGGATGTGCGGAAAAATAGAGTTGATTTTGCCGCCTGTAACCGTGCCAATCGTCCCGCCGCGGCGCACATAAAAGCGGTAATCGGCGCAGGCAAAGGGCTCGCTAATGGCCTTTAATTTGCCCGTTGCGCGCAAAACCCCGGGCAGACGCGCGTTTAAGCGCCCGTGTTCGCGGGTGTAGAGCGATACAATGCGGTCCGCTTCCCTAAATTCCTGGCGGAAGAGAATAATGCCCGAGTCGGTAAATATCATTATGTACAGCATAGCATTTTTTTAGGGGTTGCATACAGCCTTAGGATATGGGATAATATAAAAGGTTCAGCCGGAAAATTTTATAAACGGTTGGCAAAATTTTGCAATAAAAGATATAATATCTGTAAGTTTCATACAGAAACGATTTTAAATTAATAACAGGAGATACGTTTTTTCCAGTTCGGTTTCCGGGCCAGAATTAACGTATAAGATAAAAATGTTACCGACATACAGACCTAATAAAAGAAGACGTGCCAAACACATCGGATTCCGCGCCAGAATGGCTACCGCCGGTGGTAGAAAAGTATTAAGCGCCCGCAGAGCCAAAGGCCGCCACGAATTAATCAGAGCCGCCTAAGCGCTATGACGCCTTACGGTCTGCCGCGAAGTAGCCGCCTGCACCTTAAAAGAGATTTTAAGGCTGTTATCCAAGGCGGCGCAAAATTGCAGTACCCTGGATTGGTACTGTGGTGGCGGTCCGGTCCGGAGAATACCCGGCCGGCCCGTTTTGCGGTAGTGGTATCCCGTAAATTGGGGCCTGCGGTTGTGCGCAACCGTACCAAAAGACTGTTAAGAGAAGCGTTCAGACTGAGTAGAAAAGACATCAAGCCGGGGACGGATATTGTCGTCAGCCCCCGCAACAGCGAAAAATTACCAACTGTACAAGCAGCGCAAGGCGCGCTCACGTTACTATGCGGCAAGGCCGCTTTACTTTTGTCCTCTTCAGATAATTTGCCGTAATCCTATTGAGGGACATATGAATCAGTTTTCGCTCGTGTGTAAAAAATTTTTACTTTTACTGCTCAATTTGTTTATGTTGCTGGTGCGGCCTTTTTTGGGCCCGCGCGGGGTGTGCCGTTTCACACCCACTTGCAGCCAATACGCAAAGCAGGCGATTGTGAAATATGGCGCGTTTAAAGGCGGCTATTTGGCGCTCAAACGGGTGCTGAAATGCCATCCCTTGCATCCGGGCGGATACGACCCGGTACCTTAATAAACGCGGTTTTCTACCCTTCACGCTTCCTCTTATCCGGCCGTCCGGCGCGCCGGGCGGTTTTGCCACAAGAGGAGTTTTATGAATAACAGACAGTTCTTAATTACCGTAATGCTGTTTTTACTGGTAATTACCGGCTACAACCAGTTTGTCGCCCTCCCCAAAGCCCGCGCGGCCAAGGAAGCCGCCGAGGCGCAACTGAAAAAATCCGTACAGGAAGCCCAGCAAGCAAACGGCGCCCAAACCGTGCTGGCGGCTTCTATTTCCGTATCCAAAGAAAAAAAATCCGCTCCCAAGCCCGAGGAATTAATCACGCTTAATTTGCCGCAGGCGGACGTTACGTTTTCGTCCAAAGGGGCGGGCATTAAAACCTATTTGTTTAAAGACGTTATCGGCGATGTGGACCTGACTCCTTATAAAGGGGAAGGGTATTTCTCCACTATGCCGCAGGTGGACTTTGCCGAATTTGCCCGCACGCAGGATTCCATTACCTTCGTGGGCGACATTGTCCCCGGGTTTAGCGTCTATAAAACATTCCGTTTTAACGAAAACGGAATTAATAACGTTAGTGTTACGTTTGAAAACAAAACCTCGCAAAATTTGGCCGTCGCCCCGTGGAGTTGGAATTTTGGTCCCGGTTTGGCTACGGTAAAAAGCGAAATGAACGATAACGAACGCGAATCCAAAGCCGTTTATTTGGTGCAGGAAGAAGGCAAGAAAAAACCGACCTTGGAAACCTTCGCTAAAGGAGACAAACAGCCCACCTTGGCTTGGACGTGGGCCGGTATTCAAAACCGCTATTTCCTTTCCGTTCTGATTCCGCAGAACTGGAAAGGGGGCGATTTTACCGCCTCTTCCGAGAAAATCGGTACCCAAAAACGGATGTGGGGCTTAGCCGGTGAAGGCGATTTAAAGGGCCCGCAATTTTCCATTGCCGTAGCGGGAACCACGGTAGAAGCCAAATCCAAAGTAGAATATAATTCCGATTTTTACTTTGGCCCCAAGGATTACAAGGCGTTTTTAACCTTGCCCTACCATTTGGACCGCTCCATTGCGTTTGGTTTCTTTGGCGCGTTGGGCAAAATCGCGCGCAACGTATTGGAAACCTTCTACGGGTGGACGGGCAACTACGGCGTGGCTATTATTATGCTTACCGTATTGTTGCAGGCCATTTTGTTCAAGTTTACGATTATGCAGTTAAAATCGGCCGCCCAAATGAAAAAAGTCCAGCCCGAAATGAAACGCATCCAGGAAAAATACAAGGGTAACCCCGAAGCCTTGAACCGCGAAACCTTGAACTTGTACAAAAAGTACAATGTCAATCCGCTTGCCGGTTGCTTGCCGCTTCTTATCCAGTTACCGATTTTCCTGGCGCTGTTTAACGCGCTTCGCACCTCGTGGTCGTTGCACGGGGCGAAATTCGTGTTTTGGATTACGGACTTGTCGTCCAAAGACCCGTACTACCTGTTGCCTATTTTGATGGGGGCCGTGATGTTCTTCCAGCAAAAGGGCAATATCCCCGCTGGGACGGATCCGTCCCAGGCGGCTATGTTTAAGTATATGCCGCTTATTTTTACCTTGTTGTTTATGAATTTCCCGTCCGGATTGGTGCTTTACTGGCTGACCAACAGCCTGCTCACTTACGGGATTCAAACGCTTATTAACCGCAAAATTGCGAAAGCAAATTAAGGAGTCATTTTTATGCCGAATAAAATTAAAGTACAAGCAAAAGACGTATCCGAGGCTATCGCCAAGGGTTTAAAAGAATTAGGATTAAGACGCGACCAAGTGGAAGTAACCGTACTGGAAACGCCTAAAAAAGGTTTCTTGGGTATCGGTTCCCGCCCGGCGGTAGTGGAATTGCGCCAGAAACGCTGGTCCACCGCCAATTTGGATGCGCAAATTTATATGGACGTACCGAAAAAACGCCCCTCTAAATCCCGCAACGGACGCAACAACCGCAAAGAAGCCCACGGCAACCGCCGCAATAACCGCAGAAGCGAACGCGTGTTAGACGTGCGCGAACCGCGCGAAAAGGCTCCTAAGGCCAACGAACCCCAAATGCTCCCTTGCGAGGCTATCCGCAACGCTGTCATCCCGGAAAATTTGAAAGCCCCAATGGCCGAAGCCAAGGAATACTTGGAAAAAGTACTTACCCATATGGGTATTAAAGTGGAAAATTTGAACGTCTGGTGGGACGACAAACAACAGCGCATTTTGCTGACGTTTGACTGCGACCACCCGGCTATTGTCATTGGCAAAGAGGGTAAAACCTTGGAAGCCATCCAATACCTGTGCACCTTGGCGTTGAGCCGCCACTTTGACAAGCCGATTTCCGTCATTACCGATACGCAAAACTATTGGAGAAAGGCCGAAGACAAAATCAACGCCGAAATTGAAAAAGGTATTGATATGATTAAACGCGGCAACAGCGTTTTCCGCTTCCGCCCGATGAGCGCGCAACTGCGCCGCTACATCCACCGCGCGGTAGAAGGAAATGAATTTGTAACCACCGCCAGCGAGGGCGAAGGCAAATGGCGCAAAGTAACCCTGCGCCCGACCGAGAAAGCGTTGGAAGCCGCCCGCGCCAATACCGCGCCTGCGGATTTTGTGCCCGGCGTAATCGGTGAGGACATCCCCGAAGAAGCCAAGACTGAAACGGTGCAGGAAGAAGTGGTTGTAACCGTGGAAAACGGCGCCGAAAAGGAAACCTGCGCGGTAGAAGTAGTGGAAGAATGCCCCTGCTGCCACCACGAGGAAGAAGCGCACGAAGCCTGCTCCTGCTGTGAAGGCGAACACGATTCTTGCGCGTGCGAATCTTCCGCCAAGGCCGAAGAACCCTCCCAAGCGCAAGCCCCGGCGGCTGAAAATAAGCCCGAAGCGGCTCCGACTGTTCAAGCGGAAAAAACTGCCACCGAAGAGAAAAAAGACTCTTGCGGCGGATGCTGTGATTCCTGCAATTGTGGCCCGCTATTTGAAACCCCGGCCGACAACCCCGCCGAAACCAAATAACTCAAACATTTGGTAATTTAAAACACCCCGTTAGTGTGAATATGCTAACGGGGTGTTTTGCAAGTAGTGCAGTTTTACTTTTGTTTAGACAAGGCAAAATAGGTGTTTATGATTCCCTTTTCCAAGGGGGAGTTTACAAAATAAATATAATCTCTGTCGGCGGTATATAAAATTACATACTGTTTGTGGTAACGCACGGCTTTTACTTTTTCCCAAGGAGTAAAGGCTATATATTCGTCCTCTGGGTTAAACTCCTCGCTCATTTCGTCCTCGTTTTCAACAAGCAAAGTCCACCAAATGCCGCGCTCGTCAATAGTGGTTTGCACTTCCGCCAGTTGGGTGTACAAACGGCTATATTGAATCAGCACGGTGAATTTTACCCCTAAACGAAGCACAAGAAAAAAGATAATAAACAATAACTTGGCCCGCAATGGGCCCGCCGCAGGCAACAAGCACAAGAACCCCACCGTCATTACCAAAGCCCAAAGCGTGTAAGCCGTGGAAAGGTTCATATCCAGCGGATTGAGACAAGCAGCCCATAAAAAACGTCCACGGGAAACGCCCAAAAAACGGGTAGAACTATGCAAAATGGTAAGCGGTGTTATCGGTAAATTCTTATTAGGAGAAAGACTTTTAAGGTCGGTTATTGCCCGGTATATTCCAAAAACCCCAAGCAGAAAAAGATTGCTCCAAAATAAAACACCCGCCAATACCGAGCGCAAATTTCCAAATTCAATATCCGCCAGCATCGGCATAAGCAGGCAGATTAAAACCATTAGTCCAGAAAAGAAAATTTGCAGGCTGGCTTTTATAAGAATAGCGGGTTTTAGCATAGTTATATTACCAAAAGCGCCCGGTAATAGCCGGGCGCTAAAAGGATAGGACTTGCCTTTGTTTATTTATCCAGGTTACGGGTAAAGTTGCTGTACGTTACAAATTTTTCCTCGTACGCAATAAAGGCTTCCTTCAAAATTTTGATAGCCGTTTGCTTATCAAAAATCTTTTCCACCACTACCGTTTTATTTTCCAGTTTTTTATAATCTTCAAAGAAACTCATCGTTTCCGAAATTAAGTGTTCCGGCAGTTGGGAAATATCGGTATAGTGGCTGACGTTCGGGTCGCCCTGCGCTACGCCGATGATTTTATCGTCGGCTTCGCCGTTATCAAGCATCCGCATTACGCCGATAATGCGCGCCGGCACAATGCACAGCGGCACGACTTCGGCCTGAGACAAAATAAGGATATCCAACGGGTCTTTATCCGCCCCGTAAGTGCGCGGAATAAAGCCGTAGTTGGCCGGATAATACACGGACGAATAGAGAACACGGTCTAAGCGCAAAAGGCCGCTGGCCTTATCCAGTTCGTATTTGGCACGGGTGCCTTTCGGAATTTCAATAATCCCGTTTACAACATAAGGTAAAGAATCTTTATCGCCGGGCGAAACGTGGTGCCACGGATTGAAGTTTGCAAACATTTTTTCCTCTTTAATCAGTAATTTACTTATCTATTATAGCAATTCTAACGCTGCGCTCTAAATCTCTTTTGTATATCCTTGCACAATGCGTTTGATTTGCTCATTGAGTGTTTTAGGCTCCAATACTTTTATGTTAGGCATCCATTGTAAAATAGTGGGGATGATTTCCTCTTCTCGCACCGCGTGGCAAGATATTTCTAATTTTCCGTTTGGCAGTTCCTTTTCTATCTTTTGTAAAGGAAAATAACGGCGCACTTTAAAATATTTTGCGCTTTCCGCACTAATTTCCAAACGCACCGATAAGTCCCGTTGTTTTTCAAACCAGATATTCGTACACTCCCGTAATAACTTTTCAATCTCGGCAGTATGCTTGAAATAAGAGTTTAGGCCTTTTACAGAAGTAATCTTTTCCAAGCGAAACTTTAACAATTTATCATCATCCGTCAGGGCTAATAAATACCAAAAGCCCTCAATCCAAGCGATTTTAAGAGGGCGGACTGGATAACACGCGCGTTTTCCGCCACGGTAGCAGACGGAACTTTTTTCGCGCAGGCGGATAAATTCCGCCAATTTTTTGCTGATAGGCGTATCGGGATATTCTTCACCGCTGGCAAATTTCACAAAGAAAGGGCTCTCTTCTGCCACCCCGAGCAGGCGCTTTTTAAGTAAACTAAAAGAGGTGTCAAACTTTTGTCCAAGAGAACGGGCAATTTCGCTCATAAAAACAAGCATAGAGGCTTCTTTGTCGGACAATTCTATCCGTCCTAAAGAAAACCCTTCTATAAACGCATAAGTGCCCGCCTCTGGCGAATAAAGGGGAAACTCGGCCTCTTGTATAGTGCGGATATCGCGCTGAACCGTGCGCAGGGAAACGCCCAATTCTTTCGCCAAACTATTTAGATTGACTGGCCCCTTATCTAGGGCGTTTAACTCATATAGCAACCGAGTTATTTTGTTCTGCATTTCTTTTTGCATAATCGCTCCCATTTTTTTTACATCATAGCAAATAAAGCGACAACACGCTGTCGTCCTTCTGCGTTATTCTATACTTACAAGAAGTAAAGTAAGGAGAAACTTTATGGAATATATATTGGGATACGGGGCAATGTTTATTATTTTTTTAGGCGGATATTTTATTTGTCCTATTAGATACCACCGCATTTATTTCTGGGGATTATTTTTAAGTTTTTCGTTATCTTTCTATGCAGAAATTATTAATAAACCCTATCGCTTAATGCGTATTTTGTCGGATTGTGGGTTACTGTAAAAATTTCGCCGCGTACGTGCGGACTGATACGTCTGCTTCCTACCGTGCGCGGCCCCTTTTGAAACAGGAGCAAAAATTTGATGTACTTTGTATAATAAATATTGCCCTGTTTTATTTAGCGACAATACGTTGTCGCTTAATTGTTTTATGCTTGTAACAGCAGGAAAATTTTAAAATTTTTTAAGGAGTTGTACCATATGCCAGAAATTAAGTGCCCGCATTGCGGACAAGTTTTTCAAGTGGACCAGTCCGGCTATGCCGATTTGTTAAGCCAAGTGCGCACGGCTGAATTTCATAAAGAGTTGGAAGCGCGCTCCGCGCAACTGGCCAAGGAGCAAGCCAGCGAAATTGCCGTTTTAAAGACCCAGGCGCAGGCCGATAAGCAAGAGGCCACCTCGGCTTACGAGCGGGAAATAACCGCTTTAAAGGCGCAAATTTCCGCCGCGCAAACCGCGCAGGAGTTGGCCGTCAGCCGTGCGGTGGAGGGGGAAAAGGACCGCTTAAACGATAAGGAAAAAGAACTTTTAGCGCTCCGCGCGCAACTGACCGACGCCCAGAACCAAATCCAGTTGCAAACCCAATCCTTAAAGGATAATTACGAAGTACAACTGAAAGCCAAGGACCAAGAAATTGCTTTCTACAAGGATTTAAAGGCCAAAATGTCAACAAAAATGCTGGGCGAAACGTTGGAAAAACACTGCGAAATTGAGTTCAACCGCCTGCGCGCGACGGGCTTTCAAAATGCGTATTTTGAAAAGGACAACGACGCCCGCACCGGTAGCAAGGGAGATTATATCTTCCGCGAGCAAACCGCCGACGGCGTGGAATTTATTTCCATTATGTTTGAAATGAAGAACGAAATGGACACCACCGCCACCAAGCATAAAAACGAGGATTTTTTCAAGGAGTTGGACAAGGACCGCAACGAAAAGGGGTGCGAATATGCGGTGCTGGTTTCTCTGTTGGAGGCCGACAACGAACTGTACAACACGGGCATTGTAGATGTGTCTTACAAATATCCCAAAATGTACGTCATCCGCCCGCAATTTTTTATTCCGATGATTACGCTGCTGCGCAACGCGGCGCTGAACTCGGCGGACTACCGCCGCCAACTGGCCGAAGTAAAGAACCAAAATTTGGATATCTCGCACTTTGAGGACGACATCAACGAATTTAAGGCCAAATTCGGGCGCAATTACCAGTTAGCCAGCGACAAGTTCAAAAAAGCCATTGAGGAAATTGATAAAACCATTGACCACCTGCAAAAGACCAAGGATGCGCTGTTATCCTCGGAAAATAACCTGCGGTTAGCCAATGATAAGGCGCAAGATTTAACCGTTAAAAAACTGGTTAAAAAGAACCCGACAATGGCTCAAAAGTTTGCGGATTTAGCCGCCAATAAACCCGCTGATACGGATAATAGCCCGGCCTTAAACTAGCCGCCTTTATGACACCGCCCCGCGCCCTTCCCGCGCGGGGTATTCTATTTACATTGACAAGCAACTCCCGTTTACTTACAATGTTTTATACGGCGCTCCGTGTAAGAAGCGCCGCGTAAAACGATGACAGCCACCATTATTTTTATTTTATTTATCGTGTGTTCCCTGCTTCTTTTGCCTTGGGGGCGGAAGTTTGGGGGGAAACGTTACCGCAACTGGTACTATCCCGTTTGGACGTTTTTATATGCGGGAAGTGTGGTGTATTTAGCCTTTTTGTGCCGCACGCCCAAGCCGGGCTTGGTACTTCGTATGGAAGTGCTGAAAATTTACCGCTTGGCGGCGCATTGCTTGCTAAAAGACGGAACTGTTTCCGCCAATGTGTGCCACAATGTCTTGCAAACGCGGAACAATGTATTTAAAATCTCCCAAAACGCCCCACTGCAAGATATGGTTTTAAACATCGTTTTCTTTTTACCTCTTGGGTTTTTACTGCCGTTTTTGTGGAAGAAATGCACTTGGTGGAAAACGCTTATCCTCGGCACGCTGGTTTCCGGCTTAATTGAGGGATTACAGGCCTATACGCGTTTGGGCGTGTGCGATATAGACGATGTGCTAAATAACGCGCTGGGGGCCCTTTTAGGCTACTTTTTGGCCAAATGGGCCGTGCTGCTTTATAAGGAGGACCCCACCCAATGAAAACTTTTATATCCGCCGCTTTTAAAGAAATTGTCCGGCTGACGGCGCGCATTTTGCACCTGCCGGAGCAGTTCGTTTGTTTCTTATATGTGGGCACTTTGAATACGGCGTTTGCATACAGCCTGTATGTGATTTTTGTGTGGATTGGGTTTAACTATATTTTCGCGCCGCTTTGCTCCACCGTTTTGGGGGTGCTGTTCAATTTTAAAACCATTGGCGGAATCGTATTCCAAAGCCACAATAACGCGCTGTTGGGGAAATTTTTTGGCGTGTATGGGGTGGTTTATTTGTGCAACGTGGCGGGGCTTAAAATACTGTCCGCTATGGGGCTTAACTTATATGTGGCGGGGGCAATTTTGATATTGCCGCTTGCAATGCTTGGCTTTATACTTAATAAAAAGTTGGTGTTTCATAAATGAAGAAGAAAATTTCTATTATTTCCAGCGCGTTTAACGAGCAGGAAAACGTATGGGAACTCTACAAGCAGGTAAAGGCTGAAATGGCCAAATACGCGGATAAATACGACTACGAACAGTTGGTATTGGATAACGCCTCTACCGACGGCACGCTGGATGAATTGCGCAAAATTGCCGCGCAGGACCCGCATTTTAAGGTCATTGCCAACGCCCGTAACTTTGGGCACATCCGTTCGCCCTATTACGGCATTTTGCAATGCAATGGGGACGCGGTTATCTATATGGCGTCCGACTTGCAGGACCCGCCCGCGCTCATTGGGCAATTTTTAGCCAAATGGGAGGAAGGGTTTAAAGTAGTTCTGGCGCAGAAAACGCAGAGCAAGGAATCCGTTTTATTTTTTACTGTGCGGCGTTTTTATTATTGGCTGCTTAATTTGCTTAATGATTCTGGCGCGCAACTGCCCGCCAACTGCACAGGCTGCGGACTGTACGATAAATGCGTGGTAGCGGAACTTCGCCGCTTAAATGACCCCTACCCGTATTTGCGCGGGCTCGTGTGCGAACTGGGCTATAAGCGCGCCTTGGTGCCGTTTGTTCAGCCCACCCGCAAACGCGGGTTTACCAAAAATAATTTTTACACACTCTATGACAATGCGATGATTGGATTTACCAATCACTCCAAGGTGCCCCTGCGCCTGGCCGCAATGGGCGGCTTTGTATTGGGGGGGATTAGTTTGGCCTTGGCGTTTGTCTATTTGGTGTTAAAACTGCTGTATTGGGACAAATTCCCTATGGGCACGGCTCCTATCTTACTGGGAGTGCTGTTCTTTTCCTCGGTGCAACTCTTTTTTATCGGTATCATCGGCGAGTACATCGGGGCCATTTTAACCCAAGTGTTGAAGCGTCCGCTAGTGATAGAAAAGGAGCGCATTAATTTTAAATAACCTATAAATAAATTCTTGCGAAACTATCACAAAAAAACGCCCCGGGATATTAGTTACCCCGGGACGTTTTACATTGTACAGACTTGTTATTGCGCGGTAGCCGGCTCTTCTACGTGGAAGTTTTGGAGTTGGTCGTCATTCGTTGCAAACGGACTGGCCTCCTCGGTGGCTACCTGCTCTTGATGTTTGGCGAACTTATTTTTGATAGCGATATTCCACTCTGTGCTCTTGTTTTCATATTCGCTATTCAATTTTTTAAGAGTCGCGTTCCTAGAGTTTGCATCCTTGATGTCATACGCACTCAAAAAGCGCGGGATAAAGGAATCAAAGAACGCAGTTGCTTCGGCAGATTTGTCCGACAAGCCATACTGCTCAAAGGCAATAATCCAGTTTGATTTTTCCAAAGCCAAGGTCATCTCGGCTTGGGCTTTTGACTGGTCGGCAACTTCTTCGCCCAACAGTTCCAATTTCCTATCTACTTTGTCTTTTACTTCAAGCAAACGGGAATTGAGTAATTCATACGCCTCTTCCTGCTGTTTCTGCTTGGCGGCAGACGAATCATTGCTGCGCAAGGAAGCGATAATCTTGTTTAAATACTCGTCATACCAAGCGCCCATTTGTTTCAGTTCTGCCGCAGAAACATACGGTTTGTAACTTTCCAAGGTAACGCGTTTTTGCACCATTACCTCTTCGGTTTGTGCCTTTATAATGTTATCAAGGGCCTTTTGGGTCTTTACTTTATTGCCCTCGCCGGAAGCGCGGTTAAAGTTTACACTGACCGCTTGATACTGCAAGCGTTTCTTTAAGGGGGTAGTAACATACATATTGTCTATTACGCCCAAGTTGCCTAAGGCTTCGCGCCCGAAAATAATCGGAGAGCCCATTAACATACCTTCGCGGGATTCCTTTTCTGCACCGGTTACGGTTTCGTAGGCGTCCATTTGCTTGGTGTTATAGTCTTGGCCTTCGGCTTTGAGTTGGGCCAAAAGTTCTTCTTGGTTTTTTTCGTCCTGTTTAAGTTTGGCCGGGTCGTAGGCGCCCTCGTATTTGGGTTTAGCCATTTCCGCTTTTACTTCTTGTTCGCCTTTACCCGTAATGTGGCCCATTACTAACGGATAGGTTGTATAGTCCGCTCCGGCTAACCCGCCGAAGAAGATAAGGTTTCCAGCCACGCCCTGCGCAAAGGAACTGGTTTTCAGCCAAGCCTTGCCCATACTCCAAGCAAAGCGCGGGTTGGTAACAAATTCCGTGGCAAAGGCTTTTGTCGGCAGTAAGCGCGGCATAAACGAATCCAAGAACTTATTATTATAGTTGGCAATTCTAAAATATTGCTGGCCTACTTGTTCCGCCCATTGGCCGTTGGCAAGCATTTGCGCCGGGAATTTAACAGCCCCCGGGATAGAAAGCGGGTCAACGGTGGTCAAGGCAGAAGCACGGCTCATTGCCGGGGCCACCACTACATCCGTGCTAAACAGTTCGTTGCCCGGTTTACCCAATTTAGTCAAATTCCACCAAGAGGATTCCGTTGCCATACCCGTGGCACCCGGTTGGCTGGCCAGCACCGGCATTTTATCCGAACCGTACACCGGCATCCTAATATTTACCCAACCGTCAAACGCTCCGGATTTGGCCGCATCTTCGGACATACCCATCATACGGGAATAAGCCCGTGCGGCGCGCAGTTCCGGCACCGTCAAATGCAACCAAGGATACATACCCTCGGATTTTTGCATCCCTTGGATACCGTGGTTCATTAAGCGCAACATATCGTAATCCTTTACGCCGCCTTGCAACGAAGCCAGTCTGCCCGTAAAGTTTACCGTGCCCACATTTTGTGTGCCGCCGGGCAATACTTGGTAAAAATCTACGCCAACAAGTTCGCGGTTAGGATTCATACCTACCCAACGTTTCGGGTTCCAGCGGGAATATTCGTTCTGCAAAACGCGCATAGACGAACGCCCAGGCTGTGCAATGACTTTCGTTTGTACAACCGGGGCAACACCTTCGCCCATTTTGGACGGAAGCGTAGTTGCCGGCGCCTTGCCTTTTTCAATATAGCGTACCGACATAATAACGTTATTGTTAACAGCCTTGGACGTGTAAGACGCCAACCGCCCGGCTTTGGTCAGTTCCACGCGGAAAGTCAAAAGCGCACGGCCTTTATTGGATTTGGCTGCTGCGTTAAGGGCCTTCGGCAAGGCAAGCATTGCGCCACGTGCAAAGCGGAAAGCTTGGCTGACCGTTTGAAAAATGGCTCCGGCATATACCCACAAAATAGCATCTCCCACGAACCAGAAGAACGCCGTGGCGTTTTCCTTATCCACTTTGGCTTGGTTTAAACCGTTGTGTTGGGCTATTTCCACCCAGCGGCCTTTGGAAGTATATATATACCCATAAACCATACGGATAGAACCGTCCGGGTTTTGCATCATATTGCCGCTGTTTGCGGGCGCAATGGCGGGGATAGAAGTCTTGGGGTCGTTGGCAACAACAAGGCCTTTTTCTCCGGGTTCAATAAGCCCTTTCACGCCCGCAATGGCTGTGGTCCCGTTATTGGTAATTTCCTCCAATTTTAACGGGTCCGTAGCAAATTGGTTGTAAATGTCAGCCAGTTTGTCAGCCAAGGCTTGCATTTGTTTGGAATCCAAACCGTAATCCTTATAATAGGAACTTTGCAACGGTTCATACAAATCAGCCGCGCGGCGGGCAAAGGTTTGGCGCAAGGCAAATTCGCCTTTACTCATTTTATCGCCAGCTTGGTTGCCCATTAACACGGAGGCCGCTTCCAGCGCGATTACACGCGTGGAAAGGGAGTAAACCTTCGGGTCGGAAAAGTTTTTGAAGAACTGCATTGTATTATTCCATTTTTGCGACCCGCGCGCTTCTTGGCGGGCATCATCCACCACGCCCGCAATAATCTGGTTTACCACCGCGGCATTGTCCGACTTAAAATCAGTTTCCTTGGCGCCTTTGTCAAACTTTTTGACCAATATGCCCGTGGAAAGAGGGTCATTAAGCAAGGTATATTTGGTGGCATAGTCCGCCAACGCCAAAACATCTTGGAAGTTTTCGTCATCTGCTTTAAGGCCTTTTTGAGCGGCGGCGCCCATTTCTTTAATATATCTATTTTGAAGGTTTGCAAAATGGCTAGGAGGCAAGACCGATTGGTAATTAGGCGCGGGCGAGAAAATTTTTGCCCCGTCCAAACCGGTTTTAATATACTGTTTGTCATATACTTTGCCATCGGCCGCAGGTTGGTTTTGCTTGGTAAGGAGCGGGTCCTTTATACCCATAGCCTTGAAATAGTTATGCACTTTAAGCATAGCAATACGCAAAGACCCCACCGCCATAGTACGCACCATAGTATCGTGCGGTTGGGCAGAGAGGGTTACTTCCCGGTAGGCCATACGCAAATAGACGTCCTTTAAATCTTGGTTGAACTGCGCCAAGGCGGACGCGTCCATACTGCCGCTTTGCGCCATTTGCTGCATATAATCTACCGTATTGCCCAAAGCTTCGGCAGCATAGACCGTATTCATTAAATAGTTATCGTTGGGATTGCCCATTGGGTCAATGAACTCACCCATATTTTGAAGTGTCAGTTCATCTTTGGACAAAAGTTCCAAAACGTCATTTTTCGGCCGCTTAATGGAAAACACCGGTACGGGCGACGCCACATAGGTAGCATCCCGCGCAACCACTCTCCCGGAGCGAAGGTCTTGTTGGTAAGCCTCGGAGGCTTTTCTTGCCGCCGCTTGCGCTTCCCTTTTCTCTCTGGTCTCTTGTTGCGTGGCTTGCTGGTCTTTTAAGCGGTGCAATTCCACCAATGCGTTTTTACGTTGAACCCACGTCAACTTTCTGTTTTCATAGCGTTTGGTGGCATTGTTAATCTTGGTTTGCAGTTGTTTATCCGCCGCTTGGGACACCGCCGCCCCTACATTAGGGCGGGTGGACGTACCCGCTTTAGCCTTTTGGGAAGGCGCACGACGAGCCTGTGCCCACGCCGAGGGGGTGGGAAGAATACAATTTAAAGCAAATACTACGGCAAGTACACGGCAGAGAAAAGATTGCATAGAACGCTCCTTATATAATAGACCTAGTTATATTGTACCGCTTTTTTATGTTTTTTCCAGGGGACAAAGGGCCCACCCGGACGGGGACCAAAAGACCTATATCATATATAGGCCCGGTACTTTTTATCTTTTATATTATAATACAAATATAAGGTTTATGGAGGGGCTTTTTGTACAATGCAAAGTTCCGTTGTTATGTGTTATAATAAAAGGGTACTATAAACTCTTGGCGGAGAATAGTCTCATTATGGGGGAACCCCCTCATTTTCTCGTTTATCCAATCTCTCTACCAACTGTTTCATAACGTAGCCCTTTTGATAGGCTTGTTATAAATTCTTAATTTCGTACAATGAACTTACGGGCGTGCCCGTTTAACATTTTTATATAGGAGTTTGCTATGAAAGTACTTTTGCTGGCAGGTGGCCTTGGTACCAGACTGGGGGAGGAAACCTCTATCCGCCCCAAACCGATGGTAGAAATCGGCGGGTATCCCATCATTTGGCATATTATGAAATTATACACGCACTATGGGCTGACGGATTTTGTTATCCTGTGCGGGTACAAGAGCGAAGTCATCAAAGAATACTTTGTAAATTACTATACCAACAATTCCGATGTTACGATAGACTTTAAAACCAATAAAATTGACGTGCATATGAACCGCTGCGAACCGTGGAAGGTTACCCTTTTATATACGGGGCGCAACGCGCTGACGGGCTCCCGTATTAAGCAGGCACGCAAGTTTGTGGGCGATGAACCCTTTATGCTGACGTACGGGGACGGAGTTTCCGACGTGGATATTAATAAGTTGTTAGACTGCCATAAAAAATCGGGCAAATTGGTAACCTTAACGGCCGTCCAGCCCACAGGCCGCTTTGGCGCGCTTAATATTGAGCCCAGCGGCACCATTTCCCGCTTTCAGGAAAAACCGGTAGGGGACGGCGCGTGGGTCAATGGGGGCTTTTTCGTTTGTGAGCCCCAGGCGTTTGACTACATCCCGGAAGGGGACAATATTATGTGGGAGCGCGAACCGCTCACGCAACTGGCCAAAGAAAGCCAATTAAACGCTTATAAGCACTACGGCTTTTGGCATCCGATGGATACCCTGCGCGATAAAATTGAACTCAATGAACAATGGACCAACGGAAAGGCTCCGTGGAAAGTGTGGGAGGATTAACTATGTGGAGCGATACCTATAAGGGCAAACGCGTTTTACTCACTGGGCACACGGGCTTTAAAGGTTCGTGGCTGGCCTTGTGGCTTACCCAGTTGGGGGCCCAAGTCTGCGGGTACGCTTTAAAACCCAATACTACGCCCTCTATGTTTACGGCGCTGGATATTGAGCATAAAATTGCCAAAAACGTCTTTGGCGATATTTTGGACAGAACCCTTTTGAATAAAACCTTTGAGGAATTTCAGCCGGAAATCGTTTTCCACTTGGCGGCCCAGCCTTTGGTGCGTCTGTCGTACGCGGAGCCGGTGCTTACCTACGAAACCAACGTAATGGGAACCTTAAATGTATTGGAAGCGGCGCGCAAAACCGCCTCGGTTAAAGCCTTTGTAAACATTACTACCGATAAATGCTACGAAAATAAAGAAGTCGCCCGCGGCTACAAAGAAGATGAGCCGATGGGGGGATATGATATGTATTCTTCCTCTAAGGGATGCGTAGAAATTTTATCCTCGTCTTACCGCCGCAGTTTCTTGCAGGACGGCTATGCCTTGGCTACCGCCCGCGCGGGGAACGTAATCGGCGGGGGCGATTGGGCGGCGGACCGTTTACTGCCTGATTGCGTGCGCTCCATAGAGGCGGGCAAAACCATAGAAATACGCAACCCGCACGCCACGCGCCCGTGGCAGCACGTTTTGGAACCGCTTTCCGGCTATCTGTTACTGGGGCATTTGCTCTATACTAAGGGGCGTGAATACGCCGAAGGCTTCAACTTTGGCCCGAAGGCGGACAGCGTTTTAACCGTGGCCGAGGTAGCCAAACTGGCGGTAAAGTATTACGGAAAAGGCGAAGTGGTGGTGCATAAAAAGGATAACCTGCACGAAGCCAACCTGCTGATGCTGGATATCACCAAGGCCAAGGAACGCCTGGGCTGGACGCCCACCTATACGGCGGAAGAAGCCGTGGAAAAGAGCGTGATTTGGTACAAACAATTTTATGAAGGTAAACCGATGTACGATTTTACCTTACAGCAGATTAACGAGTATATGGAGAAGATGCAATGGAAAAAGAATTAAGAGCAGCTGTCCAAGCGGCGGCGGCCAAGTATTTTGACGAAATTTACGGTGCTAAAAAGGATTTATCTTATATCCCGGCTTCGGGCAAATTGTTGGACAAACAGGACCTCGCCAATATGATTGACGCCACGCTTGATATGTGGCTGACGGCGGGCCGTTTTAATGACCAGTTTGAAAAGGATTTTGCGGCCTTTTTGGGCGTAAAATTTGCTTTATCCACCAATTCCGGCTCCTCGGCCAATTTGCTGGCCTTATCTGCCCTTACCTCTTATAAACTGGGCGAAAGACGGCTTAAAAAGGGTGACGAAGTGATTTCCGTGGCCGCAGGCTTTCCGACTACGGTCAACCCGATTATCCAGCAGGGGTTAATCCCCGTGTTTGTGGACTGCGAAATCGGCACTTATAACATTGACGTCAAACAAATTGAAGCGGCCCTTTCGCCCAAAACCAAGGCTATTTTCCTGGCGCACACGTTAGGGAATATGTTTGATATGGATGCCATTATGGATATCTGCAAAAAGCACAATTTGTGGCTGATTGAAGACTCCTGCGATGCCTTGGGTGCCGAGTGGAACGGCAAAAAGGCAGGTACGATTGGGCACATCGGCACATATAGTTTTTACCCGGCCCACCATATGACGATGGGCGAAGGCGGCGCCGTGGTTACCAACGACCCACAACTCTACCGCATTATTTTATCGTTCCGCGATTGGGGCCGCGACTGCTGGTGCAAACCGGGCGTGGATAACACCTGCAAAAACCGCTTTAATATGCAACTGGGGCACTTGCCCTTTGGCTACGACCACAAATATACTTATTCCCATATTGGCTTCAACTTAAAAATTACCGACTGGCAGGCCGCTTTGGGTGTAAGCCAACTGAAAAAATTGCCCGGCTACCTGCAAAAACGCACCCAAAACGCCGCCTATTTAATGAACAAACTGGCGGACCTTTCCGATGTGCTTATTTTGCCCAAGGTGGACGACAAGGTAAAACCCTCTTGGTTCGGTTTCCTGATTTCCGTCAAGCCCGAAGCCAAATTTACTAAGCAACAGTTGGTGGAATACTTGGAAAAGAACGGCGTGGGAACCCGCCAATTATTTGCGGGCAACCTCTTGCGCCAGCCCTTAATGGTGGAAAACGACGTAGCCTTGCGTATCGGCGCAGGTGCGCTGCAAAACTCGCGCGATTTGACAGAAGCCGACTATCAAAAACTGCCCAATACGGACTTTATTATGAACAATACCTTTTGGGTGGGCGTTTTCCCGCGGTTAGGGGAAAAGGAATTGGACAAGACCTCGCGCCTAATTCACGAATTTGCCGCCCAACATAAATAGCGTATGAAAAAACAACTTTTGCTGACCGGGGGAAACGGGTTTATCGGTAAGAACATACGGGAGAGTTTTCTCGCCCAAAAGTATGATATTACCGCCCCGCGCAGCAGCGAACTCAATTTGGCCGATACCGAAGCCGTGGATAATTACTTTAAAACGCACCAATTTGATGCGGTCATCCACGCCGCGGTAAAGCCCGGACACCGCAATGCCAAGGACCCGACTAACCTGCTCTACACCAACTTGCGGATGTTTGAAAACCTGGCCCGGCATACGGACCGCTTTGGCCGCCTGATTAACCTGGGCAGCGGTGCGGTATATGACACCGCCGCAGATAACCGCCAAGTAACCGAGGACCAAATTGGCTTGCGTATGGGCAAAGATGACCATAGTTTTTGCAAATATGTAGTGCATAAACGCCTTGAACACATCAAAAACGCGGTGGACTTAAATATTTTTGGTATCTTCGGCAAGTACGAGGATTGGGAAATCCGTTTTATTTCCAATGCTTGCTGTAAGGCCCTTTTTGATATGCCCATTACCTTGCGTCAAAACAGGCGTTTTAGTTACCTCTACGCACCGGACTTAATGCCCGTGCTGGATTACTTTATAGCACACGAACCGAAGTTCAAGTGCTATAACGTCGTGCCCGATGCGGAAACCGAACTCTTGCAAGCCGCGAAAACGGTTTTGGAAGTTAGCGGTAAGGACTTGCCCATAAAGGTAGCCCACGCGGGCTATGGCCTTAATTACTCGGGCTCCAACGCCCGCTTAAAGACCGAAATTCCGGGGCTTGCGTTTACCCCGCTAAAAGAGGCCGTTTCGGCCCTGTACGGCTATTACCAAGACCATAAAGCCACACTAAACCCGGATTTATTACGAACAGATAAATAGGAGTACCCTATGAACAATTTAGAAAAAAAGATGTTAAATATCTTACTGGATTTAAAAGCCAATCACCACGTTATCGGCATTAAGGCAGAGTTTGAAGCCGAAGGCACGCGTATGGAAGAAGCCCTGCGCCTAAAAGAAGTTGTAACCAAGGCCGGGCTGGATTTAATTATTAAAGTAGGCGGCTGTGAGGCCATTAAAGATATGTTTGATGCGCGCACGATTGGCGTAAAGGGCATTGTTGGCCCGATGATTGAAACGCCCTACGCAATGAGCAAATACGTAAAGGCCACGCACTTTGTGTTCCCGGAAGAAGAACGCCAGGAAATGGAATTTTTTATTAACGTAGAAACCATCACCGGGGCGGAAAATTTGGACGCAATGATGGCCCGCCCGGAATTTAAGGAACTCGCGGGCGTGGTGTTGGGCCGCGTGGATATGACGGGCTCTATGGGCCTCACGCGCGAGGACATCAACTCCGAAGCCATTTTTAAAATGGCCGAAACGATGAGCGCCAAAATGCAAAAAGCAGGCAAAAAAATGGTAATCGGCGGGGGCGTATCCGCGCACTCGCTGCCGTTCTTTGCCCGCCTGCCGCAAGGGGCTTTAACCAAGTTTGAAACGCGCAAAATTATTTTTGACGCCCAAGCCGCCATTAAGGACCCCAACGCCGACAAAGGCATTTTAAAGGCCGTAGGCTTTGAACTGATGTGGCTTAAAAACAAGCGCGATTTTTACGGGATGATTTACCGCGAGGACGAACAGCGCCTGACAATGCTGGAAGCCCGCTACAAAAAATTAATTGAAGAAGCCGGCGGCCAATTTTAAGGTCTTCACCTATGATTAAAACCTCGGATTATTTAGTTAAAAAGTTGGAAGCGTTAGGCGTGGACACCGCCTTTATGGTGTCCGGCGGCGGCGCAATGCACTTGGACGATAGTTTTGGCAAAAGCCAAAAAATCCGCCTGATTTGCAACCATAACGAACAAGCCTCCTCTATGTGCGCCGAAGGCTACGCGCGCGCCAACCAAAAATTGGCCGTAGCGTGCGTAACCACGGGCCCGGGGGGGCTAAACTGCTTAAACGGTCTTTTTGGCTCGTGGACGGACAGTGCGCCCGTGCTGTTTATTTCCGGCCAAGTAAAATATACCACTACCTTGGCTTCGTGCCCGGATATCCCCTTGCGCCAACTGGGCGACCAAGAGGTAAACATTATCCGCGTGGTTACGCCGCTGACCAAATTTGCCAAAATGGTTACCGACCCTTACGACATTGACGCCGCCATAGAGGAAGCCGTTTTTCAGGCGACCACCGGCCGCCCGGGCCCGGTGTGGCTGGATATTCCGCTAAACGTGCAGGCCGCGCCGATTGACGAAACCAAACTCAAAAAGTTTGTCCGCCCGGCGGGAAAAGCGGCTGACATTTCGGACCTAGTCCGCCAAGCGGCAGAACTCTTAAAAAACGCTAAACGCCCAGTACTTGTGGCCGGGAACGGAATTCGCTGTGCGGGAGCGCAAGCGGACCTGCGCGCGTTTTTGGATAAAACCCAAATCCCCGTATTGGGCACGTTTAACGGTTTTGATTTAATTCCGTCCGATGACCCGCTGTTTGCGGGCCGTATCGGCACGGTGGGCCAGCGCGCGGGCAATTTTGCGCTGCAAAACGCCGATGTGGTGCTGTGCGTAGGTACGCGCAACAACATCCGCCAAGTAAGTTATAATTGGGAAAATTTTGCTAAAAACGCTAAAAAAATCGTGGTGGATATTGACCCTGCCGAACTAAAAAAGCCGACGGTGCGCCCGGATTTGCCCATTTGCGCTGACGCGGGGGATTTTCTGCGGCAAGTAACCGCGCAAGTTGGACTGCTTGATATCGCCCCGTGGCGCGAATACTGCCGCCAAATGCGCGCCAAATATCCGCCCCTGCGGGAGTTTTCCATTAATCCGGCTGACAAAGTTCACCCGTATCTCTTTATGGAAAAATTGAGCCAAATCCTCCCGCCCAAAAGCCGCGTAGTGGCCTCCAATGGTACGGCCTGCGTGGCGTTTTTCCAAGCGTTTGAAAGCAAGGCGGGGGAACGGCTGTTATTAAACTCCGGCGACGCTTCTATGGGTTATGGCCTGCCCGCGGCTATCGGCGTATGCGCCGCCAGTAACCGCCAGAACGTTATCTGCTTGGAAGGCGACGGCAGTATTATGATGAATTTGCAAGAGTTGCAAACCGTAAAAACCAATAAGTTGCCGCTTAAAATTTTTGTGCTGAAAAATGGGGAATATATTTCCATTATCCAAACCCAGCGCAACTTTTTTAACGGGCGGCTGACGGGATGCAACGTGCAAAGCGGGGTAGAAGTGCCGGACTTTGTAAAAGTAGCCGAAGCCTTTGGCCTGCCCGCCGTGCGCATTAATAAAAACAGCGAATTGGCCGATAAATTACAGCAGGTATTGGCAATGCACGGCCCCGTGGTGTGCGAAGTGGACTGCACCGAAAATTACACCTTTGCGCCGAAACTTTCCGCGCGCAAACTGCCTGACGGCACGATGATTAGCCCGTCCTTGGAAGATATGTATCCGTTCCTGGACCGCAAAGAAATGGAAGAAAATACCATTAAATGAAAACCGTTATTCTTACCGGGGGGACCGGCTATTTAGGCAAACACTTATCGGCGGCATTACAGGCGGAGGGGTATAATACCCTTTGCCTGCGCCGCGCGTTTTCGGACGAACAGGCCGAAGCGTTGTTTACCAAACAACCCGTGTTTGCCGTTATCCATTTAGCCACCTGCTATGGCAGGAACGGGGAGAATATGGCCCAACTGGCCGAAGGCAATTTGCTGTTCCCGTTAAAGGTGCTTCACCTGGCCATAAAGCATAAAGTAAAAGCCTTCCTAAATACCGATACGATTTTAACGCGTTTTCTCAATCCGTATGCGCTGTCTAAGGCGCAATTTGCGGAGTGGCTAAAACTATACGCAGATAACATCACGGCGGTAAATATCCGGCTGGACCATTTTTACGGTCCGTTTGATACGCCCAACAAGTTTATTGCGTTTCTGTTTAAAAGTTTCCGCGATAACGTGCCTGAACTGAACTTGACGGAAGGCGCGCAGACACGGGATTTTACTTATATAGATGATGTGGTAAACGCGTATCTGTGTATCTTAAAACATACAGATGAATTTCCGCGCGGAAAGGTAACCGCCTTTGAGGTGGGCACCAACCGCAAAACAAGCATAAAAGATTTAGTCTTACTGGTTCAGCGTGCCTGCGGCAACACAACTACGCGCCTAAACTTTGGCGCCGTACCTTACCGCAAGAACGAACAACTGGACTACGAAGTGGATACCGCCGCTTTAAAAGCCTTGGGCTGGCAAGCGCGCGTATCCTTGCAAGATGGTTTAAACAAAATAGCACAAGGGGAGAAAAAATGAAATATTTAATTACAGGCGGTTGCGGTTTTTTGGGTTCTAATATTGCTTCGGCGTTACTGGCCGAAAAGCAGGACGTTTATATTATTGATAACTTATCCCGCGTGGGTTCGGATAAAAACTTATCTTGGCTCCAAGAGCAAGGCTCCTTCCGCTTTGCAAAACTAAACACGTGGGATTTTCAGGCCGTAAGTAATTTTATTAAAGAGGTCCAGCCGGACATTATTTTCCACTTGGCCGGGCAAGTGGCTATGACTACTTCTATCGCAAACCCGCGCCTGGACTTTGAAACCAACACCTTGGGAACCTTTAACGTATTGGAAAGCGTCCGCCA
This sequence comes from Candidatus Avelusimicrobium stercoris, assembly GCA_002432025.1. Taxonomy (GTDB): domain Bacteria; phylum Elusimicrobiota; class Elusimicrobia; order Elusimicrobiales; family Elusimicrobiaceae; genus Avelusimicrobium; species Avelusimicrobium stercoris. The sequence continues at coordinate 123,706 of DJFE01000019.1, read as the reverse complement.
GTTTGCGCCGCATTGCGGGGTGATTTACTCCTCCACCAATAAGGTGTATGGGGATTTGGAACAATATACTTATATTGAAAAGGAGACCCGCTATATTTGCGAACAATACCCGAACGGTTTTGACGAAAAAATCACCTTGGATTTTCACTCCCCGTACGGTTGCTCCAAGGGCGCGGCCGACCAGTATATGCTGGACTATTCCCGCATTTTCGGCTTAAAAACCGCGGTCTTCCGCCACTCGTCTATGTACGGCAGCCGCCAGTTTGGCACCTTTGACCAAGGGTGGATTAGTTGGTTCTGCCAACAAGCCGTTAATACGGTAAAAGACCCCGCCACGCGCTTTACCATCTCCGGCAACGGCAAGCAGGTGCGCGATGTGTTGCACGCCGACGATATGGTCGCGCTGTATCTTTCCGCGGCCAAACATATTAACGAGATTAAAGGCCAATCCTTTAATATTGGCGGCGGGATGCAAAACAGTTTATCCCTGCTGGAACTTTTTGCCTTTTTGGAAAAAGAACTTAACATCAAATTGCACTATACGCAACTGCCCCCGCGCGAAAGCGACCAAAAGATTTTCGTGGCCGATATCGCCAAGGCCTCGCGCCTGTTAAACTGGACGCCGAAAGTAGATAAAGAGTCCGGCATCCGCCGTATGTTAGAGTGGGTAAAAAATTCTTAAATCAAGGGAAAACAATTATGTTAAAAAACAAATTAGAAATCATTATTCCAACATATAATAGACAACATCTACTGGCTCAAACTTTAACCCAATTATTGGATGACAAATCCCCGATTAAAGATATAAATATTCTCGTGTTGGATAATAACTCTTCTGATAATACCCCAAATTATATTGAGAAAATAAAGAAAACACATTCCAATATTTCTTATATAAGAAATCATTATAATTTAGGAATTGGCGGAAATATTGCTAGGGCTTTAGAGTATGCTTCAAAAGAGTATGTTTGGTTACTAGGTGATGATGATATTATCTTTTTGGATGCTTGGCCCGAAGTTGAAAAAGCCATACAAAAAGGTGAAAAAGTTATTTGTGCCGCAAATTATAACTTGCAAAACGGAGAAGAAAAAAGTATTCCAGCCTTACTTTTACAAATGAGTTTTGTTTCTTGTAATATTGTGCATACTTCTCTATTTACTAATACGGAAATGGCAAATATTGTAAATAATATTTACACTTTATTTCCACACATACCACCTATTATAACCTACATCAACAATGGCTATATTCCATATTTATTACAAAAACCATTAGTTACTAATGGTATGAAACAAACTACAGATACTTCTTATATTAGAGGTTATGATAACACCGAACTTTACTTAAAACAAAGATCTATGAGTTGGATAGTTGGGTGGGCTAATGTTATTGCCCAAATATCTAACAAAAAATTACAGCAACAATGTATGGCCCGTAGTATAATTGCGATACATGGAAGTTGGGGTGAATTCAATAGGTGCATATTTTCGTGGTATATTTCCAAAGGTAATTTTTTGCCAGCCCTTGAAGTTACTCGTGTCTTACCTTTCTGGAGAAAAATATTTTTATGGATTTCTGTTTCCATATATCAGCAAAAAGAAAATAATGCTTGGTATATTTTCTTTTTTGGTATCAAAACAAAAATATGGGTTTCGCATAAATAGTTAGTATGAAATTAAACAGTTCAATACAATGCATTCTTATCACCTACAATCGCAAGGAACAGTGTAAAAAAACCTTGGAAACTATTTTGTCCGGTAATTCGCCGCTAAAAGATTTGCCTCTCACGGTTTTAGATAACGCCTCTACGGACGGTTCAAGCGAGGTAATAGAAATTTTTGCCAAGAAATTTGCAAATGTTACCCATATCCGCCACCCGAAAAATATCGGCGGTAATGCCAATATCACCCGCGCCTACGAAATGGCCACGGCCTCTTATGTGTGGGTAATGTGTGATGACGACGAATATGATTTGACAAATTGGCACGAGTTGGAGTTGGCTCTTAAAAACAACCCTCCTGCGATCGTGGTTGCAAACTACAACTCGCCGGAAAAGGGGGTTCAATATCTATTTAAGCAACTTTCGTTTGTCCCTGCGGCTATATATAGAACTGACTTAATAACCCCTGATGTACTTATGAATATGTACTTTAACATTTCTAATATGTTTCCGCAGTTGGCAGTGGCCGCAGCCGCCATCAATACGGGGGATAAATTGCCGATTTTACAAAAACCTTTGGTAACTATGAAATTGAATCCCGGTAACGATTCTTATGTTAGAGGAGCCAAAAAAGTTAATCAAGTACATCCTTTACTCAAAAATATGTTTTGGGCGAAAGGCTATTTAAGTTCTATCCCAATGTTACAAAGATCGGATTACCGTCAAAAATGTTCTTTTTTTGCCAATGCCGAAAATGAAAATTTCTATAATTTCTGTGGTCGTTATATGGCAGACGGAAAAGGTTTATTCTACACCTATTTTGAAGGCATCCACTTATCCAATGGATGGGGAAAATTAGCCTTTGCTTTATTGGCACCGTTTGCCTTTTGCTGTTCGTTTTTTAAGGACGAAAAAGGATTAAATATTCGCCTATTTGGCCATATAAAAACAAGAATATGGAAATTCAAACTCAACTAGAAATCATTATTCCCACTTATAATCGTAAGCCGTATATCAAGCATACCTTGGAGCAATTAACCGCGCCAAACAGCCCGGTTAAGGATTGTTCCATAACAGTTTTGGATAATGCTTCTACGGACGGTTCCAGCGAGATTATTGCGGAATTTGCCAAAAAATTTACCAATATCACACATATCCGCCACCATAAAAATATTGGCGGAAATGCTAATATCACCCGCGCTTACGAAATATCCACCACACCCTATGTGTGGGTAGTTTGCGATGACGATTCCTTTAAATGGGGAGCCTGGCCCGAAATAGAAGCGGCATTAGAAACGGGAGAATATGACTTGCTCCTTACCCGCAAAGACGATTTGCAAGGCACAAGCGACATCGCAAAAATAGTCCGCCAATGTACCTTTGTTCCGGCGGGAATTTACCGCACCAGTATTATTACAAACGGCGTATTAATGAATATGTATAACAATATTCCCAATATGTTCCCGCATTTGGCCTTAATTTGTGAGATTTTAAATAAAAAAGGACGTATTTTCTTGCCCCAAGGGGAAATAATGGATAAATGTACATTGGATGTTGTTTTTTCTGGGGATGATTGGAATACGCGCGGCTCGGAAAAGAGTTATATTCCTTCGTCGGCGCGCAATATGTTTTGGACGGTAGGTTTTTTAAATTCCTTGCAAATGATAGAAGACCAAAACTTACGCACTTATGTATTGGAACACGTTGGCAAACACGGCTTTTTGGGGTATATTTTCGGCTCTTTCCGCAAAAATTATACCCATTATAACGGCAACAAATTAAATGAAGATTTAGTCAAAAATGATTTGAACTCTACACAAAAAATAAAATTCTTTTTTGCTCGTAACTTGCTAAAATTAATTACCTTATTTAGCAAAAAAAAGAAAAAATAATATGTGGGCACAGATTAGGGAATTTTGGCTAAAAGAAATTACGCCGGAAACACGGGTGAAACGCTTTTGCGGCGTCTTGCTCGCCGGGATGATTCTCGCCCTTGCGGTTTGTTCGGTGAATTTGTTTTTGCACCGCGCGTATTACCCGTATGTTACCTTTCTGTTTGACCCGCGTTACCGCTTTAACGATTTTTACGACACCTTGCAAATCGCCCTCGGCGAGCAGAACGGCAATTATTTCCCGTTCTTTGTATGGGCATTACAAGGGCTTAAATTCTTGCCGGAAAAAGTCTCGCTCTATACAATGCTAGTGGGGGGAGCCACGCTGTATTTTGGCCTTGCCTGCCGGGCGTTTTCGTTCCTCAAACAAAAATGGTCCGCCGCCGCCATTTTTACGCTGTGCTCCTTTCCGCTCCTCTTTGCGCTGGACCGCGCCAATACGGAAATCCTTTTGTTTGCCGTCTGCGCCGCTTTTCTGCTGTGCTACCAAGCCAAACGCTTTTGGGTGGCGGCCCTGCTGCTCGCCCTGGCAATCAATATGAAACTTTATCCCGCCGTCTTCCTTGTGCTTTTTATGGCGGATAAACGCTATAAGGAACTGGCCGGGATGGTGCTTTTTAGCGGCGTTCTGCTGGCGGTAGGGGAATTAAGCGGATTTGGTTTTGACTCCTCCGGGTTTGCCGGGTTCAATCTTTGGCACCAATTAATGCCTTTGGGGTTGCAGTTTTCCCACTCGTTTTTTAATCTAATCCGGGTGCCCGTATTTCTGCTGACGCAAGTCCAGGGTTCGCCCGAAAGTTGGGAAGCCTTGCTGTGGTTTTCCCGCCAAACGATGCCCTATTATGCGGTGTTTGCCTTGGGCTTTTTTGCGTTTACCAGCGCCTATACGCTGTTTATAAACCGCCGTTTGGCCCGCGCCGCCCTGCTGCTAACGCTTGGCGAAGTGTTTTTGCCGTTTGTATCGTATGATTATACCCTTATCCAACTGGCTCTGCCCACGCTGCTCCTTTTAAAAGACCCGCAGGAAAAAGCCGATAATTTAACGGTTTTCTTGCTTGCCCTTTTGTTCGTGCCAATGAACCTGATTAGCCATTGCTTCTTATATTCGTACTTTGATTTTGTGATGAATTTGGGCTCCTTTTTGCGGCCTGTAATCAGCCTGGTGCTACTGGTGCATTTAATGCGGGATTTTTCCTTTGCGAGCCTAATACAAGGCATAAAAAAGTATTATGGGCCCAAGGCGAAATAGGCCCTTTGGCCCTTGTTAGCGCCGGACACAAGTGTTAGAATATAAGTATGAAAAAATATACCTTTTTAACTTTTGCTTTTTTACTGTCTGTGTTAGTGCCCGCTTCGGCGGAGGCACAGGTACCAACGGTTAGCCGCGGGATACGCGCCGCCGAACAAGTGTCTAAGGCCTCGGCAAAAGCCGTCAGCCGCTTGCCTTCTGCCGCCTTACCTACGTAAGGTAAAAATTCCCTCGGCGGTTGCTTTTCCTACGGCCCCGGTTGTACCGTCCACCCCGGCTTTGCCCCGCGTTGCGCCGACGGTTCCGGCTAATGTTTCTGGGGTTTCCAGCAAGGCCCAATTACAGCAGGCTCTCTCCAAACTTCAACAGTTAGAGCAGGAAAACCTGCGCCTTAAAAATATTCTGGCTACCGAAGTCATCCCAAAAGACGCCTATATCTTTCAGGCGGTGGAATCGGGCAAGGCCGCGGCCAGTTTAAACGGCACGAACATTTTTTCCGGCACCGTAGTTTCTATCCCCTATAACGGGAAGAACGAAGTTTATGGCGTTATCGCCACGCACGCAATCGCTATGTCGTCCGGCGAAAAAGACGCCCTGCACAGAACCTTTACCGCCATTGTCTATAAAAACGGCTTGCCGCACGAGGCAACCGTAGAAGTGGTGGCCTATTCGCCCAAGAGTATGCTGGATATGGCGCTAGTCAAATTTCCGGCGGATATTGAGCCGCTGTTAGCCCCTTATTCTATTAGTGAGGGTGCGCCCTATTTGCAGGATAATCTGCTTTCCAAAGGCTTTACGCACTCCTCCGCGGCCGCTATCCCGGAACGCCAGGTTGTGGGGGTAACGCCGATTTCTATCCGCACGACGATTTCTATGCCGGCTGAAAAACGCCCCGGCCTGTGCGGAAGCGCCGTGTTAAATGACAAGGGCGAACTGGTGGGCATCCATACGGGCAGTGTACACCACGCGGAAGACCCCGCACAAGATGTTGCCTACGCCACACACGCACATTATCTTTATAAATTGGTGGAAGCCTATCACAACAACGGCGTAGCCAAAATTCCCTTTTATTTTGACGATAAGCCTATTTTTGATATGGATATTGACGAATACCTGACGGCGGGCTCCTTGCTGGACGAAAACAAAAAAGCCATTAAAAACCTGACCTTTGAAAGTAAATTTTCGTACAGCAAAATTAAACACGCAATTGCCGATAAACCCGAAGGCCGCTATTTGCAATTAACCACGCGCCGCGCCCTGTGGGACAAAGACGGGCAGGCTCTTATTGAAGGACGCACCAGTTCCGACCACAGCATTAAAACGACATACGTGTACGATTTGAAGGAACAGAAATTAATTAAAAAACGCCAATCGGTATATAATCCCGCTACGAGAAGAGATACCAAAATTGACGTGCCGCTTGACTAACCCTATTTAACGGGGTACACGAACGGCTCAAAAAATAGTAAAATATTTACAGAAGTAAAAAATCTATGGAGGGTGTAAACAGTATGATTAAAGTTGGTATTAACGGTTTTGGCCGCATCGGTCGCTTCGTATTCCGCGCGGCGCAAGAACGCAAAGATATTGAAATCGTAGGCATCAACGACTTGTGCCCGGTTGACTATTTGGCTTATATGCTCAAATACGATACGATGCACGGCAAATTTAACGGTACCGTGGAAGCGGACGTTGAAAAATCCGAACTCATCGTCAACGGCAAAAGAATTCGCGTAACCGCTTGCAAAAACCCCGAAGAATTGGCTTGGGATAAAGTGGGTGCCGAATATGTAGTAGAATCCACCGGTTTGTTCCTTACCCAGGAAAAAGCGCAGGCCCACATTAAAGCCGGCGCCAAATATGTGGTAATGTCTGCTCCGTCCAAAGACGCTACCCCGATGTTCGTAGTCGGCGTAAACGAAAAAACCTACAAAAAAGGCACTCAATTCGTTTCCAACGCTTCCTGCACCACGAACTGCTTGGCTCCTATCGCCAAAGTTTTGAACGACAAGTTCGGTATTAAAGAAGGTTTGATGACCACCGTACACTCCACCACCGCCACCCAGAAAACGGTTGACGGTCCTTCTATGAAGGATTGGAGAGGCGGTCGTGCCGCTTCCGGCAACATCATCCCGTCTTCTACCGGCGCTGCCAAAGCCGTAGGTAAAGTAATTCCTGAACTTAACGGCAAATTGACCGGTATGTCTATGCGCGTGCCGACCTTGGACGTGTCCGTGGTTGACCTTACCGTAAACTTGGCTAAACCGGCCTCCTACGAAGAAATCTGCAAAGCGATGAAGGAAGCCTCCGAAGGCGAACTCAAAGGTATTTTGGGTTACACCGACGAATCCGTCGTGTCTTCCGACTTCTTGGGCTGCCCGCTTACGTCTATCTTTGACGCCAAAGCCGGTATCGCTTTGACCGACACGTTTGTGAAAGTCGTATCTTGGTACGATAACGAAATCGGCTACTCCAACAAAGTGCTTGATTTGATCGCCCATATGGCTTCCGTAAACAAATAATCTTATTTGTTACAAGAGAGGGTTCCCGCAAGGGGGCCCTCTTTTTTTGTGCAAAAAGTCGCTTATGGGGTTAGTTTGACGTATAATATTAAAGAGTTGACGGCAGCCAAATTGGTGCCGTCTGCCGACGGAGAATAGACGCCAATTTTCACGCGTCAAAAATAAACTTGCAAAAAAATAAAAAAAGTATTGCATTTTTTTCAAAAATAATATACACTATTTGTATCTATGAAAAGCAAAAACCTTTGGACTATGATTTCTGTTTCCATTTCCGCTTCTGAAAAGAAGACGGCCGTTTTCGCTTCTGGTCTATTCAATCTATTTTGTATGGTAAACCTATTTACCATTATTATTAAAAATAGTTTAAGTCCGGAACCAGCAGTATTGTAATTGTAGTTTTTATTTTTTCACCCCCCGGACTATTAAAAAAAGTTCGGGGTTTTGTTTTTTTAGAAAATGTACTCAAAACAAAAGGATAAAACAAAATGAAATACATAAATATACTTCTCGCTACGCTTCTTTGTGCGGCTACCGCGCCTTATGTTCAGGCGCAGAGGTTTCCTGTAAAGCCTACTAAAATGAAGGTCTTCAAATTGCCCGTGGGTACCCTTCCCAAAGGCGCAGTACCGGGCATTAAAGTAAAAATACCTTATAATAATCCGCAATTTAAGGCTAAGGTAATCCAATTGCCAGTTACCCAATTAAAAGTGGCAGTAAACCAAAAGGCAAAAGAACTCCAAGTGAAATCAGCCCAACAGCGCGCCGCCGGTATTACCCCGCAGCAGGTGTGGATTGATGAGGTGCAAAAATACCGTGCGGAATTATTGGCTTCCTATCATTTGCCGCAAAACTATATTGAGGGTTTTTATATGCGCCGTATTGACCCATACAGAAGCAGACCGGAGCAAATTTATCATCCGGATAAAAATTCCGACAAAGTACTTTACCGCGGGATGATTATCACGCCCGAAGAATTAACGGCTATTTTAAAGAAAGGCTTTTCGCCCAAGGATTCCAAATGGAATACGGGCACGGATGAAAGAGGGGCGGCAGTCAGTTTGTCCTCCTCGTACAACGAAGCCAGCCACTATATCTTTCAAAGCGGATATAAAAAAGACGGCATCGGCGTAGTATTCGTGGTCAAACGCAAACCGACAATGGAACTGGGAAAGAGCGCAGAATTTAACTCCACCAAGACCATTTATTATTCCTACGAGGATATTCCGGCCGAAGATATTTTGGATGTCTATATCCACGGGGAATACGGCCCGGAATCGCTGAGCCAAATCGTGGAGAAAATAAACGCCGGAACCACCCGCCCGCATAGCACTTGGACGGACCAATTCAACAGAGGTGGCTTCCTCCGCTAACAACAAAAGATATATAAAAAAAGCCCCGGCTGATGACCGGGGTTTTTTATGGGTCAATTTACCGCTTATTTGGCTTCTTTAAAAATGTGGCTAAACGATAACGACACGCCTACATAAATATTTTCGCCGCGGGTGCCAAAGTATTTGGCCTGCGCCGTGTAATAACTGATAAACGGAGCCAAATATAAGTTTTTGTAGAGTTCCACTTCCAAACGCGCATCCGCGGTAAATTCATAATCTAAGTCGGTCTGGCGCGTTTCGGATTCGCTTAAATAATCGCGAAACAGAGCGGAGTATTTGGCAGTTACGCCCTCACGCACCGGCTGCTCAATTTTAAACCCTGCTTCCCAAGCCAATTTGGTGGAATTGGGACTGTAAGTAAAATCGCGCTCGCCCACCACCGCGGCAAACAAACTCTTTAAGTATTTGCCTTCAAACATTTTTACGCCGGCCGTACCGCGCAAAATGCGGGTGCGGGGGGCATTGTCGGGCTTGGTAAATTCGGTTTCGTAGCCCAAGTTAGCAAACGGGCCCGCTTCAAAACCGCCCAAAAAGTTTTCCACCTTCCACAAGCGTTGGGTGTAGCCCGTGGTGAACAAAATTTTGTCGGCGTTTTCGTTGGTTAAGGTTTCGCCTTCCACGGGGCGGATTTTCGTGCGGCCGTAGTCCATTAACAGTTCATTGGTCCACAAGTAATGCTCGGCGTGGTAGTCGGAAATAGCATCCAAGTTGCCACGCACGGCGGTTTGGGAGTCGCCGTTCAAGCGTGCGTCGGAAAAATCCTTATATTCCTGGGCGTGTTTTACTTCGGTGGAAGTTACGTCAAGCGCGATTTTTTTTAGTTCAATCTGCCAGCCCCGTTTGCCGTCCTGCGCGTGCAAAACGCCGCAAAACGACACCAAAGCAACCAGCAGTAATGCTTTTTGCAAAAGTTTCATAATTCTCCTGGGGATTAATCTTCTAGTTTGTAGCGGATACGCAATTTGCCGTCTTGATAAGACCAACTGATTATTTTAAAATGCCCGATTTCGCGGGTGTTGGTAACGTGCTTGCCAATGCAGGGGCACACGTCATACCCGCCCACGCGCACCAAGCGCACGGTGTTCCCGGCTTCGGGCGGCAAGCGGGATAAATCCACGCTTTTTTCCGCCACCTCGCGGGGGAGTTCCTCGGCGGTTACCGGCAGTTGACCGGCAATCACGTCGTTTACCATATCTTCCACCTCGCGCAACTGTTCCTCCGTCGGAGCCGACGGCAAGAAATAATCGCACTTGGATTTATTCTTTTCAATATGGTTGGTTAAACTCCGCTCGCAGCCGAACAGGCGGACCATCGTCTGGTTCAAGATATGTTCGGCGGTGTGCATCGGGGGAAAATAATCTTTTTTAGGCTGCAAAGACGTATCCATACGGTATATTTTAGCGAATTTAAAGGGCGTTTTCAATTTTCTAGTACAATAAACCTATGACAACACGCTCCAAAAATAATAAAATAATAACAGAAGGGGATTTGCCCCTCTCATATAGTTAGATAGAGGAAATAAAATTAAGATTATGCCGAAAAATACTGACTTTTGCAAAATCGTCGCGACCATCGGTCCCGACACCAGCGATGAAAAATCCATTGAAGCCTTGGTAAAAGCCGGCGTTTCCGTGTTCCGCTGCAATTGCAGCCACGGTTCGTTGCCTGAATACCAGGAAAGAGTAACCAACATCCGCAAGATGGAAAAGAAATACAACTGCACCTTGGGTATCTTGTTTGACTTGCAAGGCCCGAAACTCCGCGTTGGCACGTTTAAAGATTACCGCATCCACTTGAAGGAAGGCGACAAATTCCGCTTGGATATGAACCCGGAACCCGGGGATCAGACCCGCGTTTGCCTGCCCCACAAAGAAATTTTTGCCGCTATGAAAGACGGCCTGGAACTTTTGCTTAACGACGGCGTAGTCCGCTTGCGTGTGGATGCCCACACCGCTGATACCGCCGACTGCACCGTTATTGCGGGCGGCGAACTTTCCAACAAAAAAGGCGTAAACGTACCCGGCGTAAAATTGCCGCTTTCCGCGCTGACCGCCAAAGATAAAGAAGATTTGAAAATCGCCGAAATGTTGGGCGCCGATTTCATCGGTTTGTCCTTCGTTCAGGAACCGGAAGACTTGATTGAATTGCGCAGTTTGATGAAATCCAAAGCGCACATCATTTCCAAAATTGAAAAGCCCTCCGCCATTGAACACTTGCGCGAAATTATTGACTTGACCGACGTTGTAATGGTTGCCCGCGGCGACCTGGGTGTTGAAACCAGCCCCGAACTCGTCCCAGTCTTGCAGAAGAAAATTGTTTCCGGCTGCCGCAAAGCGGGCAAACCGGTCATCATTGCTACGCAGATGTTGGAATCTATGATTCACAATATTATGCCCACCCGCGCCGAAGCCTCCGACGTGGCTACCGCCGTTTACGACGGTGTGGACGCAGTAATGCTCTCCGCCGAAACCGCCCAAGGCGAACACCCTGTGGAAGCCGTTACCACGATGCGCCGCATTATTGAAACCGTAGAAAAAGACCACCGTTACCGCAAAGGCCTTTCCTTGTTGGAACGCAAAAATGATTCCACCAAAGAAGGCGCCATCACCACGGGTGCCGGCATTGTGGCCACCAACTTGGATACGGCCAACGTAATTGTAACATTTACCGATTCCGGTTCCACCACCTTGCGTGCTTCCCAACAACGCGCCGGCGGCTTGCCGATTTTGGCCCTTACGCCGAACGTAACCACCGCCCGCCAGTTGGCTGTGGTATGGGGCGTAACGCCGATTGTCATTGACAATTTGAAGAACTTTGACGATATGACGCGCGAAGCCAAAAAAGCCGTCCTCGCCCAAGGTTTAGCCAAAGAAGGCGACAATGTAGTAATAACCGCCGGTATTCCGTTTGGTAAAGCCGGTACAACCAATATGCTCTACGTTATGAACATCTAATTAATTATATTGGTTGATTGATACGCCGCCCACTCCCGGGCGGCGTATTTTTTTGCCTAAAAATCGCCCAGACAGCAAATATCGTTAGGAAAATTTAATGTACTATAAGGCCGCCAGCAGCCAAGCATCAGGGGGAGTAATCTTTTATAGATAGCGACCTAAATACTGCGCTAATGGGCCTTTTTACACAAAGAAAGGCACATCCCTTTATAAAGGGGGCTCTTGTTTTAAGTGGGGCCTTTTTTAGCAGACAAGAAACCTTTTTAAATAATTCACGGAAAGAACCGCAAAAAATAACTATCCCCCGGCGTAGCCGGGGGTTTTTCATATGCGGGCCCTGCCCTCTATTACTAGTCCGCTAGATATCTAGCCCCAACTACTCCTGTCGTTCGCGTTTCCCTATTCTTCCGTCCAGTCCGTCATAAAACGGAAGGGGGTTTTCCATCTGGTCTATCTTTAACTGATTTTGTATATACTCCGCTATCTTTTTGCTATTCTTCCCTACCGTATCTACATAATACCCTCGGCACCAAAAGTTCTTATTCCCATACCTATACTTTAAGTTGCCAAATCTTTCATAGATTAGTAGGCTGCTCTTGCCTTTTAGATATCCCATAAACCCGGCCACGCTAATTTTTGGCGGTATCTTTAACAACATATGTATGTGCTCCGGGCAGATCTCTGCTTCCAGTATTTGCACCTCTTTCCATTGGCACAACTGTCTCAGTATTTTCCCTATTTCGGCCTTTTTGTCTTTGTAGAGTATTTGTCTGCGATATTTCGGTGCAAATACTATATGTGCTAACTTATCTATGTCCTTATCCATAGTAAGGACCTCCTTGTGCTTTAAATTACCTGCTGACACAGGTAATTTAATTCTAGCACAAGGAGTTTTTCTGTCGTTCTCACCGGTAAACCTTTTTTTCTACCACCGGCATAGCCGGTGGATTTTTATACCATGCAAAAACCCCCGGGGTTAGTCCCGGGGGTTTTTAACTAAGAATAACAGTAAATGTTATTTATTATTTTCAGCAGCAATAGAGGAGGCTTCCTTCTTCCAAGTGGTGGCAATAAAGCCCATTGCGATGATACACGCAATAATGCAGGAGAAGTACACGCCTTTCCAGCCGAAACTCTTGCTAATGTACGCCGCCCCAGTGCTGGACAGCATAGCACCGAAGTAACCGAACATACCCGTAAAGCCGCACGCGGCGGAAACGGATTCCTGCACGGTTACGCGGGACGCCTGTACACCACCCGCGAGGTTCTGCGGGCCGTCCACAAAGAAACCGATGAACGAAGCGAGCAAGGACGTCCAGAAGAACTGGTCCGTACCGGCCACGCAATAAAAGCCCCAGCAGCTGGCAGCCAAGATGACCAAGTAAATAATGTTCATTTGGGTGCAGCGGCCCTGGAAGAATTTATCAGCCAAGTAACCAGCCACAATGCCGCCCGGCATACCCAAGAAAGGCATCCACTTCATAGCGGACACGGCGCCGTCGGGCGTAAAACCGCGTTCTTGCGTTAAGAACATCGTACCCCAGTCCAACGTGGCAAAGCGTACATAGTAAATAAAGATGTACGAAATGGCCAAGGCCCAGAGGAACGGGTTTTTAAGAACGTGTTTTTTGAGGATTTCCCAGTGGGAAAGAGTGCTCTTTTCCTTCACGGGCATCACGTCGTTTCTGTAAACTTCAATAGGAGGCAAGCCCACAGTGGTGGGTTTATCGGTCAAGAAGAACATTAAGAAAATGCTGTAACAAATACCCATAAAAGCAGGTACGATGAAGGCCATTTTCCACATATCCAATTTGAGCAGGTAAGAAATCAACACGCCCACAAAGAACGCGCCGAACGTGTGGGAAGAAGACCACAGCGTCCATTTGGTCGCTCTTTCAGAGGGGGAGAACCAGTACACCAAGCCTTTGGCTACCGGAGGAAACCCCATAGACTGCGCCACACCGTTCAAGCCCCAGGCAAACGCAGCCAAGGCTACGAGCGGCAAGGTAATGCCCATATTGCCCAAGAAGGTTTGGAATTGCGGCAAGAAGGGGAACGCCAAGTTAATAAGCGAAGATACAAACAACCCCAAGGCCATTACGCCGCGGATGTTGCAGCGGTCCGCCAGCACGCCACTTAAAAATTTACCAATACCATAGGTAAGATAAATCGTCGTGCCGATATACCCCAACTGAATTACGTCCAAGCCAAAGTTTTGGCTCAGCGCAGGTTTTACATAATCCAAATTTTTGCGGGTGAAATAAAACAAGGCATAACCAAAGTACATGCCGAAGAACATCTTAATACGCCAGTTACGGTACAAACGCTTAATCTGTGCCTCGTCGGAAATAGGTGTTCCGTCCGGCAAAGGTTTAAGCCAACCTACTAATTTTGCGAACATTCTTGTCTCCTATTTATAATTTAACGTGCAAAAGCCGCGCGTCAACACTCTCCGGCGCTGGCTTCCCGCCGGGGCGCTCCCTCGATTAGAAAGTGGACGAGCAGTAATGCAGAAGTTTAAGCAAATCATTTGCTTACATATCAATTATAACATATATAGGGAGTATAAAATCAAGTGTTTTCACCGTCGGTAAAAAAGATTTTTTTAGCGCGCTTTTTAATGCGTTTTTGACTCCATTTTTACGCACAAAAAACCCCGGGCTTTTTAAGGCCCGGGGTAAGGTCAAAAACAACTTGTTTAATGCTCCGCAACCGGCATATCCGGATACCCTTTCAACACATCGCGCAACTGTAAAATATCAGCCGCGGAGGTCGGTCCGGCGTTTTCCTGCAACAGGTCGTGGTGCTTATCCAGCGTTTTGAGCGCACTGCAAATGCGGTTCAAGCGCTGGGTTTGTTCCAATACGCGGGGGGAATCGGCCGGGTTGAGTTCGGCGTATTCCTGCAAGGCGCGTTTGGCTTCGTTCTGGTACTGGATGAACAATCTGTACGTACCCGCACTGGTAGTGCCGTGTTTGATATCGGCGGCCAACTGGTCCAGTTCGTTAATCAGTACGAATACATCTTCAAATCTGCCCTTGTCCATAGATTTGACTTTCTTTTTGGGCATCAATCTGGCGTACCACGGTTTAGCGGCTTCGGACATTACCGGTCCGTTGTACATACCTTCCGGCACATAGGCCAATTTGGTATCTTTGGCAGTCGTATCAATTCCCGTCAAGGAATCGGAAAGTTGCTTATATTCACGGTTAAGCATTACGGACAGGTGGTTCTTTTCCAACATCACCCCGTAAGACTTTACAATGTTCTGCAACTTCTGCAACGCCGGCATCACCGTAGAATTGCCTTCCACTTCGCCGATGGCCACCAAGCGGTTGTAAGACTGTGTCATTTGTTTGAGCATATCCGTCATTTTATGCTCGGAACTCACGCCGTAGTCAACCATTTGTTTTTCCAGTTTGGAAAGCGTACCGTTCACTTCGGACAGGCGTCTGTACGAGTTCTTTTTGCTGATACCGAAGGAACCCGCATTAACCTTGCCCGCTTCAATCGTTTCGGTCGTAATCTTGGTCTTGCGGAACAGGCCCAAGAAGTCCTTGGTCAATCCCCAGTTGCGCGCGGCCAAAATGCTCGCCACTACTGCGGAGTAACCCAAGATAATGCGGTTCATCCCCAAGGTAAACCCTTCGCCCGCATTGCCCGTCAAGGCAGATACCTGATTCACCAAGTCCATCGCCCACTGCGGCCCCATATCGGCAAAGCCGAAAGCGATAGCGGAAGCGGTCAAAATACCAATCAAACCGTGGGAGTTAAAGACGGAGTAATCTTTACCCGCCAAACTGCCCCAAGTTTTTTCGCGGCGTTCAATGCGTTTCAACTGAGCCTCTTTTTCGGCTTCGGTCAAAGAGGTATTTTCCTGAACGGCAACCTTTTCCTTCTGCATTGCCGCAGAAACCATATTCTGCAAGCGGACGGAATCCAACTGACCGGGCACAGCCGTAGCCATATAGTGCATAATACCGAAACCGGCCGTAATTAACGCCAACGGGCCTGAATACGGCATAAGGGCAATCCCAGCCGCCGTGGCGGCCAACAACGGAAGCGAAGCGCCCGTCAATTGGTCGTCCGTCATTTTCTTGCTGGAAACCTGTTTAGAGGCAAACTTACGGGTCATAGCCGTGGCAAACATAAAGCCGGCCACCAACCATTGCCCAACATCGTTACCAAGCACAGCGTTAGCATCCTGGGAAAGCATCATCAAACTGGCCGCATAACTGGCATACACCAATTTCACACGGCTGGCAATGTCTTTCACGTCGCGCGTATTTCTAAAATTCTGTTTATATAAGGCCTTATCTTCGGCTTCTTCCTTAGCCAGTTGTTCTTTGGAAACTTCCGGCACTTTGGCAGCGGCTTTTTCCGCAACTTTGCCGGACGCCTTTACGCCTTTACCCATTTTGTAAATAGGCGTATTGAGGAAGAGCATTTCGGACGCGGCCAACAGCGCAAGGCCTACCGGCACAACAATCGTAAAGTTTAATCCGATAGAGGCCAACGCACCCGTAGCCGCCGTTAAGGCCAAGCGGGACCATTGTTTATTTTCAGAGAAGTCCAAGTGCGCCGCCGTGCGGGCAACCGGGTTCTTATAGTAGTTAAGCAAGGTCTGAATAGACGTATTGGCCATACTCGCGCCCAACACAAGAGCTACCGTCGGCAAAGACAGCGAGAGCAAGGACAAGGTCTTTACATCTATCGTACCATACATCCCAAGGCCCACTAAGGCGAAGGTCAAAGCCGCAGCGGCGCCGCCATAAATCAACTGAATCGTGTTTTTATGGCCGATTTTCGTCATAAGCGGCATCAATTTGGCTGCCACTAACGGGGTAAAATACCCGATACCACTGACCAAGTTGGACATCAAGCCCGAATAACCTGGCAGAGATTTCAAGGCCGATTTAAACGGACCCGTCAAAGAGGCACCGGCGTCATTGCCCACAAAGTAAGCGTGCAAGGTCAGGAACTGTCTTAAAGAGTGCGGCTCGTTGAGTTTAAGTTCCAAGTTGAGGCCTGGGTTCTTTTCCAACATATTGGCCATAGCCAACATATCAGTAGAGTTATACGGCGTATCAAGCGGAACCTGTACAGAACCATTGGCCTGGATTTCTTCCAAAAGTTTGGCGGAGCGTTTGTTCGCGCGGACCGCGGCCAAATTGCCGGACGGCATTACATATTTCCACTGGCCGGATTCGTCCAAGGCAAGTACAAAGCCTTTGGGGATAACCAAGCCCGGTTTTTCAGACAAACCAAATTTGGACAAAAAGCGGCTGTACCAAGAAGCGTGCGGCTGGGACAAAATGCCCACCGGGGCGCTGCTGAGTTTGCCGGAGGCGGAGCGGTAATAGAACGGAATATTGTTGGAATAGAAGACGCCTTTTTTGGTTTCTTTACCCGTAATTCTGTTCTTGGACGCAAAGCCCGTCGGGCGGCAAGAGGAAACGATTAACTTTTCGTTGATATCGGGCATAGACGGTACGATACCCGCAAAACTTTCCGTTTCCAAGGGCAAAACTTTTACATTATCCCACGCACTTTGGACTTTCTTTTCCCAATTCGGATCGGAAATAATCGTTTCCAATTCCTTTTCAAAGGAAGATTGTGCCATAGCATCGGACACCGCGGCAATTGCCGTATTTAACGATTGGGAAGCATACAAGTGATACAACGCCTTACCCAATTCTTCGGGATTTTCTTTTTTAGATTCAATCCAGCGTTGGGTTTCCACCGGCATTTTGCTGATGGCTTCGTTAAATTTACCTTGGTTATACAAGGACACTAACGCCTCTTCTTTGTACTTTTGCGCGGCGGCGCTTTCCAAAATAGTGCGCAACTGCGTGGCCAAGGGGTATTCTTTGGATAAAATGTTTAAAGCCGTATTATTGGCGGCGCTTTCGGCATCGTGGGTGAACCAGTCGCGCACGCGGCTCGTTACTTTGCTCAGCCATTTGGGGCTGACCGGAACGACGCTGCTATATACCGTGCCAGCATTGGAGGAAGCGGCAGGCGTTTCGGCCACGGCGGCTTCGCCTTCCGTAGCAGCAGGCGTATAAGCCACGTGCAACCCATCCGGCAAGGTAATGTCGCCCAGTTTTACATCTACTTTCGGCGTTGCGGCGCCCGCAGGTTTAGCAGCGGTTTCGGCTGCCGGGTCCGCCACAATTTGGCCTTTTTTACCGTTTAAGGCTACCCAATCGGCCGTACCTTTGGCGGAAGCGTCCAAGTGGCGGGCGTTTAATTTGCTCCAATAAGTAAGCGCCGTGCCCGCATTGGGGGCCAATTTGGCGGAGTTCATTTGCGCGGCGGTTACCTGGGGGAGCGTTACGGGCAGATTGTTAGCCGTAACATATTGGCTGACACCAGCCCAAAAATCGCCATACAATTTACCGTTAATCGCGGAAAGTTGGGCCAATTTTTCAAGCCCCTCATACGCCTGCAACGTAAGGAGCGAGCGGCCGATGACCACCTCGCTGAACGTTTTTAAGGCTTGGGGGGTTTTGTTATAAGTATCTAATAAAAGGGAGGCGTCCTTGGCGGAACCGTAAAAGCCCAAATCCGCGGCGGCAGCCATTGCCTGGCCCCAAGCGGACAAGTCTTTAAGCCCATCGGAATTAGCGGGCAGACGGCCGATATCCGCCATTGTTACGTCTCTGTTTAAAGCAGAAGAAGAGTGGTAGCCGCGCAGAACGCGCACATACGTTTCTTTGGCAAGAGAGGCCTGTTTTTGCGTAGTGGCAAAGCCCTTCTCCACCGTTACGCGCATATAAGCGTTTAACAGCAGTTGGTCGTGGGCGGAAACGGTGCGCTGAACATTAAAAATTTGTTTAAATACGTCGCCCGCATCCTTGGAGGAAAATTCCTTTCCGTCCAAAAGGGTGTTGACTTCTTTTAAGGTTTTAGAGGGAACGGCCGCAGCCGCGGCTTGTGCAGCATCAATACTTCTGTTCAACGTGGCAGACAACTGCGGGTTTACACCAACCGTAGGAGCGACAATTCCGCTGGGAGTAACGGAACCTTGCCCATAGGACGGTGTAACATTTGGGGTAGTAATAAGGCCCCCAGGGACAACACCCTTTACCTTTACCCGGGCACTGGCTCCGGCGCGGGCGGCAGCCGCTTTGCCGGCTTGTTTTCCGGCGGCTTCGGCGGCCTTTTCGGCAGATTTTACCGCTTTGCCACCGTTTTTGGGTACTTTATACAACTGGGCAAAGGAAGGTGTAAAACTCCCGAAGATGAGCGTAAAACTTAAAACTAACGAGATTAATTTATTCATATACTTGTCTCCCAATAAGCACACTAATACTTATATCTTCATAGTATCACAAAACCCGACGGATAACAAGGGCCAAAGGTCCCATTTTGTATATGGGCCCTTGGGCCTATCTCCGTCGGTAGTGGCTTACAATTATTATTGTAACACAAATTTTCCGCCGTGTCAGCCCCCTAGAAAGCAAAAACCCCGCCTTTTGGGCGGGGTTTTGCAGTTTCTAAAATAAAAAGCACTAGGCCAAAGCCGTTTGTTTTTTCTTTACCAATCAGCGTCCTTGCCCATTGCGGAAACAGGGAGTTCGCTCCCGAAGGTGAAGGTGCGCGGCAATTCGTGTACGGTCAGGCGCTGGGCCAGATAGGTGCGGATGATACCCAAATGCTCTTGGGTATAGCCTTCGTTCAGCACGATAAACGCCTTTAACCGCTCGCCTTCTTCGGGGCGCATTAAACGCACGCGGCAAGCCTTTACCGCCGGATGCGCGGCAAGGACCTCTTCCACCCGCTTGGGAAAAACATTTATCCCGGCCACCTGCACGCACGCGTCGCTACGTTTTATGGGAATTAAAAAGCGACCCTGTGTAGTTTCCACTTCATCAGGCAAGGTAAGCCAACTATTTTGGCTTTTGCGTTTAATCTGCGGTTGGTCATCCGTCAAAGATACGTCCCAAAACGGGAATAATTCAAAGGCATCCGTGCTATGGTGGCGGCGGGCAATGGCGCCCGTTTCGCTTGCGCCGTAAATTTCGGTAAATTGCGAAGCCCCCAGGCTATACAAGGCGTCTATAATTTCCTTTTTGCAAGGCGCGGTGGAAGACATTGCGTGTACGCCCTTAGGGAACGGATTTTCCAAGCGGGCCCAATAGTTCCAAAACAGGGGGAACCCGGCTATCAAATCGCCCTCTTGCAAAATGTCGCTCCACGGTTGGGTAGGCAATGCGGGCAACACCAGCGCGGGAACATTTAAGGCGTGCGGGAGCGTAACGGTAAAGGTAAATCCGTACATATGGTTAGACGGCACCAGCGAAACCACGCGCTTAACCCCTTTAAAGTCTGGCGCCACGCCGTAGGCTTCTTCTTCAATCATTGCAAGCGTGTGAATACAGCGTTTGGGCGTACCCGTACTGCCCGAGGTCAAAAAGGTAAGTTTCCGCCCGTGCAAAAACGCGGCGTAGGCGTAATCCGTCATCAAATCCAAGGACGAAAACACGCGTGGTTCGTAGCCGAAAAAAATAGCGGCCTTATCGGACACGGTTTTTAAAATATCCTGCGGCACCCGTTCAAAAAAATCCGCTTGGCTATTTTCGTCAAACACGGCCAAGGCATCCGCCTTTTTGCGGGCCAACTCCGTGCGAAACATATCCGTCAGTATGCGTTTTACGTCATTTAACAGTAACATAAGGCTCCGCCTCCAAAATCATTTCCGCCCCGGCAAAGATATCCCGCAGAGAAAAGGCTTTTCCCACCGATAACAAGCGCGCCGTCTCCACCGCATTATACGCGGCGGACGAATACGCAGTTTGCGCGAGGGCTATTTTATTATCCGTGCGGGTAAATTCAAATTTGGTAACAGTAAACAAAGTATGCGCCGTTGGTTTTAAAGACACCGCAAACGCGGCCGCGGCGCGTGTAAAAGTGCCTGGACGCACCACAGGCGCAAAAAGCGCGGGATATTTAGGCGCAATTTCGGCGGCTACGGGGTTAATATCCTCGGCCACCGACACCAACACGTCCGGGCACAGGCCGCGCTCCATAAATTGCTGGGCCGTCAGTAAGGCTCCGGCAAAGGAAAAATCAAACTGACCCGTGGTAACGCTGGGGCCCGATAAATGCAGGAAAACGGACAAGGTATGCGCCGTAGAATTATGCACGGAGCCCGCAAAGGCGGTGGGGGAAGAAAGTTCATCACCGTCTGCAATAATGGTGTCCATAAATTTGCAGGTGCTTTCCAGGGAGCCCGCCCCGACAGCCACGCTAAGCCCGGTTTCCTTGGGACTAGCCGGATCTATTCCCGCCTGTTCAAATGCGCGGAACGAACACAACAGCGCATTTTTGGCAATGGCTTCCATACGGCGCAGTTGGCGCGGTTGGGCAAAGGGCGCAAAATCTTCCGCCGTCGCGTCGCCCAGTAAATAAGAAAAACCGTTAATAAAAAGTTTACCCATTGTAATCCTCCGCGCCCAAGACAAGGGCCGCGTTGCACCCGCCAAAGGCCAAGGAATCGCTGATAGCCGCTTTTTTGGAAAGGGGTTCTTTGGAAACGGTTGGAATAAGTTGCAGGGCTTCATCCTGCGTTGTAAAGCCCGACGTAGGGGGAAGCAATCGGCGGTTTAAGGCTGTTAAAGTGAGTACGGCTTCCAACGCTCCCGCGGCGCCCAAGGTGTGGCCTGTAACGCCCTTGGAACCCCATACGGGCACGCCCGGCAATACCGCGCGGAAGGCGGCGGCTTCGGCGGAGTCATTGGCTTGGCTTGCCGTACCGTGCGCGTTTACAAAGGCCAAATCGGCGGCGGAGAGTTCCGCTTCCTTTAAAGCAAAATTTATGGCCTTTTTAAGGCCTTTTCCTTCAGGGTCCGGCGCGGTGGGGTGGAACGCGTCGCACGCATTGCCGTAGCCTAATATAAAACCTTGTGGCGTAAGGGAAAATTGTTCTTTTAGTTGCGGGCTGACAAGCAGCAGCGCCGCCGCCCCTTCGCCAATGTTAATGCCGTTACGGTTCTTATCAAAGGGTTTGCACTTATCCTTGGAAGCCACCAATAAGCGGATAAAACCGTCATAGGGAATTAAATTTATCTCGTCCGTTCCGCCGCAAAGTACGGCATCGCACAGGCCGCTTTCCAACCAACTTTTCCCAAGGCCTACGGCGTCGGTGCCGCTTGCGCAGGCAGTTACTACCGTTTGAAAGGGCCCGGTAAAGCCAAAATAGCGGCTGACGGCTTGTGCGGTAGAGGAAGCAAAATAATGGGCCAATTTGGCGGGGTCCTGTTCGTCCACCTTTCCGGCGCGCCAATGTTCATATACATTAAAACAATGGAAGGACGCATCCACCGATGTGCCGATAATCACGCCCACGCGGTACGGGCGCAACGCCTCGGGCGTCAGGCCCGCCTGCAAAAAGGCCTCGCGCGCGGCCCTTAAAAAGAAGAATAAACTAATGCTTTGGTCTTGCGGCTTATCCAACAGGACTTCATCCAGTACCATAAAAACAGGGTACGAAGACGCATAAGCACTCTTTACACGGTCCGTTGGCAACGCAAAACGCGCACGCCCCAAAAGAGCCTGTTCAAACGCTTCATCCGCCGACTGCCCGCAGGCGCAAACGCACCCGGTTCCGGCTACCGCAACGCCCTTATAAGTCATTATTTCTTCCGGTTCTTTTCCACATATTCAGCCAAGGTGCCCAAATCTTTAAAAATGGCGCGGCCTTGCTGCATATTTTCAATCGTAATGCCGTATTTCTTTTGCAAGAGCATAATCAGTTCCACGGCGTCCAAACTGTCCAATCCTAGGCCTTGTTCGCCAAAAATCGGGTCGCTGGCGCCAAATTTGGACAAATCCGCCCCGCCCAAATCAATGCCCGTGGCAATCATCTCTTTAATTTCATCAATCGTTTTCTGCATAGTTGCTCCACAAATTAAAATAATTGAAAAACTGATATGGATATTTTATACAAAATTTTTCCAACTCGTCCACGAATTGTTGCGCATATAGAACGTAATTTTCCTTTTTAGGCCCCAATTCGGGGATGCGCAGCACTTTTACGGTCTGCGTGGCAAACCGCCCGCGCTTTTCCCACGGGAAGAACTGCACCACCACCGGGGCCCCCGTGGCCGCCGCTAAGCGGTAAAAACTGTACGGCACTTGTATTTTTCCGCCTAGGAAATTCACACTCACCGCGTTCTTTTCCGCCCCGAACACGCGGTCCGCCATCGCGCACAAAACTTCGCCCTTTTGCAGGGCCACCATCATTTCCGGCACTCCGCCAAGCGGCCCCGCCGGGTTAATCTGGTTTAAACGCGCAAAGCGGTGCCCGTGCTGAGCGACGGTTTTGTCGTTATCCTTGGGGTTGCGGTAATACACCACGTTTAAGGGGGCGTTAATAAAAGTAGCCAAATTGACGGCCATTTGCCAGCACCCGGCGTGCGCGGTCAGCAAAATAAGGCCCTTTCCCTCGGCTAACAAATGTCGGCACAGGTTGCGCTCTTCCTCAGTGGAGGACACACCTGTTTGCCCCAAAATTCCCAAGGCGGCCCTATCAATAAGCGTGCGTCCAAAGGTTAAATTTAAACGGTAGGTATGCTTAAAAAATTGCCACTTGGAGCGGGGGGAAAAGCGCCGCGCTATATACGCCCGCGAACGCGCGGACACCGACGGCATAAGCGAATACACCAGCACCACAATATACAAAAACGCATACGCCAAAGTTCTCCCGCCCACAAAAATAAGCGCGTACATAAATTGGTGCTTTAATTTAGAGGCCAAACTGCGCCCGGTTTCATTTTTCCCTTGCACACAGCCCCCTGTTTACCAAATACCCAATGCTCCACACCACTAAAAAAGCGCACAGCGCCAGTATAGGCGCCACAATACACGACCCCAGCACCCACTCCCACACACGCTGCCAAAATTGGCGGCCCAAGGTGGTTAAGTTAAATTCCGTTAAAAACCGCCCATAACGCAGGAAAAAGCCAACCTCTATGCAAAGCGCAGACACAAGGGGGCCAATACAAAACTTTTCAAACGAAATCGTCAAAATACGGTTTAAATTCCACCACCCGGCCCCGCCAAAGAGCATTAGTTGGCGAATCCCCGGCAAGGCAACCGCCCCGCAAAAAATACCCCACGCGGCGGATAGGGCATTTTTGGTAATATTTCCCGGGGTTTTTAAATTTAAAACCAAGGCTTCCCAATACCCGCGCTTTTCCACCTGCCCTGCGTTATCCACAAAATACTGGCGGTGCGGAATAGGGAGCATAGAGCGGACGGTCAAATGCGTATTGAGTACCGTTAGGCGCAGGTTGTCTTTCAGTTTGCTAAAATGCGACACACGCGTTTTGGAATATGATACCGACACAGGCACCTCCACCAGCGGAAATCCAGCCCACAGCGCGCGCACGGCAATTTCCACCTCAAAGGCGTAGCGTTTGGAAAAACATTTGATATGGTTTAAAATTTCTACGGGATAGCAACGGTACCCGCTTTGGATATCGTTTACCGTTTTGCCCGTTTGCAAATGAGCCCAAAAACCGCCGAATTTGCGGCCAAACTGCGAGGATTTGGGGGCGTCCGGGCCAAACTGCCGCACCCCGATAATCAGCGCGTGCGGGTGCTCTTCGGCTGCCTTGGCAATCAACGGGTATTCCGCCGGATCTAACTGTCCGTCCGCATCTATGCTGACGATATGGCTAAACCCGTGCGCCGCCGCCCATTTAGCGCTTTCCTGCAAGATAGCGCCCTTGCCCCGGTTTTTTTCAAAACGGACCAAGGTAACCGGGAGCCCCTTTAAAATTTCTGCGGGCGAAACATCACTTCCATCGTCAAACACCGCCACATTTGGATTTTGGTCCAAGCACCGCTGTACCACACTTTTTAAGGTGGTTAAGTGGTTGTAGTGCGGGATGACGATAAGCAGTTTCATTTATTTTCTTTCCAGCGGGCTAAAAAGGTTCGCGTAAAGGCGGGCCACTCAAAAAGCAAATTAAAATCTTTATCCACCATTAATTGTACGGTGCAACCGCGGGCCATTACCTTTTGGTTCTTGTCAAGCACGGTAAAATCGTAATTGAGGCGGGCGGCCTCGGTGTAAAAAAGCCGGGCCTTAATTTCGTATGTTTCGCCGTATTGCAGGGGAGCCAAATAGTCGGTCTCCAAGCGGCGGACGGGAATCATCACCCCGTGGTTATAAAAATCTTGGTAGCCAATACCCAAACTATCGCCCAACGCCACGCGGGCATCCTCAAAAAATCCCGCGTAATGCCCGTGCCACATAATGCCCATCGGGTCAATTTCGTTAAAGCGCACCGTGCGGAAGACGGATTTTTCAAGCGGTTTTGGGGAACCGGGCGCGGTGGTAAAATAGGATATATTTTTCATAAAACCTCTTTAAAGGAGCAAATCAGTTGGCTTAATTTTTTGCCCGTTTCGTCCGTCAGTTCGGCTAAATATTGGCCGTCCGGGCGAGGGATAAACGACAAGTTTACCTGACAATTTGGCAAAATAGGGCGCATAAATTTAGCGCGGGAAACGCCAGCAATTTCCTGTTTTTTACCGCTTTGGCGGCTAAACGCGTCAGCGCACAGGCCCATTTGGCACACCGCAGGCAACAGCGGGTTCCCCGGGAAATGACCTTTAAAGGCCGGGAAATCCGCCGGAATATGATACAAAAAACGGCCATCCTTCTGCGCTACAAAGCAAGCAGATAAGGCTTCATTTAATAGCATAATAAATCTCCTTGGGTTTTAATGTGCAGGACCCCGCGGCTGGGAGCATCCTTATACACAAACTCCTCTTGCGGGCAAGGGGTTATTAACTGCGCCCGCGCCATACGCCCAAACCCGCCCACCAGCCGCGCCGGGAGTTGCGGCATTTTGGAATAAATGGCTATTTCCGTTGGCGTAACGAATAAATCGGCCAGTTTACCGCCCATTACGGACAATATCACCAAGCGCACGCCGCCCTCTTTCGGTTCGGCAAGTGCGGTAAAATCAAGCCCATACGGCTGATACACACCCGATAAACGCACCGCTTGGCGGGTGTTTACCTGTTCCGCCGGGGCGGTTTTATACACAAGGCCCGATGAACACGCACTTAAAAAAACAGTAAATATAAAAAATGGTAAAAATTTCATTTTTGCTCCAAAAACGCGGGTAAAATAAATAACGACGCCAACATCGCTCCACCCACGCCTAAAAAGGACGATAAACCCATTATAAATAATACCCCGTGATTAGCCCCTATCAGCACGCCAAAGCCCGCCAAGGTGGATAACCCGGCCGCCAGCAGCGCAGACGGCGGGTAAGCGGTGGGCTTTCCGGCTTGGGTTTTCATTACCTGAAAAATGCCGTAATCTATCCCAAGGCCCATTAAAAGTGGCAAAAATACCAGAATAAACAAATTTACCCGCACCTGCAACAGCCAAAAACACCCAAAGGTAAATCCCGCCGCCAATACCACCGGAATAAAGGTTAAAAGCGCGGTTTTTAACTTTTTAAACGTCAGCCAAACCGCCGCCAAGTTAAAAAGAAATGCTAACAGCACAATTTTGAGGGCTTCGCGCCCAACGGCCCCGATTAAATCGCTTTTCAACTCGTCCGCCGCCACAAAGACCGCGCCCGACTGCTGGGCCGCTTCCCGGTAGCGCCGTTCATTGGGCACAATATTTACCACAGCACTCCGCCCGTCCGGCAGGGAAACCAGCGGATTATAAAGGTCCGTAAAATCAAATGTATCCGGTGCGGGGGCGTTTAAAATACTTTCAAAAAACGGCGCAAACCCGGCCGGTTTTAATCCTATTTTTTGCGCTTCTTCCGACACCAACAGCCGCGCGTAATTGGCGCGGGACGCGCTCCAAAAACTGCGCCAACGTTCTAAATTTTCCGTCCGCAATTTGTCCGACGGTACCACCCCGCCTACGGCCAGCGGCAGGGGGAAAGATTCGTTTTTTTCCAGCGCTCTTTCTTTACTGTCCCCAAACACAAATAAAAGCGCGTTATTTTGTGCAGTTTTAGCAAAAACGGAATCAAAAACCGCCTTATCTTTTTTAAAGGCGGGGGTGGAAGCGTTTAAATCCTCCACATTGCCGCTAAATTGCACGCGCCACACGCCAAGCACTCCAAACAAAATAAGGCCCGCGCTTACCCATACCGCCGCCCGGCGGGACAAGGGGGACACGCTAAAAGCATAAGCGGGCCTTTTCACTTCGCCCAAGTGGGTCCAATAATGGGGGAAAACATACAGCGCCAGCGCCAAGGAAAGCGCCAGCCCCGCCACCGAGAACACGGCAATCTGCCTAAATAACTCCACGGACGAGCAAAAAAGCGCCAAAAAGCACAGCGAGGACGTCATAAAATTGCACAAAAGGTGCTTTTTCATATGGAATAGCGTTTCGCGGGCCGGGGTATTTCCCGCGCCGCGCAAGGCAAAAAATACATATACGGAATAGTCCACCGACAACCCCGCCACCACGCTCCCGAAACCTAGCGTAATGCCCGACAAATGCCCAAACACCGCGTATGTTATCAGCGCGGCGGGCGGCAAAATAAACACCGGGAGCAGGTAAATTAAAAGTGCGCTTTTGTGGCGGAAGAAAAAGATAAAAACAGCGGCCAGCGCAAGCAGGGCCAACACGGAAATTTTAATGAGGTCCGTTTGAATCATACGGACATTTTCCACCGTGTAGCGCAGGGCCCCCAAATAAAACGCGTGAACGGACGGCCCCAATTTTTGGGCCGCCTGCTGAAAAGCGTCCGCAAAGCGTTGGGCCGCCTTAAAATCCGCAGTTTGGCCCGGGAAATCATACGGGCCGATAAGCGTTTTGCCGTCCTTGGAGGATAAAAAGCCGTCTTGGTATTCAAGCGCCGTACCCGCGCCGAAAGCGGCCAGTTTTTGCGCCATTAATTCCGTAAAATTTAAGGGGTCTAATGAAATAAAATCTTTCAGCAAAAAACCTTGAAAGGACAGTAAATTTTCGTAATTGTCTGCCATACGCTTTTTTACAAATTCCGGCGTAAGGCGTAATAACAGCGTTTGCTCATCATCCGCCGAAAAGCGGTACGGGAGCGCACGGTAAAGCGTTTGGGCGTAGTCCGCGCCCGGAGTGGGGGGCAAGGCTAATAAATCCGCCTGCGCCAGTTCGGCGCGTAAAGTATCAGCCGCCAAAGAAGCCTCTTCGGCAGACGGGGCGGAAACCCCGATAAAAACTTTTTTGTTAAGCGGGGAATATTCAAACAGTTCCACCCGCTCTCGCACGGAAGCGGGAATCATTGCGTGGATATTTTCGTCCGGTTTTAGGCGCATTAAACCCCACGCGCACACAAGCACCGCAAGGCCCAACAGGGCGGCAACGGGCTTTTTGTACCGGGCAAAAAAGTTCCACACGCTCATTTAAATGTGCCCTCCGCAAGCGGCTTATTAATTTGCGTTTCCGTAAACGACAAAACGGTATAATCGCCGCCGGGCTCCGTCATTTGGATTTTAGATAAGGCCTGCGGATTATCAGCGGCGAACCAAACGGAAATTTCTTCCAGCATTTTGTTTTTGTCCGAAAGCGGCTTTAAGCGCACGCCGCCCTCAAATACCGTAATTGCGTACGTCTTGGAAAGCGTTTGCAAATCAAACGACAGCCACACCAGCATTTGCGCGGCGATATTGCGAGCCATAACGCCCTTTACGGGTGTTTTCTTGCCCTCTTCCAGACGGAAGGCGGAAGCGCCGTCCAAGATAAACCCGTTTTTAAACGGCTTCTGGTATTCCCAGCGGATACGCGCCGGGGATTTTTCAAACGAAAAAACTCCCTCGCTGACGACGGGCTCGGTTAAAAGGGCCATATGCTTTTCCTGCGTAAAGCGGCTGTGAATTGTTTGGACAGCGGAAAAGCGCGCGGCAATTTGCACCAGGTCATCCGTCTTTTGCGTGGCGGACACTTCGCCCGCGCTCGCGGCCTTTTGGGCAGGCTCCGCCCACGCAAACGGGGTTAAAAACAACGCTAAAACAAGCAATAAAATTTTCATTTCATCTCCGGCGGGATATGGCCTTCCCACATAAAAATATACACGGTACCTTCGCCCAGTTTTTCGCTTCCGCGAAACACCGCTCCCGATACAATACGCGTACCCATAAAGTCGTCCTGTTGGGTTACTTCGGTGGTTAATTCCTCGCCCGCGCGCGCGTAAGAAAAAACGCGGAAATTGCGCACGCTGACCAAATACCCGCCGCCCTCGGTGGACAGCCCGGCAAACTTGCGGCGTTGGGCCTCTGCGGCGGCGAAACTCTGCGCCATAATTTCGCAGAACGCTTCGGGCGCAAGAGTACCGTCCGCACGCAGAAAAAGATGATTTTTATGAATCACGCTCTTCACGCGGCAGACGGTATCGTCCACACTTAAAATTTCGTCCACCAGCCGCATCGGCGGCTTATGGGGAACCAAGGTTTCAACAGGGGAAAAGGTGCTCATTATTTACCCATAGTGGCCGCGCGGTAAATGGCTAAATCCAAATTGCGCACCCATTGGTTATATTTGGGGTGAATTTTATTCTTTTTAGCATTGTAGTGCATATTGTCGCTGCCAGCGTACTCAATAGAATAGGTGTTTTGCGTATAGGGGATATACACTTCCACCGAGTGCCCGCGCGCCACCAAAACGCCCTTCATAAGGCCTGGGCGGACGGCGCTCATCGTCCAGCGTTTGGCAGATCCGCCCTTCAAAATAGCCTGCTGCATAGTGTTTCCAGCGGACAAAACAACTGTTTTGTTTTCCACGTTATATACAGGGGCCAACGAACGGCAACCCACCGCCATAAGCCCGGCCAATAACACCATTAGTAAAGTTTTCTTCATATATTCTCCTTTTCAAGTTCCTGCATAATTTGCTTTTTGACCGTTTGCGCCATTTCCAAATGCGCAAGCGGCTCTGTAAACGCTCCCGGCATTAACGCCGGAAGGGATTTCAAAACGATTTTGGCGGGGTGCAATTTGATTGTACCCGCGGGCAACATTTTGCCCGTGCCGCCAATCGCCACCGGAACCACGGGCAATTTTAAAAGTTCCGCCAAATAAAAGGCTCCGCTTTTAAAACGCGCCTGCGGATTTTTGCGCGACCCTTGCGGGAACAGCACAATGTCGCACCCGTTTTCCACCGCTGTTTTACAGCGCGCGAGCATCTCCTCGGGCGAGGTCTTTTCCGCGTCCATATACCCAGCGGCCTGCATTACCGGGCGGAAGAACGGCAGTTTAAACACCCACCCTTTGGTAATATAGACTACATTAGTAAACCCCAGCGCGGCCACCGTGTATAAGTCTAACGCCGAGGCGTGGTTGGCCGCCACAATGCACGGGCCTTGCGGGCGCGGGGCACGCTCCTCTTTCCAGCCGCTGGAACATAAACGCATACAAAACAAAATGCCCTTAGACTGGATAAACACAAATTTCCGCACATTTTTGCCCGATTTACCGGGAAATAGCCACAAAAACGGCCCGGCCACTAAGCCGGAAAGAAAAAGCCATAATATAGCCGAAGTGCCTATTATGGCTGTGTTAAAAAGGGTGCGCAGGGCGTACATACTATTTGGCTTCGTGTTCGCGGGCCAATTTTTCAATAAAATCGTACAAATCGCCCAACGTAACGATAGAGCGGATATCGTAGCCTTGGCGCAAGGTCATACCGAACTTTTGCTCCAATACTACCACCATATCCACCGCATCCAAACTGTCCAAGCCCAAATCGGTCTGCATATGGGAGGCAGGCTTTAACTGTTCGTCGGTCAGTTCAAATTCTTTTTTAAGCGCTTCGTTGGTTTTGTTGATAATTTCTTCTCTCGTAATCACTGGGGTCTCCTTAATACGGCGGTGCAGTTGTTCCCGCCGATAGCAAAACTGTTTTTAACAATAATATTTACCGGGCGTTGTTCTTGGGTGCGCACATAGGAAAGGGGCGCGCAACGCTCGTCCAATTTTTCCAAATTTTGGGTGGGGAGCAAAACGCCTTCTTCCAGCATTTTAAGGCAGGCTATCGTTTCCAACCCGCCGCTGGCCCCCATACTGTGCCCCAAGTGGCCCTTTAAACTGTTTATTTTTACGCCGGAGCCGAACACCGCCTGTGCGGCTTGGCTTTCGGCAATGTCGCCGATAATGGTGCCCGTGGCGTGCGCGTTTAATAAGTCCACGGCTTGCGGCTCTATGTGTGCGTCCGCCAGCGCGTTTTGCATACACTCACGCAGGGTTTGGGCGGACGGGTAGGCCATATTTTCCGTTTCCGTATTGGAGGAAAAGCCGATAATTTCAGCCAAAATTTTGGCTCCGCGCGCCTTGGCGCTTTCCTCGCTTTCCACAAACAAAAGCCCGCACCCTTCCGAGGCCACCAGTCCCGTACGGTTTGCGTCAAACGGGCGGCAGGCTTCGTTGGGTTTATCGTTAAAATTGTAACTGGTGGCCTGCATAATATCAAAGCAGGCGCTAAACATCGGGTGATATTCCTCGGTTCCGCCACAAAGGGCTTGTTTTACAAAGCCCGCCTTTACCGCTAAATACGCAAGGCCGATATTCATTAGCCCCGTGGCGCAAGCATCACTCGCCCCCACGCACGGACCATTTATTTTTAACGCCTGCGAAACCGTGGCCAGCGGCGAGTGGTTCATAATTTGCAGAAAATCGGAAGTTTTAACCAGTTCCAAATGGTTCCCGTGGCAGTAGCCCGTGATTTCCATCCATTTGGAAATACTGTTAAGCGTGGAACCCATAAAAAAGCCCAAGCCTTGCGGGGCTTTTTCATACCCGGCCTGTAAAAGGGCTTCCTTGGCCGCCGCATAGGCGTACAAGGCCATACGGCTCATAGATCGGCGGTCCCGGCGGGGAATATAGGAATAATCCATATCCGGCACGGTGGCGGCTACCTTGGTTTTAACCATTGGCAAAGATTGCAAGGCCTCTACCGGGTGCATACAGCCGCGGCCCGCTTTAAGCCCTTCCCATAGCGCCGTTACGCCCGCCCCGTAAGGGGACGTTGCGCCTGCGCCGGTAATGACAACTTTGGTAGGAATATTCATAAGGATATTATACTATTTATCCGCGCGCGGTTAGGCTTACATACACACGCCGCCGTTTACCTGGAAAGCCTGCCCCGTAATGTAGGAGGCTTTGTCCGAACACAAGAAGGAAACCATATCAGCCACTTCCTGCGGGCGGCCCAAGCGGCGCAGGGGGATTAAGGGCAAAATTTTATCCATCGGCAGGCCCGTGAGCATTTCCGTTTCAATAAAGCCCGGGGAAACCGCGTTTACCAAAATATTGCGCTTGGCCACCTCTAACGCCAAACTGCGCGTAGCGCCTACAATGCCCGCCTTGGCGGCGGAGTAGTTGGTCTGTCCGGGGACGGGTGCGTGCGCGGCGGCGGAGGCGATATTGACAATGCGCCCCTGCTTGGCGTGAATCATCGCGGCTAAAACGGTTTTGGTTACATTGTGGAACCCGCCCAAAACGGTGTTAATTACTTGGCTCCACTCATCATCCTGCATCCAAATAAGCAAATTATCCTTGCGGATACCCGCGTTGTTTACAAGCGCGTAGGGCGTTTGCTTTTCTAAAAGCGGGTTTAAGGCAGCGCGCACGGCGGAGGCATCGGCAACGTCAAAGGGCAGTAACGTACAGACGGCGCCCTGTGCTTCCACTTGTTCCTTGGCCTTTTGGGCGGCCGCGTGATTGGAGTGGTAATTCAGCCAAATATCAAAGCCGTCCTTGGCTAATTGTACGGCTATGGCCAGGCCGATACCGCGGCTGGCGCCTGTAACTAATGCAATTTTGCGGGGGGTGTGGTTCATTGTAAACTCGTTCCAAATTAATTAAAATAGAAATATAGATATGATAACTAATAATAACACAAAAAACAATCAGCCCTACCGCCGGGCCCGCAAAAACACCCGCACAATGGCGGATATTGCGTTTGACGCGCAGAAAATCGCTTTTGCGCCTATCAGTTTTCAGGCCGCGCTCGCCCTGCGCGATTTGGGCATTTTGGAATTTTTAAATAATACGCCCGCGGACGATAAAACCATCGCCAAAAAATTAAAATTATCCCTTTACGCCGTGCAAACCCTGCTGGAAGTGGGGCTTGGGTTAGACTTAGTTACCTTGCAAGACGGGGTATATAACATCAGCAAAACGGGCTGGTTTATTTTGTGCGACCCGATGACCCGCGTGAATATGGACTTTGTAAACGATGTTTGCTATCAAGGGATGTACACCTTAAAGGACTCTTTAATAAAGGGAAAACCCACGGGTTTAAAGGTCTTCGGCAAATGGAAGACGGTTTATGAGGGACTTTCCAAACTGCCCAAAAAGAACCGCACCAGTTGGTTTGCGTTTGACCATTTTTATTCCGACATTGCCTTCCCGGCTATTTTGCCCTTGGTGTTTGAACTCAAACCGCACACTATTTTTGATATCGGCGGAAACACCGGCAAATGGGCCAAAAAATGCCTGGACCACGACCCGCAGGTACAGGTGGGCATTGTGGACCTGCCCGGCCAACTGGCCGTAGCCAAAAAGAATTTAAAGAAATACAAAAACCGCGTTTCCTTCCACGCCGTCAACCTTTTGGACGGCAAATCGGTTATCCCCGGCGGAGCGGATGCTTATCTGATGAGCCAATTTTTGGATTGCTTTTCTAAGGACGAGATTGTCTCTATCCTTAAAAAAGTAAAAAAAGCGGCTGATAAGAACGCCCGCATCTACATTTTGGAACCCTTATGGGACCGCCAAGAATACGCCGCCAGTACATTTTGCCTAAATCACACCTCGCTTTATTTTACGAATATCGCCAACGGCAACAGCAAAATGTATTCGCTGGGGGAAATGGAGGAGTGCATCAAAAAGGCAGGGCTGAAAACCGAAAAAGTATTTGACGGGGTGGGCCGCTTTGCCTATACGTTAATCCGTTGCACAAAATAACGCTTATGAAACTAAAAACGCCGCACATTGCCTATAAATGGCTGATTTTTTCCGTAACGGCCATTGGGGTTTTTATGTCCACGCTGGACGGGGGGATTATCAACGTGGCCTTGCCCGTAATGGCAAAGGATTTGAACGCCAATTTGGAGCGAATCCAATGGGTAGTAAGCATTTACCTGCTTACCACCACCTGTTTTTTGCCCGTATTTGGCAAACTTTCCGATATGTACAGCCGCAAATACCTGTATTTAGCGGGCTTTTTGCTCTTTGGTATTGGCTCCTTTTCGGCGACGTTTGCGCAAAGTTTAAGTTGGATGATTTTCTCGCGCGCCCTGCAAGGGTTAGGAGCCAGCGCGATGATTTCCAACTGCCAGGCCATTATTGCCAAGGCCTTTAAAGGCAAAGACCGCGGCCGCGCCTTGGGCGGCATTGGAGCGATGGTGGCGGCGGGCTTTTTGGCAGGCCCTGCCGTGGGCGGATTTTTAATCCAACATTGGGGCTGGCAATCGGTATTCTGGATAAACGTGCCTATCAGTATGCTGGGCATTTGGCGCGGGATACAAATTATTCCGCACTTTAAGCCCGTAGAACAAGTGAAACTGGATTGGAAGGGTGCGGTTTGCTTTATTCTGTTCTGCTTTTGCTTTCTTTTTGCGTTAGACGAAGGCGATAACCAAAAATGGACGTCTTTTCTGATTCTTAGCTCGTTTACGGCCGCGCTTATCTTTTTTGCGGGATTTTATTGGCGCGAAAGAACCAGCCAAACGCCCTTTATCGGGCTTTCTCTCTTTAAAATACAGGCGATTTCGTACGGGTGCATTGTGTCTTTGCTGGGGTTTATTGCGCTCAACTGCAACGGTATTTTATTCCCTTTTTATATGGCTAATGTAATGCACCTAAACCCCGTGCATATGAGTTTGCTGTTAATGCCGTTCCCGGTGGCCCTCGCTATTTCGTCGCCGTTTTCGGGCTGGCTTTCCGAGCGGTACTCGGCACGCCTGATTACCACCGTAGGCTTTGGGTTTATTATCATCGGGGCCGCTATGTTTGTGGGCATTGGCAAAAATCCCTCTTATACCTATATTGTAATTGCGCAAATGATTATGGGCTGTGGGTCGGGCACGTTTCAGGCCCCCAATAATAATACCATTGTCAGCGCCGCACCCGCCGACCGCTTGGGTATGGTGGTAAGTTTGAGCGCACTTGCGCGCAATATGGGGGCCGTAATGGGAATTGCGCTATCGGTGCTTATTTTTTCCACCATACGCCGCCATTATGTAACTATCGGGGCGGACTATGAAACCTCTTTTATGAACGCTTACCAATATTCAATGATTTTCTGCATTGTGGTTTCGCTGGCGGCAGCGTACTTCTCAGCCGCGCGCGACAAACGCAAGAAACGCAAGGCGCAGCCGCGGGGGTTCTATGAAACGACAACCGCTTAATCTCTCGCGCAAATGGCTTATTTTTACCGTTACCGCCACCGGGACCTTTATGGGTACGCTGGACGGCGGGATTGTAAACATCGCGCTTCCGTCTATGGCGGGGGAATTTAATGCAGATATTGAAAGCATCCAATCCGTTGTAAGCGTATATTTGCTGGCGGTAACCTGTTTTTTGCCCGTATTTGGCAAACTTTCCGATATGTTCAGCCGCAAAAAGATGTATTTAAGCGGTTTTTTACTATTTGGTATCGGTTCGCTGTTGTGTTCTTTGGCAGGCAATTTGCCGCTGATGATTTTGTCCCGTGCCGTACAAGGATTGGGCGCGAGCGCAATGATGGCTAATGCGCAGGCAATTATCGCCAAAGCCTTTGTGGGTAAAGACCGCGGACGCGCCCTAGGCGGCGTGGGGGCGGTGGTGGCATTAGGCTCCTTGGCGGGCCCGGCGGTAGGGGGCTTTTTAATCCAGCATTGGGGCTGGCAGTCGGTCTTTTGGGTAAACATCCCCGTCAGTTTAATCGGCATTTGGCGCGGCATACAGATTATCCCGCGCTTTAACCCGAAAACAAAAATCCGTATGGACATCAGCGGGGCGGCCTTTTTTATCCTATCCAGTTTAAGTTTCCTCTATGCTATGAACGAGGGCCCCAACAAAGCCTGGACTTCGCCCGTTATCTTGTGCGCGTTTGCGGCAGCGGTGGTGTTTTTCCTACTGTTTTACTACCGCGAGCGTACCAGCAAAACGCCCTTTATTGGCCTGGATATCTTTAAAATTCCGGCCATTTCCTACGGGTATGTAGTGGCGGTGCTGGGCTTTATGTCTATTTTTACTAACGCCGTTTTGTTCCCGTTTTATGCGGCGGATATTTTGCATATTGACCCGGTGCAAACGGGCCTTTTGGTCTTGCCGTTCCCGGTAGCACTCGCCATTTCGTCCACGATTAGCGGCGTACTGTCGGAGCGGTACTCGGCCCGGATTATTACCACGGTGGGACTTGGCTTTGCCTTTACGGGGGCAATGCTTTTTGCCTTTGTCGGCGCAAAACCGTCCTTTGCTTACATTGTGCTGGCGCAGGTGATTTTCGGCTGTGGGTCGGGCACGTTTCAAATTCCTAACAATAATACAGTTATCAGCGCGGCCCCGAAAAATAAACTGGGCATTGTGTCCAGCGTAAACGCCCTAGCCCGCAACGCCGGGATGATTATGGGGATTG
Source organism: Candidatus Avelusimicrobium stercoris (assembly GCA_002432025.1). GTDB lineage: Bacteria > Elusimicrobiota > Elusimicrobia > Elusimicrobiales > Elusimicrobiaceae > Avelusimicrobium > Avelusimicrobium stercoris. The sequence goes on along the minus strand of DJFE01000019.1, from coordinate 87,442 downwards.
CCTGCTCCGTGGCCGTTTACGCGGCGGTGCAAGACCATTTTGTGCGTGCGGGCGCAGATAGCGAAACCGCTTTCTTGCGCGGCTATCAGGCGGCAATGTTTTTAGGGGCGGCCTTAGCGGCGGCGGGGGGAGTAATATCGGCCAAGCGCGACTAGCAGCCCCTTTTTCTACACGAAAAAACCCGCTCCAAGGAGCGGGTTTTTTATCTGTTTCAAACAGCAATTAGAAGTTTTCCGGGTGAATCATAAAGTAAGCCTGCGGATGAGCGCACACGGGGCACACTTCGGGGGCTTTTTCGCCGATGTGGATGTGGCCGCAGTTGGCGCATTCCCACATAACGATACCGGCTTTTTTAAAGACTTCGTTGGTTTCCACATTGTGCAGGAGTTTGCGGTAGCGTTCTTCGTGCATTTTTTCAATCTTGCCGACGGCTTCAAACAAGAAGGCGAGTTTGTCAAAACCTTCCTCTTTGGCTTCCTTGGCGAAGGTGGCATACATATCAGTCCACTCGTAGTGTTCGCCGTTGGCGGCATCTACCAAGTTTTCAGCCGTGGTGGGAATATTGTTGTCGTGCAAGGCTTTAAACCAAAGTTTAGCGTGTTCTTTTTCGTTGTTGGCGGTTTCTTCAAAAATTTTAGAAATCTGCACAAAGCCTTCTTTTTTAGCCTTGGAGGCGTAATACGTATATTTGTTTCTGGCTTGCGATTCGCCCGCAAAAGCCGTCATTAAGTTCTTTTCCGTCTTGCTTCCTTTCAGTTCCATATTGTCTCCTATTTTATCCTATTTGTTACCGCGGCACTTGTTGCAAAGCCCGCGCACTTGTAAATTAATCTGTTTTATTTCGCCCCAATGCGCCACATCCGCAGGCAAAGGCAAGGACTCGCCTTCCTTTAAAAATACGTCATACACTTCCCCGCAGTTCGTGCACACAAAGTGGCAATGGGGACGCAAATCCCCGTCAAAGCGCGCCTTGGACGAGAGCCCGACACGCATAAGCAAATCCATTTCTTCCAGCGACGATAACGTGCGGTACACGGTATCCAAAGACACATTGGGCATCGTCTTGCGCACCGCCAAAAACACTTTTTCCGCGCACGGATGTTCGCACGAGGCCGCCACCGCACGGAAGATTTCCCGCCGTTGGTTGGTTACTCTTAATCCTCTTGCGCGGCATTGGCCCTCAAAAAAGGCCAAGCGTTTTTGCAACTCGTCGTTTTGTGTGTTGGTTTGCATAATTTTCAAATTATTAATAATAATTCCTATTAAGAGTATAGCATATTTGAAAACAAAATCAAATTTTTTCTTTTTGTATAATATAGAAAACCTATATATATGAACTACAACGAACTTAAAAATACCGTTTTTCACACCGCTATTATTGGCGCAGGAGCCGGCGGGCTTTTTTGCGCGGGCAGCTTTTCAAGAAGCCCCAAAGTATTAATAGAACACAACACCCACCCGGGCCGCAAAATAAGCGTTTCGGGCGGAGGAAAATGCAATTTTTCCAACCGTTTTGCCCGCGCTACGGACTATGCCTGTACAAATAAACACTTTGTCAAAAACGCCTTAGCCGCATTAAAACCGCAGGATTTTGTTTCCCTGTTGGATGAAGCGGGCCTGAAATGGGAGGAGCGGAAAGACGGGCAACTCTTTACTATGGACGCACGGGACATTGTGCGCTTTCTCATCCGCCGCGCCCGCGAGGCCAACACCCAAATTTTAACAGACACGCAGGCCCTAGATGTAAAACAGGAAAACGGTCTGTTTGTGGTCAATACCTCGGCCGGGCCTATCCGCGCCCAGCGCGTGGTGTTGGCTACGGGGGGATTATCCTTCCCGGCCTTGGGCGCAAGCAACTTTGGTATCAAAATAGCGCGCCAGTTTGGCCTGAACATTATTCCCCAGCGCCCGGCGCTTGTAGGGCTTACCTTTGAAAAAAGTTTGCGGGAGCAACTTTTTAAACTGGCAGGAAACACGCAAAACGCCCGCGTATCGTGCGGGGAGCACCCTTTTGAGGGCTCGTTGCTCTTTACGCACGATGGCATCAGCGGACCGGCGGTGCTGTCCGCCTCGCTATTTTGGAAGGAAGGGGAAAAAGTAACCGTAGATTTCCTGCCCGGGGAGGATGCGCACGCGCTGTTCACCGCACAAAAAAATACCGCGCACACCTTTTCCGCCGCCTTGCACGGCAAAATAAGCGCAAAAATTGTAAAAGCCCTGCTTGGGGAACTGGACGATAAACTGCCCAACGCTTCCCGCGCGGAAATAGAAAAGGCCGCCCAACTGGTAAACCGCTTTACCTTTGTACCAGCGGGAACGGGCGGATTTTCCAAGGCCGAGGTAACGGCTGGCGGCATTGACGTGCGCGAAATCAATCCGTCCACCTTTGAGGCCCGCCGCATCCCCGGCTTATATGTTATCGGCGAACTCTTGGACGTAACGGGCCGCCTGGGCGGGTTCAACCTGCAATGGGCTTGGAGCAGTGGTTTTTCCGCCGCTAAGGCGTTAGAAAAGTTATTTTGATTTTCTACGCAACGCGCGCGCGTTTTGCTATAATGTTTGTGTACTCTAATAAGGAGCGGTGAAATGGACCTCCGCGAACAACAAAATATATTTACTCTCTTTCTTAACAGTTTCCGCTTAACCAACCGGGCTGGGGGGGCTATTTTCGCCCTCATTTTATTGGGGATTTTGCTATATGCGCTCATCTTTGCTTTTGCCTGGCTGGGCCTGCCGCTGGTTATTGCCAAAATCTTGGTAATGCCCTTTTCCCTCTTTTGTGGGGCGGTATTTATGCGCCAGTTGGGTATTAAAGCGCAAAACGACGGGGAATCCTTTTCCAACTCCTGCACAAATGCGGCCTTACCCACCGTTTATTTGGTTATCTATTCCCTGATAATGGGTGTAGTAGCGGGTGGCTTGGCTATATTAATGGTGGCTTCCCGCTCGGTGCCGATTGCCGTTATCGGATATATCTTGTTTCTCTTTTTGCAATTCCGCACGATTTTCGTTCCGGCGGCGATTGTGTTAAGAGAACAAGGCCCCATTTCCGCCCTTATTTACAGTTGGCAATTAACCGGCCACCGCTGGGGGATGACCCTATCAATGTGTCTGATTTCCTTTTTAGCCCCTATTTTAGTGGTGGGAGCAGCAGGCTATGCGCTGTATGTGGGGATTCCGCTCTTCTTTGCGGACAGTTTCCATTTAGCCGCCCTTACCGCCCCGTGGCTGGTTGCGGGCGGTGTGCTGCTGGTGTTGTGGTTTCTCTTTTGGGTATCGCTTGCAGGCTTTTACATTTTGGTCTTTTTAAACCTGGACTACGGTGAAAACCGCGGTTCCTATACGCCCGCGCCCGAAGTACAACTGACGGATGAACCCACCCAAGTTTTTGGGGCGGACAATAACGTCCTGCCGCCCGGCCTTGGCAAACCCGTTACCGAGCAGGACCTGCACCACCAAGTAGGCTTGCAGGTAACGCGCGCCTCTTTAAAATCCGCCGAGCCGGAAGCGATGAACCAACATTTAGATAAAGTTTACCAACCGCCCAAGAGCGAGGATATCGTTCAGTACGCGGATGAAGACCGTATGCCCACTATTTTGTTTGACGACGAAATGGCCAAACAAATTGAAGCCAATCAGCAAATGTGGGCCCAGCAAACCAAGCACGAAAAAACGGATAAACCGGATGACAATCAAACCTCCATTAAAATGTCCAAGTAACGCTTGCGTTTCTTTATCTATCCCCGCCGTACTTGCGGCGGGCCAGTGTATTTTTGTTACGGAAGGAGCCGATTAAACGGCTCTTTCTTTTTATATGAATTAAGGAGAACTCCCACAAATGTCAACCTTGCTTGAAATTTTAAACTTACTCGGCGGCCTGGCCGTGTTCTTATTCGGTATGAAGATAATGAGCGACGGCCTGCAAAAGGCCTCCGGCGAAAGGATGCGCCAACTGCTGGGCATCGCCACCACGAACCGCTTTGCGGCTACCGCCTGCGGGGCGTTGGTAACCAGTATTATCCAGTCGTCCAGTGCCACCACGGTAATGGTCGTCGGCTTTGCGAGCGCGGGCCTTTTGAACCTGTATCAATCCTTGGGGGTTATCTTCGGGGCCAACATCGGTACGACGATGACGGCTTGGATTGTCAGTTTGTTCGGCTTTAAAATGCAGATTTCGCTCTTTGCCCTGCCCGTTATCGCTATTGGCTTCTTTGCGCAGTTCATCCCCAGATTTGCCATTATCCGCCGCATTGGGGAAACCTTGGTCGGCTTCGGGCTCCTCTTTTTGGGCTTGGACATAATGAAGAACGCCATCCCGGCCGATTTTGCGCAAAACCCGCAGGTTGTGGCCTGGATTTCCCGCTTCCGCCCGGACAATTTGTTTAATTTGCTTACCCTCATTTTCAGCGGTACTATTTTAACCGTTATTCTCCAATCGTCCAGCGCCGTTATGGCAATGACGCTCACCTGTGCCGCCGCCGGGATTATTGACTTTCCGACCTCGTGCGCGCTTGTGTTGGGGGAAAACATCGGCACCACCATTACCGCCAACTTGGCCGCTATCGGCGCGAGCAAAACCGCCAAGCGCGCCGCCCTCGGACACTTTTTGTTTAATATCATCGGCGTCTTTTGGGTGGTGTGCATTTTCAAACACTTTGTACACTTTGTGGACTGGATTGTGCCCGGCTCGCCCTACACGCAGGATCCGGAGCAACTAACGGCTGTCCTTCCGTACCATATTTCCGCGTTCCACACCGTGTTTAACGTGATTAACACGATGTTAATGCTGCCGCTTTTAAAACAACTGGCGCACTTGACCTATTTTATTATTCCCAAATCCAAACGCGAGGACAAAAAGGAACACGAACTTATCTTTTTATCCACCCGCTTTACGAGCACGCCTGAACTGGCGTTAATTGCGGTGCGCAAAGAGGTGGAACGTATGATGAGTTTTGTAACCAAAATGACGGATAAACTCATCCACGCCGTAAAAGTTGACGACGACAAAATGTTCTCCCGCTTGATTGAGGACGTAAAAGCCGCCGAAAAAACCACCGACGTTTTGGAACATAAAATTAATATTTACTTAACCGCCCTTACGCACGGGAACCTATCCCGCCAGGCGGTGGCGCAGGCGTTCTCGCTCTTTGACGTGTTAAACAGCATTGAGCATATGGGCGACTGCGGCGAAAAAATCGCCCGCATTTTGGAAAAATTCCACGATAAACAACCGTTTACCGAAGCCGACATTGAGGACTTGGAGGAAATCGCCAAACTGACCAAAAACATCACCAAGCGCACCCGCCGCATTTTGGTAGATATCCAACAGCCCACCCGCCAATGGCATTTGCAGGCGGAAAAAACCTTTGACGAAGCGCTCAAAGATGAGGAACTTTTAAACACCCTGCGCAAACGCTTCTTGCACGATTTGCGCGAACGCATTAACGCAGGCCAAAGTTCCACGCCGGACTCCATTACCGCCTACGCCGACATTTTAAATAACTTTGAAAGAATCGGCGACTATGCTCTGCGCGTAAACGAAAACATTTTGGGTATGCGCGCCGAGGAACGGGCGATGAACGACACGCCGGCCAATGCGCAAAAATAGCAGTGTGGAAAAAATGAAATTTAACCCCTTGGCAGTATTTAAGGACTTTGCTAGTTTCTTCCCAATGGTGTGGGCCATTTTGCGCGGCAAATACAAAATGCCGTGGGCCACGCTCTTTTGGGCGGTGCTGTGCCTGGTGTATGTTATTTCGCCCATTGACCTGTTGCCCGACGTGCTGCCCGTTTTGGGCATTACGGACGACGGGGCCTTTGCCCTATTAGTATTAGCGATGCTTCATAAGGATTTGGAAGCCTTCCGCCGCTCCCGCACCAAGCCGGAAGACGTGATAGAAGCCGAAATCGTCTCCGACGATACACACCCGCAAAAATAACCCTTTTGCGCGCTTGCCGGGCGAAAAAGAAAAGAAATACAATATAGATATGAAAAAATTATTCAAACTACTTGTAAAAATTGCGGTCGTATGCGTAATTTTGCTGGCGGCGGGGTTAATTGCCCTGCGGATTATGTTCCCGCCGGAAAAATTAAAGGCTATGGCCGTAGATTATGCAAAAACCAATTTGCAGCGGGAAATTTCTTTTGACAAAATTTCCTTTAACGTCATTGGGGTAACGCTGGATAACTTTGCCTTGTCCGAAAATACCACCTTTCAAAACGGTACCTTTGTTAAGGCCGATAAATTGGTGGTGAAACTGGCCCTAATGCCACTACTTAAAAAACGGGTGGAAATTTCCACCGTATCGGTGGACGGGCTGGATGTAAACGTCATTAAAAACAAAGACGGATCCTTTAATTTTGACACGCTTATCCCGGCTTCGGACGGGGCTGATACGCCTGCCGAAACCGCCCAAGAGGACAATTCCGGCCTTGCCTTTGTACTGCTGGCTGACAGAATTGTGCTTAACAACTGCAACTTTACCTATAAAGATTTGCAAACGGGTATGGACGCCTCCGTCAACAAATTGCAGGTGGAAATCCGCGAGTTTGATTTGGATAGTCCGTTTGACGTAAAAATCAAATTCACCACCGAATATTCCGCCGCCAGGCTCAATATGACGGTTCCCGTAAGCATTTCCCTGCGTACGTTTTTGGCTAATTTAAATATGCCCGAAGCGTATGTAACGGTTAATGACATTTCCGCCTCTTACAAAACAGTAAAACTCCAATTAAAGGGCGGAGTAAAGAACTTTGAAGCCCCGCAGGCCGAACTGACGGGCACGTTAAGCGGCATCAGCAACGCAACGGTAGCCGAAATACTGCCGGACTTGCCGCATTTCTCGCTCCCGGTTATCAATATGGCGGTAAAGGCTTCGGCGGATTTGGAAAAATCCACCGCGGTTATTTCGCTTATCAAACTCTCGGTAATGGACAGCGCCTTATCCGCTTCCGGCGTAGCAGGCTGGGCAAGCGCCACGCCCACCTATTCCGTCAAGGCGGACTTATCCACCGATTTGGGCCAAATCGTCCAAATGACCGACACCGTGGCCGATTTCCAGCCCGGCGGACTGATTACGGGCTCGTTTAAGGCCACCGATAAAAATGACGGACAAGACGTAAGCGGCCAAGTAACCTTAAAAAACGTAAGCGCAATGTATGCGCCGTTTACGGTGAAGGATTTAAACGGCACGGTTAAAATCGCTTCCATTAACGATATTTCCTGCCCGTCGCTTACCGGCCTATTAAACGGGGAAAAATTTGCATCCTCTTTCTCATACAAAAACATTAAGGACGTAATGAATATCGTCTTTAACGCGGAACTGGACAAATTTACCTTAAAGGAATTTCCGTCCTACGCCTCAGACGAAACGGAAGAGGGGGAAACTGCTTCCGCTGAACAAAAAACCGCGGGCCCGGAACTTTTAATGAACATTAAAAGCAACATTAAAGTAGGCCCTATCAGCGTGCCGTATTTCCGCGCGGACGGTTTTACCTTAAACGCCAACTTAACGGGCGTAAGCGAAACGATGAAGAAGGCCAACGGACAGGTTTCCTTTGTGTTACAGCCCGGCGCCATTACGGATATTGATTCCTTTGTTAAGGAGAATAAATACGTCAAAATTCTGCTCCTGCCTATCACGCTCGTGCGCAAGGTGGCGGGCAAGTTAAATGTGGATATCTTCCCGGCCGAAGCAAACGCGCAAAAGGGCGAAATCGCCTTTACCAACGGCGAGGGCGTATATACCTTTACCAGCGGCGTAATGAAGGTGGATAAGACGACCTTTGCTTCCAAACTGACCAACATTAACGGAAGTGGGAATATCAATTTCCACACGCAGGCCTTGGATATGAAGGTATCCGCTACGGTGCTTACGTCGCAAACGCCTGTCATCATTAAAATCGGCGGGACGATGGATAACCCGTCAGGCAAGTTGGACGTGCTAAACACGGTGGGCTCGGTACTGGGCGGCATTTTAAATTACAAAACGCCCGGTAAGGTAGCCGCCAGCACCGCAAGTACCGCCGGAAACGTCGCCACCGGGGCCGTTAAAACCACGGGCCAAGTGGCGCAAACCGGGGTTGATACCGCCAAAAACGTGATAAAGGGTATCGGCGGGCTCTTTAAAAAGAAAACCACGGACGATACCTCCACCGCTGAAACAGAAACCAAATAATTCTTTCCCAAGCCCCGGTTCACCCCGGGGCTTTTTTATTCCCCAGTAGCCGACGGACAGACAAATATCATATAATAAGATATATATGGGAAGAGTCCTTTTATTTTTGACTAACCTCATTTTTCCTTTGGCCGCCTTGGGCGTTGCGCTGGGCTTTTTGTGCTCACCGCGGCGCGGCCTTTTAAAGCACCTGTACCAGGAATTAAAGGAACGCTTCGGGCTTGAAAAAGAGGGGAAAATCCCCCAAGGGGCCCTGTGGCTCCATTGTGCAAGCGTGGGGGAAGTGATGTCTATGAAGGAGGTCATCTCCCGCCTAAAAGCGTTTTACAAAAAAGACGTTATCGTAACCACCACCACCGAGGCCGGCAAGGAAACCGCCCTCAAAAACCCCAACATTACCAAAGCCTTTTTGGCCCCGCTTGATTTTTACCCGTCCTGCAAACGCTTTATCCGTTTGGCTAAACCGTACCGCCTGTTTGTGGTGGAGCGGGAAATTTGGCCCAATATGCTGGCCGCCGCGCACCAAGCGGGCGTTCCGGCGGCGGTGATTAACGGGCGCATTTCCGCCAAATCGGCCCGCGCTTACGGGCTTATCAAGCCGCTTTTTAAAGAAACCTTTAACACGCTGTCCTTTGCCGCCCTGCAAACGCAAGAGGCCGCCCGACATTACGAAAAATTGGGTATGGATAAAAATAAAATCTTTGTTTGCGGCAATGTAAAGTATGACACCTTAAACGATAATCCCGCCAAGGTGGGCGAGGTGGAAAAAATGCTGACTGCCCTCGGCTGGAACGGGCGCAAAATTTTGGTGCTGGGCAGCACGCACCCGGCGGAAGAAACAATGCTTTTGCGGGCAGCGGCGGACATTATAAAAACAGGCGCCAAGATTATTTTTGCCCCGCGCCATTTGGAGCGCAAGCCGGAAATTGAAACCGCCCTGCGCCAAAGCGGGCTTCATTACGCGTTTGTCAGCCAAGGCCAATTTGATAAAAATACCGATATTCTCTGCGCCGATGTAATGGGACTGTTGCAGTCCCTCTATGCCTGTGCTTCGCTTACGTTTGTGGGTGGCTCGGTCGTACCGCGCGGCGCGCACAATTTGTTGGAACCGGCCATTTTATCCAAAACCGTTTTATTCGGCCGCTATTTTTATAACGCACCCTTAACCGCCCAAGCCCTGTTGGAAAACGGCGGGGGAGTGTTGGTAAACGAAACCAATTTTAAAGAAACGGTGCTGCGGTTGCTGGCTGACCCGGCACAACTGGAAAATATGTCCGAAAAAGCGCGCAAAACGGCGCTAAGTTTTAAAGGAGCAACCAACCGTATAATGGAAGTGGTAAACAACTATGAACGAAAATAACCCTAATATTTTAGTCGTGCGTCTTTCTTCGCTGGGGGATATTGTTTTGTCCTCCCCGGTATATAAGAATATCAAGGCCCAATGGCCCAACGCGCGCATTACGCTTATGGTAAAGCCGCAGTTTGCCCAAGTGCTCGCCGGGCACCCGGATATTGACGAAATTATGGTAGCCAAAAAAGGTCTGTGGGCCAACATCCGCCAAATCCGTGCGGGGCATTTTACGCACTATTTGGACTTGCACGCTACCTTAAAAAGTATTTTAATGGGCTTTTTCAGCCGTATTCCGCACCGCGTCCGCTACGACAAAAACTCCGTGGCGCGCCGGATGTTCGTAAAATTCCACAAAACGTCCCTGGTGCTTGAAAAACACACCTTGGAAAAATATTTGGAAGCCCTTAAACCGTGGGGTATTGAAATTAAGTACAAAGAACCGAAATTGGGCGACTGGGCCTACGAAGATGCCAACCTGGCCGGGAAAAAGGTAAACAAAATCGGCATCTTCCAAACCTCGTTCATCGGCGACAGCGTACTGACTACGCCGCTTATTCAAAAAACGGCTAAACTCTTCCCCGAGGCAAAAATCGTCGTTATTACCCGCCCGCAAACGGAAGATATTTTTAAACCGATGAAGGAAGTCTCCGAAATTATCTTAAACGATAAACGCGGCTGGAATAAAATTGTCGGCGTGTGGAAGACGGCTAAGGCCATTAAAGAGTCCCACATTGATATCTTGCTCGTACCGCACCGCAGTTTTAGAAGCGCGCTTATTGCTTGGCTTTCCCGCGTGCCCGTGCGCATTGGGTTTACGTCCAGCGAGGGGTGGTTCTTATACACCAAAACAGTGCCGTTCTCTTGGATGATTCACGATGCCGAGCGCAACCTTTCGCTTTTGCAGGGTATTGTAAAGGAAAAATTCAAGGCCGAAAAACTCAATATGCGCTATGCGCCGTCCGCCGAGGAAAACGTCGCGCGCTTAATGAAGGACTTTAACTTGGAAGGCAAAACACTCGTCGGTATTCACGCCGGAAGCGCGTGGCCAACCAAATGCTGGCCGATGGAGTATTTTGTCCAACTGATTAGCCGCCTGCAAACCGAACTGGGCGTACAGGCAGTACTCGTAGGCGGAGGGCATAAAGACGCCGACTTGGGCGAAAAAATCTGCCAACTTTCCCAAGGGCACGCCGCCAACTTATGCGGCAAAACCAGCCTGGCCGATTTAATGGCGTTAATGAAGCACTTTAAACTCTTTATCACCAATGACTCCGGGCCTATGCACATTGCCACCGCCTTTGATGTGCCGACCTTGGCTATCTTTGGGCCGACCACGCGCGAACTGGGCTTCTTTCCGTATGGGGAAGGGCACAGAGTGGTAGAGGTAAAGGATTTGCCATGCCGCCCGTGTGCGTTGCACGGGGGGAAGAAATGCCCCTTGGGCCATTTTAAATGTATGAGGGACATTTTGCCCGACCGCGTTTTTGAAAACGCCAAGGAAATGCTGGAAGAACACCACAACTTGCCCGCACCGCACGAAGAATTACACAAATAAACAGACGAAAAGCCCCGCTCAAACGAGCGGGGCTTTTTACTTTACAACAGGACCTAAAAATCGTCCTCGGGCTTTTCGTCCAAGGCCTGGCGGGTGGCCGCAAAAAGTTTTTTTATTTCCGGCAGTTTTTCTAGCGGCAGCCAAATGCCTTTTTTGGTAAACCCGACATCTTCCTGCCATTGGCGAAGGTCCAAGCCGCGGCGGCTCTTAAAAGTACCAATAGAAGCCACAATGCAAATGCCCGGGCGTTTGGCAAACTTACCAATCGTGCCGTCCTTTACGGCCGTAATGTCATCCGGCAACGCGGACACAAGCGGCTCCAAGGCGCGCAGGATTTCCGGCGTCATCGTTACGCCATCGCGCGTGGCCCCGCTGAAAGAGTCCGTCAGCAAATACCGCCGCACAGACACATAGCGGAACCCGCGGTACGCATCAATACTAAAACGGACCTCTTCGTTATTTTCAAGCGGCAACGCACCAATATCCCTAAGTAAAGTAAAACTGCTTTCGCTCATATAAAACACCCCCGTAAAAAGACTATAACTATTCCCGTAAAATATGATAAGATTAACTATAACTATATTCTATTGCTTGGTTATCATAAAATCAAGCAATTTTTGCATCATCATTTAAAGATTTTTATATTTGGGTTGTAAAGGAACATATGAACAATACTCCCTCGTTGGTTGGAAAAGAAATTTCCGGTTGCGAAATTTTGAATAAAGTCGCCGAAGGCGGTATGGGCGCGGTATATAAAGCGCGCCACAAAGCCTTAAACCGCATCGTCTGCGTAAAGATTTTAAGCCCCGCCTTGGCTAACGATAAAAAAGCGGTGGAACTCTTTTTAACCGAAGCCCGCGCTATTGCGGAATTGGACCACCCCAACATTGTAAACGTGTATAACGTCGGAAAGGAAAAGGGCTATTATTTTATTGTAATGTCATTTATTGAAGGGCAAACCCTTTCAATGATGTTAAAACGCAACAAAGTCCTGCCGATTGGGCTGATTTTGGACTTGTTTGAAGGCGTTTTACAGGGTTTGTCCGCCGCACACGAAAAGGGGATTATCCACCGGGATATTAAACCCTCCAACATTTTAATTAACCCGCAAATGCAGCCCAAAGTGGTGGACTTCGGTATCGCCAAAAAAGTGGATAAAAGCAAAGGCTCCACCAAAACCACCGAACTGGCCGGTACGGCGTATTTTATCGCGCCGGAACAGGCCTTGGGCAAGGACCTAGATACACGCGCGGATTTGTATTCCGTCGGTGCCAGTATGTACTATGTACTGACGGGGCAATTTCCGTACAATGGCAAAAATACCATTGACATCATCCAAAAGCACATCAACGATCCGGTGCCCAATCCGGCCAAAATCCGCAAGGATATGCCGGGCTGGCTTGCGCTTGCGGTGCAAAAACTGATGAGCAAAAACCCGGATGACCGCTTCCAAACCGCCAAGGAAACCTATCAGTATTTCCAAAAAATGCGCGCGGAGGACCAACTGCGCGTAAAAATGGGCAACTCCGGCCGCGCTATTGATTTGGGCGAGGAAGGTCCGTTAAAAATCGCAAAAGAGGAAATGCCCACCACGCAGAGCATTACCAAAGCCCGCGCACAGGAAGCGGCGGCCCGCCCCAAAACCACCTCTTCGGCCCGTCTGCCCTCGCTTATGCCCAGCATAAACGCGGCGGCGGATATTCCCGATACGCCCAAGGTTCCTAAAAAAGAGCCGGAACCGCAAATGATGACGGCACAAGATGTCAAACCCGTTAATGTGTTTGTACCCGCCAAACAGGTGCGCAAAATGCGCCCAAGCCCAGCACCAGCCATTAAAGCGGCGGCTACGGATATTGTAAAATTCATCCTTTTAGTACCGCTCTTTATGGCGTTTGCCGCCGGGATTATTTACGTTTTCTATACGTTCGGCAAGATTTGCTCCGTGCATACGGACCTGACGGCAGGCTTTTTATCCAACCTGTTTAATCCGTTCTTTGCGGCCCAGTACGAGCCCAACCAGGCGCTTATGACAGGTGTAGCAGCCGTTACCCTGCTGCTTATCTTCGCCTCTTCCGCCATAAAAGCCTTTTCGCGCTCCACCACACTGCTTTTAGTGCTGGCGGCAGTGTCGTATATGACGGGGTTATTCACTCCCGAAGCGGCCTTTATGGACTTATCCCAAGTGGGGCAATACCTCTTTACGCCGGAATATTACCTGTGCTATTTGGTACTGGCCACCGCGTGGGGATTGTCGCTGTGCTGGCGCGTAAACCGCTCCATTGCGCAAGGCGTGTTGGGCACCGCACTCCTTATCTTTTCTATGGTAACCGCGTTTTTGGCGGCGCACTTGTCTATTCCGCCGGCCAGCCAAAACATTACCATACAGGTAGTCTTTTATGCGGCGCTCTTCTGCGGGTTCTTATCCGCCTATTATCTGCTCGTCAAGCGGGAAAACAGTATTCTCTTCCCGTTTGTGTTGATGGTACTGGGCATTGGCGGGATGTGGGTATATGCGGTATCCGGCCTAACGGAAACGACCAACAAGACCTTGGCGGCCTTAACCGACCATATTAAAGTAGCCTCTACCCACGACGTTGAATCTAACGCCCGTATGGAAAAATTGGTAGGCATTAAAAGCCAGCGTCAAACCTTTGCTGAAATTGATAAAACCAACGAACTGACCGGAAAGACCGAGGAAGAAACATACGCGTTCTTGGAAACCCGCATCAACCGCGTGGCCCCGGGTGTGTTTAATGAGCAGACAAGACCGCTGTTTATCCATTTCTTACAGCAATATTACCACGGCGGGGAAAACAAAATGCACCTCTCCGTGTGGGATTATGCGGTCAGTTTGCCACTCTACAACTTCAACCATTACGCACAAGATAACAACGCCTACGGCTTCTTAATCGTAATGCTTTACCTGTTCGGCGTTTGCTCGTGTGCGGGCACTATTTTGTTTAAAGAGGAGGAGTTATGAGCAGTTTTGACATTGAATTTGCGGCCGTAACCGACATTGGCAAAATCCGTGAAAAAAACGAAGATAACGTGCTCATTTCTTCCGACTTGGGCCTTGGCGTAGTGGCCGACGGTATGGGGGGGCACAGCGCGGGCGAAATCGCCAGCAATATCGCCGTGTCCGTACTGGCGGAAACCATACGCAAGGTAAACACCAACCAATTAAAAATCCCGGAGAATTTCTTACCCAAACTGGACCCGGCCGAACGCAAACTGTTAATGGCCGCCAATTTGGCTAACGCCGCCATTTATTCCACGGCGCAATCGTCCGACATTTACCGTATGATGGGCACCACCTTGACGGGCGTACTCTTTGACGGAGATTTCGCCACCGCCGTACACGTGGGGGACTCTCGCCTGTACTTGTTTAGAGATAAAAAGATTGTCCAAATCACCACGGACCACTCGTTGGCAATGGAACACGTCCGCCGCGGCCTTTTAACCCGCGCCGAGGCCGACCACTCCAAAATCCAAAACGTCCTCACCCGCGCAATGGGTATTAAAAAGAATATTGAATTTGACCTGTTAAAATTCCCGGTCAAAATTGGCGATACCCTGCTGTTGTGCTCGGACGGCCTTTATAAGGGGCTTTCCGAAAACGATATGGGCGATATTTTGCGCGAGGGAAGCCAGTTGCCTATTGTTAAACTGTGCAAGCAACTGGTGCGCGTGTCTAACGATAAAGACGGGCAGGATAATATTTCCGCCGTCCTTATCAAAATTCTTCCGGCCAAAAAACTTACCTTTAAGCAACGCTTAAAAACGTTCTTTTCCAGAAGGTAATTTCCGCCTGAAAAAACCTTATTTTAACAACCCCTTTATTAGCACTCTAATAAGGGGGTTGACAATTTTAAACAGAAATGCTAAATTAGCATTAAGCCAAAGTGAGTGCTAACAACCTCACAGGCGTTATATTTACAATATCTTCATAAGGAGTGAGTGAAAATGGCAGAAGTAAAAATTAAACCGTTGGGCGACCGTGTAATCGTAAAGCCCATTGAAAGAGAAACGATGAAAGGGGGAATCATCATTCCTGACACCGCCAAAGAAAAACCGATGGAAGGCGAAGTTTTGGCCGTCGGTGCCGGCAAATTGAACGAAAAAGGCGAACGCGCGCCAATGGACGTTAAAAAAGGCGACCGCGTGTTGTACGGCAAATACTCCGGAACCGAAGTAAAACTGGACGACGAAACGTATTTAATCATCCACCAAGACGAAATCTTGGGTATTTTAGGGTAATAGGGGGAAAATAATCAGTATGGCTAAACAAATTATGTACGGCGACGATGCCCGCGCCAAAATGAAATCGGGTATTGAAAAAGTTGCAAACGCTGTAAAAGTTACGCTCGGGCCCAAGGGCAGAAGCGTAGTATTGGAAAAGAAATTTGGCTCTCCTCTTATTATTGATGACGGCGTAACCATCGCCAAAGATATTGAACTGGAAGACAAGTTTGAAAATATGGGCGCGCAGTTAATCCGCGAAGTCGCCTCCAAAACCAACGACGTAGCCGGCGACGGTACCACCACCGCCACGGTGCTCGCCAACGCAATGCTGACCGAAGGGATTAAAAACATTACCGCCGGCGCCAACCCGACCCTCGTTAAAAAGGGTATTGAAATGGCCGTAGAAGCCACCAAGGCTGAACTGGCCAAAATGCACAAACCCGTAAAGACCAAAGAAGAAAAAGCCCAAATCGCTACTATTTCTTCCAACGACCGCGAAATCGGTAATATGATTGCCGAAGCGATTGAAAAGGTCGGCGCGGAAGGCGTCATCACCGTAGAAGAAGGCAAAACCGCTACCACCCAACTGGATATTGTGGAAGGTATGCAGTTTGACCGCGGTTACATTTCTCCTTACTTTGTAACCGATTCCGAACGTATGGAGTGCGTGTTGGAAAACCCGTACATCATCATTACGGATAAGAAGATTTCCTCTATGAACGACCTCTTGCCGGTTTTGGAAAAAATCGTACAAAGCGGCAAGCAGTTCCTCATCATCGCCGAAGATGTGGACGGCGAAGCGTTGGCTACCTTGGTAGTGAACAAACTCCGCGGCACCTTGAAGGGTTGCGCGGTCAAGGCCCCCGGCTTTGGCGACAGACGCAAAGAAATGTTGGAAGATATCGCCATTTTGACGGGCGGCGAAGTGCTTAGCGAAGAACGCGGCATTAAGTTGGACAAGGCCGAACTCGCTATGCTTGGCCAATGCGCCCGCGTAGTGGTGGACAAAGAAAATACCACTATCGTCAGCGGTAAAGGCAGCAAGGAAGCCATTGCGGCCCGCGCTGAACAAATCCGCAAACAGATTGAAAACTCCAAGAGCGAGTACGATAAAGAAAAACTCCAAGAACGCTTGGCTAAACTTTCCGGCGGTGTGGCCGTTATCAGCGTAGGTGCTGCTACGGAAACCGAACTGAAAGCCAAAAAAGCCAAAGTGGAAGACGCCAAAAATGCTACCAAAGCCGGTGTGGAAGAAGGCCTCGTGCCCGGCGGCGGTGTAGCGTTGGCCCGCAGCCAAAAGGCCTTGGAAGCCTTGAAAGCCGACAACGACGATATCCGCACGGGTATCAACATTGTTAAGAAAGCCTTGACGGCCCCCTTGAAACAAATCGCCGCCAACGCTGGCTTGGACGGTGCGGTAGTGGTGGACAAGGTGCTTAGTATGAAAGGCGCCGCCGACGGCTACGATGCCGAAAACAACACTTACTGCGACCTCTTGAAGGCGGGTGTAGTGGACCCGGCCAAAGTGGTCCGCACCGCGCTTGAAAATGCGGCTTCTATCACCGGCACGGTACTCCTTACCGAAGCCTTGGTGGCGGATGCCCCTGAAAAAGAAGGCGCTCACGCCCCCGCAATGCCCGGTATGGGCGGAATGGGCGGTATGATGTAATTTAACAGCCTGTACGAAGAACCGGGGCACTTTTAAAGCGTCCCGGTTTTTTATGTTTTTGGGGAAAAAGCAAGAACGAGCAACCCAGTATTGCCTTTTATAGGTCCTTTGGCCCTGGGGGAAGTGGGCCTTTTGGGAACTGGAAAAATGTTAAATAGTTGTATAGAATATATAAAAGAAACCAAAAGGAGAAAATATGAAAAAACTTTTAGCAGTTGCTTTAACACTTGGTGTATTAACCGCTGTGGCTTCGGCTCAACCATATAGGTCTGCTGATGCCTACACTTTTGCCCAATGGGCGCAAAATAACAAAAAGATTCTTTCGTATGTTGACTGGAAAAAAGCCCACGACAAGCAAGCCACTCGCGAAAAAGCCGCATCCAAACGGGCTTGTAATGCTATCCCGGCCAAGGCAAAAACGCAGGCTAAAATTACTTGGTTTAACGACTATCACAAGTTCCGCACAGACGAAATGGAACGGTCGGCGGAAAATTATACTTGCAGCGTAATTTTAATGGATTACCACGAAAAAAATGGCTTGGGTACGGTCAATGTGGCGTTTAAAAACGATTGTTTTAAGGAAATGCAAAGAAGAGCCCAGAGCGATTGGTTCACGTTTAGCATTTACTTGGACCAATTTGATACCCCCTATCAAGAAGAAAGTTTTGTATATGATTATGATAATAAGGGCGACAGTGCCGCTGACAAGAATTTAAAGGCGTTTAAACACGTTAAAATCGCCAATACCGATTATTACCAGTTCGCTATGCCTGTGCGTACTCCGGCCCTGCAAAAAGGCTTTAAAGCGCTCTTCCCGACTGCCAAGAGTTTCATTACCTCGGAAAAAGCCGCACTCGCATTAAGAGCAATGCTCGGACACTCCCCAGTATCGGCCTACACACAAAGATAGCCACTTTACTCCCTCGCCAAGCGAGGGAGTTTATATTACTATTAAGGATATAAAATGTACAAACTGATTATGTTGTTGACCTGCGTATTTATGGCTGGTGTCTTGCCTGCAACCGCCGGAACAAATGAGTTGGGAACGCAGATTACAAAACAAATAGTTAAATCCAAACCCTCCAACAAGGGCGCCAGCGAAGAAAATTTCCGTGTAGATTTTACTATTTCCGAAAAATTCTTTGACGAAAATATGAACCAAGACAATGGCCCCTTTAAGGCTAATATCGCGTGTAAGGCCTATGCGTTGGATGCCCATTGGTTGCTATTAGCCGGGACTTGTATGGATTATTCCAAAGAGGATATTCGTATGTTAGGGGACCACGTCTATATGGAACGCCACGACCGCAAAGTGTTACGTTCCGCCGTAAGAGGAAAAGCCTTGGCGCCCAATCAGTTTGCCCGCAATAACCAAGTAATGCTTATCTGGACAGATAACCTTATTTTCCAAGGCCCTTACATCAATGTTTTGGCAACGGAAGATATAACACATTTGGCGGTATTATCTTTAAAAAACACACTCAAAATACATACAGCCCGCTTTGGAGTGGATAAACTGCGTGAACGCCACATAAAAACCCCGTTGGAGGAATATAGCGATACCTTTAAACTGAAAGAGGGAATTACCGATTTATCCGGCACCGCCACGGACCCGTTATTTATCTATTCGCATACCAACGGAAATGAATTTTTGGCCGCTTATAACAAAGGAATGCTTGGTTATGCGCTGCAAATGACCATTGACGACAGCATAAACACCTACACGGGGCACAAGTCGGACACTTGGTATTCGCTTACCAAGGCGGATTTGGAATTTATTAAACAAACAGTCCAACAATATCGCCCGGAGGATTGGTTTCGCATCAAAAACAGGTTATTTTTTAACCAAATGAATACGCCGTTTTTTAAATAGTTTTACACCCGCCCCAAAGGCGGGTGTTTTTTTAGTATTTTTGGCCGAATTTTTATAAAATAAAAGTATCTTACCAAAAGGGGGAAATATGGCTAATAATCCTATGTTTAACGAAGCCGCGTTTGAACGCGCGCAAGAATCTGCCCGTGCCGTACAGCCGATGACGCTGCAAGGCACCATTAACAAAACCTTCTGCCTGCTGTTTTTATGCGTGGTGGGGGCAATGTTTACGTGGATGAACCCGCAAATATCCGGCCTAGCGATGGGGATATCCGCCATCGGAGCGTTTGCACTGGCGATGGTTACATCCTTTAAACCGTCCGTTTCGGCCTTTACCGCACCCATTTATGCGCTCTTGGAAGGGGCTTTATTAGGCGCCATTTCGGCCCAATACAACGCCCAATTTAAGGGCATTGTGTTTAATGCAGTGGCGATTACGTTCTTGGTATTTTTTGCGATGCTTTTTATCTACCGCACAAAAATTATCAAGGTATCCCGTGGGCTAATGATTGGCATTTTCTCAGCCACGCTGGCTATTTGTGTGTTATATATCGGTTCGTTTATCTTATCGCTCTTTGGCGTAAGCACGGCCTATTTAACGTCCAACTCGCCGCTGTCTGTCGGCATTAGCGTGGTGGTGTGCATTGTTGCCGCGTTAAACTTTTTGCTGGACTTTAATTTTATTGACGAAATGACCTCCCGCTTTGCCGAGCCTAAGTATATGGAGTGGTACGCCGCGTTTAGTTTAATGGTTACGCTTATTTGGCTCTACATTGAAATTTTACAACTGTTAGCCAAATCGCAAAAGCGCTAATCGTGCCGGAGCCGTCCAAATTTTGTAAAATTAAAGAGTAAAGAAACCCCGCTGTTAAGGCGGGGGGAATTATTAAAGGAGCCAAAAGAAACTATGAATTTTGACAGCATCAAAAAAATTCAGGATATGGACCTGAAAAACAAAAAAGTATTGGTGCGCGTAGATTACAACGTACCTTTGAAAGACGGTAAAGTAGATAACAACAAACGCATCGTCGCTACCGAAAAAACCATTAAATACCTGCTTGACAATAACTGCCGCATCGTGCTTATCGCCCACTTGGGCCGCCCGAAAGGCAAAGTAGTGCCGGAATTTAGTTTGGCTCCCGTGGCCGCCGAAGTGGAAAAATTGTTCGGCGTACCGGTACATTTCGCCAAGGATTGCGTAGGCCCAGAAGCCGATAAAGTTGTAGCCGAAACCAAAAACGGCGAAATTGCCCTCTTGGAAAATCTCCGCTACCACCCCGAAGAAGAAAAGAACGACGCCGAATTTGCCAAACAGTTGGCTAAACACGGCGAAATCTTTGTGCAGGAAGCCTTTGGTACGGTTCACCGCGCCCACGCGTCCACCAGTGCCATTACGGACTTTTTGCCCGGCTGCGCGGGTTTCCTCGTACAAAAAGAAGTAGAATTTTTGGGTAAAGCCCTTGAAAACCCGGCCCGCCCGTTTGCGGCGGTGGTCGGCGGCGCCAAAGTGTCCGACAAAATTATGTTGCTCAACAATTTGATGGACAAGGTAAACGTACTCGTCATTGGCGGCGGTATGGCTTACACGTTCCTCAAAGTACAGGGCCACGAAATCGGCAAGTCCTTGTTTGACGCCGAAAAAGAAAACGAAGCCAAAGCCGTTTTGGCCAAAGCCCAAGAAAAAGGCGTTAAAATCTTGTTGCCCGTGGACCACGTGTGCGGTAAAGAATTTGCCGAAACCACCGAACCCGTGTCCGTGGAAGACATCAACATCCCGGCTGATTTGATGGGCTTGGATATCGGTCCGAAAACGATTGCCGCGTTCCGCGAAGAACTGCTTAAATGCAAAACCATTTTCTGGAACGGCCCGATGGGCGTATTTGAATTCCCGAACTTTGCCAAAGGCAGTTTTGCCATTGCCCAAGCGATGATTGACGCCACCAAAGCCGGCGCGACCACCATTATCGGCGGCGGCGACAGCGTCAACGTGCTCAAAAAAGGCAAATTCAACCAGAAGGAACTTTCCCACGTTTCCACCGGCGGTGGTGCCAGTATGGAATTTGTGGAAGGGAAGGAATTGCCGGGCTTGGTGGCGTTAGCCAAATAAGCCGGAAATTCTGTCCGACCTTGCTTTTTCCCGCGTCCGCAAGGGCGCGGGCTTATTTTATACAGGCAGAACTTCCTGGACTTGTTGCTTTGGCTAAATAGTCTGCTGACACAAACAAAATCCTCCGCTTTGCGGGGGATTTTGTTATTTCGTCCAGAAAGAATTGCCCGGACTCGTACCCTTAGCGAAGTAGTTCGACAAGACCTTTCGGTCTGTTAAACGATTAGTTGACACAAACCCGCCCTCTACCGTTCAGAGGGCGGGACCATTTTATACCGAAAGGAATTGCCGGGTTTAGTCGCGTTAGCGAAATAAGCCAGACAAGTACAAAACATTTGCTAAAAACCGGGCCTGCTGTTTAGGCCCGGTTTTATAACTACTGCTCACAATAAACCCCGGGCGTAAGCCCGAGGGATGGAGTGTGCGAACCCGCTACTAGAAAACTTTGTTTTCTCATTATGTTTAGTAGCGGGCAAAATTAAGCAACGCTGAAATTTTGGAGCAAAAGAAACCCCGAGCGTGAGCTCGGGGAGTTTCATATATATAGTTTTTGGCGTCATCCCGTCAGAGTGGGTGGCCCCGCAGGGGCAGTTGGTGCAAACTATTAAAACTAGGACTCGCCTTCCAGTAAAATTCCTGACGGAATTTTCTTGCAGGCCGGACTCGCGGTTTTTGCCTTGTGTGCAGTAGAACTATACACACAAACAAAAACATCGCTGCGCCTTTCTCGTCCCTACGCCTTTGGCGCCCCCGCAGGGGCAGTTTGCCTGCTCTCTGCGTATAAATTAAAAAAACCGGACTTTCGTCCGGTTTTTAAATTTATTGCGCAGAGAGGGACTCGAACCCTCAAGCCTTGCGGCATGCGCCCCTCAAACGCACGCGTATACCAATTCCGCCACCTGCGCGAAAATCTTACTACTGAGGGTTTGAAAGAACATCTTTGCGACTACATATATATATTACTAAAAAACTATGCGCCGCGCAACTAAATTACCGCTTTTTTAGGCGGAAACTTAATTATTTGCCGGGTACAGCCGGGGCCGTAGCGGCCGGAACTTTTACCGAGTCCAACACCGAGGCGGACGATTTTTTATTGGAAGCAATCGTCAGCACGACGGAGGTGCACATCAAAATAAGCGCCAAAATAGCGGTAAATTTGTTAATAGCGTTAAAGGCAGTAGGGCTGGCAAACAAGTTATCCGCGCCCGACGCGCCGAAGATTCCAGCGGCGGAGCCTTTGCCGCTCTGTAAAAGAACGAGCAAAATCAACAAAATACAAACAATAAAGTGCAAAACCAAAGTTAAGGTGTACATTTGCAAATCTCCTATAAAAATAACACTCTTATTATACAAATTTTTTTTATTTTTGGCAGTATTTCTTGGCCTTGATAAATGGGGATATTTTAGTTACAATATCCACAGCAGTACAAAAGGAGGACCTTATGAAAAAAGGGTTTACATTAATTGAATTATTGGTTGTCGTATTAATTATCGGTATTTTGGCGTCGGTAGCGTTGCCGCAATACCAAAAGGCGGTAATGAAAGCGCGCCTGATGAAATGGGTTCCTGTGGTGCGCAACATCGCCGATAACGTGGCCGTGTGCAAACTGGCGACGGGAAACTCCCTGTGCACCTTGGACGAAATGGGTATTGAAATAAAGGATAAAAACGGTAATATCATTACCACCGGTGGGGATAATACGATGTTAGATGATTTCTTTTATTTCAAACGCGAAGGCGATGCTTGGTATGCAGTGGGCACTTATCCCTATGGGGGGGAATATATGATTCAGTTACTGGCAAGAGCAAACGGGGAGTTCAGGGTTCGCGCTAATTCCAGTTCCAGCCACGCTAAGGGATATAAGTTAGTTAGAAGTATGTGGAGCGATTGCGAGCAAGATGGCGGCTGGGTATATTGCAAATAATGTTTAATATGTTTTAGAAAACCCCGGGATATCAATATCCCGGGGTTTTTCATTTATATCCTTACGGCAGTTCGTACATACGGTA
The DNA here is from genome assembly GCA_002432025.1 of Candidatus Avelusimicrobium stercoris. Classification (GTDB taxonomy): domain Bacteria; phylum Elusimicrobiota; class Elusimicrobia; order Elusimicrobiales; family Elusimicrobiaceae; genus Avelusimicrobium; species Avelusimicrobium stercoris. The sequence goes on along the minus strand of DJFE01000019.1, from coordinate 64,457 downwards.
ACCCCAATTTGTCGCCACATAATGCCCCTGCATTACACGCTCGCAAAAATCACCCGACTGGGCCGTATAGTGGCTGCCCGCCCATTCCCAGCAATACATTTTGTCTTCACTTATCCCGGTGGCTACCGTATTTGGGTGGACATACGTAAACCCGCCACATTTATAGGGTCCCTTTAAAAACATAGAAGAGGATAAAAAGTGCCTAGAACCCCAATTATTATTTACAATCAGTTCATAATTATCATTTCCGCGGCTATCCTGCGTGGTTAAACCGCATTGGGAATACCGCCCGCGGTTAGGTAAGTTAATATCCAAATCCAATTCGTCAAACTGATGCGGATAATCATTATTAGCCAAATAAAAGGCTTCCTGCGCCGTAGCCAAAGTACGCGTATTGGTCCGCAGTTCCGCCGCGCGGCTTTTCCAAACGGCCTTTTCGTATTGCGGTACAGCCACCGCCGCCAATATGCCAATAATCAAAACCATCACCAATAACTCAATGAGCGTAAAGCCGCCTAATCGGCCCGTAAACAAGTTTTTCACACGACACCTCATTTTTGATAAATTTTACTACATCTTAAAATTTATCAAAAAAAAAAAACGATACAACCCCCTTTAAAAAACGGCAGCCAACAAAGCCAAAGTCTAGCGTCCAAAATGCTATAATATAGCATCTTAATTACCGTCGGAGTTTTACAAAAATGAAACCTTTACTAGCCGCCTGGGTCTGCTGGGCCATTGTGGGCCTGTCGCCCGTAGCGGGCAAATATGCCGTTGGCGTGATTAGCCCCGCCTTACTCGTTTTTTTGGGCACGCTTATCGGCGTACTGTATTTTACGCCGTGGATTACCAACAACCACAAATGGGGGGAACTCTTAGCCAAGGAAACCTTATGGAAATTCCTCTTTATCGGCACCTTTGGCACGGCTCTGCCGTTTACCATTTCGCTTATTGCGCTCCACTACACCACGCCGGGCAACGCGGCTATTTTACAGCAGAGCGAACTTTTTTATTCTCTTTTATTTGCGTGCATTTTCCTGCGCGAATTTCCCAGCCGCCAACAACTGGCCGGAAGCGCGCTTATCGTGCTGGGCGTGCTCATCATCCTCGTCAAAGAGCAATACACTCCGCGCTGGACGGGCGATTTGCTCATCGTCGGCAGTACCTGGATGTTGCAGGCGGGCTCCACATTAGCCAAAAAACTCCCTCAAAACTTGGACCACCGCGTAATCGGTATGGCGCGCAACTTGTTTGCCTTACCGGTGCTCGTGGTGATTTTAGCCGTAATGTGGGCAATGAAGGAAACCTTTGTTTTAAAACCCAATGTGCAAATGTTCTCTGTTTTGGCCTATACGGGTATTTTGAAATACGGCCTTGCAATGGTGGTATGGTACAAGGCTATCCGCGCGCTGGATTTAAGCAAAGTAACCGCCATTTACCTTTCTTACCCGGTGCTCGCGCTCTTAATTTCCGCCTTGGTCGGGTTTGAAAGCATTACCCTGCACCAAGTAATCGGCCTGGCCGTAACGTGCGCGGGGGCGTATTGGGTCAGCGTTACCGTTAAAAAAGAGGGCCATTAACCCTACAAATTAGGTAAAATATAATATATGTTTAAAGTATCCCCGGTAGCCGCCATTTGGCTGGCTTGGTTTTTTGTAGCGTCCAACGTCGTGGTAACTAAATTTGCCACGCCCTATGCGGCTTCTGCGCTGTATATGCTTGTCAGTTGCGTGGTTGCTGCGTTACTTTTTACGCCGTACCTGCTTAAAACGGGAGGGCACAAGGTACTATTTAAAAAGGGTGTTTGGCTGCAATGCTTGCTGATGGCCACCTTCGGCACCGCTTTGCCGATGACAATTTTTATGTTGGCCCTTAATTACACCACGCCTACTAACGCCGCCGTTTTAAACCAGTTTGAAATGGTCTATTCCCTCGTAATGGCGTACTTTTTATTGGGGGAAAAACCGACCGGGAAACAACTCTTTGGCTCGGCGCTGATTATTTTGGGCGTAGGCGTTTTGCTGTGGCAGACGGGGATGTCTGTACAGTTAAAGGGCGATTTGATGATTTTGGGCAGTCTGTGGATGTTCCAGTTAAGCCACATTTTTGCTAAAAAACTGCCCGCCGATATGCCGCCCGCTTTGATTGCGGCGGCGCGCGCTGTTTTTGCTATCCCGGTACTGGCCGTTTTGACGGGTGCGCTGTGGGCGATTCAGGGCCCGCAGTTGTTTGTTACGTCCTCAGGCATTTTGTGGGGGACCTTGGCTTTTAGCGCGGTGTGCAATTATTTTATCGGCAACACGTTTTGGTACACGGCTATCCGTAATATGCACTTGGGCAAGGCAACGGCTATTATTTTGTCTTACCCGGTGTTGACGTTTGTTTTGTCCGTCCTGCTTAAACAGGACACAGTTACGATTCACAAAGTGCTGGGTATGGTGCTTGCTATGGCGGGCGCGTATATCGTTACCGGCATTATCAAAGGAGAAAAGAAATGAAAAAACTCGTTTTATTTGACTTGGACGGCACGCTCGTAAACGCGGGCGGCGCGGGACGCACGTCTTTGCGCAAAGCCATTAAGGAACTCTACGGCGTGGAGCCGGAGTTTGACCACAGTTTAATTTCGGGCCGGACGGATTTAGATAATTTCTCCATTGTCTATTCCCTTATCAAAAAAGGCAAAAAACCCACCGCCGCCGAAATGAAGAAAATGAAGGCCAAATATTTGGAAATTTTGCCTACCGAAGTGCACGCCGTCGTCCGCTGCAAAAAGTATGACTTGGTGCCCGGCGTGGAAAAATTCTTAAAAATGCTCTCCAAGGACAAGGATGTTATCTTGGGCTTAGGAACCGGGAACTTGGAAGAGGGTGCCAAAATTAAATTGGAACCCAGCAAACTGGGCTCTTACTTCTCCGTCGGCGGTTACGGCGAAGACGGACACACCCGCGAGGAAATGCTCCAAGCGGCCGTTAAACGCGCGGAACAGAAATTTAAAACCAAACTGGAACCCGACCAAGTCTATGTCATCGGCGATACGCACCGCGACATTTGCGCCGCCAAGAACTGCGGTTTCCACAGCGCGGTACTGACTAACGGCTTTGGCGATGCGCAAAAAATCCAGCGCGCCGCGGCCGAACTGGAAACCAAAGATTTTAACGACATTACCACCTTCTGCGTGTGGCTCGGTTTAAAAACGGACCCCAAGGGCGTAAAACGCGGCAGTTATATTATGCCCGCAAGCGCGATTGAGCACGTCTTTTTCAGCCGCACGGGCATTGACGAGGACCGCCTCAAAATGCTGCGTATTAAAAAATATTCCGACCTTGAATCCGGAACCATTATGTAAGGCGGGCGCTATGGAATGGTACACCGCCGCGGATAGATTTACAGAAGCGTTAGCCTCCTCGGACCCGACACCGGGCGGGGGGGCCTCCGCCGCTATGGCGGGGGCAATGGGCTGCGCGCTTGCGATGATGGCGGTAGGCACTACGCTTAAACGCAAGGCAACGCCCGAGGATATCCGCCCCAAACTGACCCAAAGTTTAAAACGCCTGGCCGCCTTTAAAACGGAACTCAAATCCTATATTCAAAAAGACGGCGACGCTTACGCCGCGTATCTGACCGCCAAAAAACTCCCCAAAGAAGCCCCGGAAAGAGAGCAAGCCGTGCAAGATGCGCTCTTGTTTGCGGCCCGCGTTCCGGCCGATGCGGCCAGCGCCGCGCTACATTGTTTAAAGGAAGTGGAAGCCGTTAAGGGCGATATTGCCGAAATTATTATGTCGGACGTCGCCTGCGCGCGCCACCTGTTGCAAGCCTGCATTAAATGCTCGGTGGAAAGCATACGCGCCAACCTGGCGTTTATCAAAAACGAAGACCGGGTAAACGAATTAAATAAGCAGATTTCCACCTTTTTAAAGGCCTGCTGAAAGGATACGTTATGAGCGAAAAAGCCAACAAAAGAAGCGGTATGCTGGGCACCATTTACAATATGCTCCCCGGCATTGACGACGACTACGCCGCCAAACTCGTCTATACGCTGGAAAACAAAAAATCCCTGCCGCGCTTGCAGCAGGACATTGCCGACATTGCCGCCCAGTTAAGTTCCGACTCGCCGATGACAGACACGATTATTGCCAAAATTTTGTTGGACGAAATCACTATCCCGGCGGCCCTGCGCCAACTGCGCATTTACAACAACGCCACTTCTATGACCGAACTTTGCGCCGCGCTGGAAACGCCCGCCAAGGATACGGCCAAACTGTTAGAGGTGTATTCCTCGTTTTCCTCGCGCAAATATTTTGACGAGGAATTTGCCGCCGCTTTAAAGGATGTGCAAGACTCCGACTTAAAGGATGAGGAAAAAGCCCAGCACGCTGTAAACAAACTGTTGGAACAGGCCAATACGATTTTGCAAAACTCCCCTAAAACCATCCGCCAAAACCGAAAGGATATTTTTAAAATAGCGGACAAATACCATTTAACCGTTAAATTAACCGCCGAGTTGCAACTCTTATACACGCAGCCCGCCAGCATTTTGTTTAAGCCGGAATTTGACCGTCTGCACAAAGAACTCTTATCGCTCAACCCGGACGAACACCTCTGCGCTTCCTTAGCCGCGCACGCAATGCTTTGCAAAATTACGCCCAAAGACGCGCAGGACGTGGCTACATTATCCAAACTCTTAAACGGACAATTATTGGAAGAAGATTTGCTGATTATCGCCTGCCGCTATTTAAAGGTCAAATCCCCGCGCGACATTGCGGCCACCTTTGAGGCCGTGCTTAAAAAGTTGCCGCACGTTTCCAGTCCCGAAGAAAACCTGGGCCTTGCCGTGCGCGTCCTGTTGGACGGCACCGCCGACAGTTTTGATAATGCTTGCCGCCAAGCCTCGCTGGTGCGGAAAAAAGAAATTTTGCGCCAAAACCTGTCCAAAAAGGACTTATACAGCGGCTACGAATACGACCTCGCGGACCGCTTTGGCGGCAAAAAAACCTTTGTACAGTTGGAGCACGAAATGGCGGACCTGTTAAAGGCCTTGCCCCATTGCTCCGATGAAAAAGACAATAAAGAACTCGCCTGCAAGGTGCTTTTGGGCACAATGAGCCAAGAGGAAGCCGCCAAGCAGGCCCAGTACCTGCGCGACATCAAGGCCAAAACCATTACACAAGGCCTCGCGCCCGAACTGATGAAGAGTTACCTCGGCACCAAGCCTGCGGAAGAGTTACTGCAATTCTTTGACCGCTCGCTCGCGCCGTTTACGTTTTGGAAGTCGGACCGGGAAAAACATATGTTCGCCCTACGTACCTTAGTGGGGGAACTAAACGGCACCTATAACCGCCGCATTTCGCAGTTTGTGCTGGAAATGTTGGAAAACGGCTCGTCGGTGGAACTCTTAACCGATATGTTAAGCAACATCCAGCAACGTAAAACCAGCCGGGCGGAATTAGAGGAACTGTTGGAAAGTTACAAACAGGCCCGGGCCGCTTCAAAATAAAAAACTAAAAAAATACTGTTAAATTACGCGATAATTTGCTATATTTTTATCGTACCGTGTTATATTTATTTTATATAGGGTGAATACACAATGAGATATTGGGTCTATATCAATGATAAAGTAGAAGGTCCTTACGAAGAGAACAAACTGGTAACGCTTAACGGCTTTACCCCTGATACGCTGATTTGCTCGGAAAATTCCGCTTCCGGCGGCAACCAAGAGTGGGTAAAGGCATCCAGCGTGTTTGAATTTGACGCCGTTGCCGACCAACAGCCGGCTGCCGAACCCGCGCAAACGCAAGCGGCTGAACCTGTTGCGACCGCCGCTGACAATACGGCTGCTGCGGCTTCTGCCGAGCCTGCCGACGGCAAACTCTCGCTTTTATTAGAGAAATTGGAACAATTAACCAGCCAAATTACGGGCTTGCAGTCCAAATTGGACAATATGCAATCTAAACTGGACGAGGCCATCGCCACGCAAAACACCCGCAATTTGGAAACCAGCGACCACCCGGCCTATATTCCGCCGCAAGACGACGCTCGTGCCAACACCATCACCCTTACGCGCAAACCGCTTGAAGAAGAACATTTAGAATCGGACGCTATTGAAAACACGGAAAATTTGGTTTCCCAGGCGGAAAATATTGTCGCAGCGGCCAATAAAGAGGAAAAACCGCTTGATATGTTGGGCCCCGTGGACTTGGGCGAAACCAAGCACGACACGCCAACCGAAGTAACCTTAGGCTCCAAAGCCGAAGAAGCCGTGGTGCTCCGCTCCGCGCTTGATTCCTTATACGGACAAAAGCCGATTCAGACCCAGGAAGAAAAAGAAAGCACCTTCCAAGATTTGCTTACGCCCCAACAGGCCAAAATGTTAGCCAGCCAAGCCGACGCCAACAAAAAAGCCCAAGAGGAAAAAGCCAAAGAAGTTTCCGGCCTTACCGCCGAAACCGTAGAAGCGGCCCCCAAAGCGGAAGAAGCCGCCAAAGAAGCCTTCTTGGCTGAACTGGGTGCCGCCCCCAAAGAAGATGTTTTAGACCAAGTCATTAAAGAAAAAGAAGAAGAAAAGAAGGAAGCCACCTTTAAAATGGCCGCCGCGGCCGCCGCTGGTGCGGTAGCCGGGTTGGCCGCCGCCGAAGGGCTCAAACAAAAGGAAGAACAGCCCGCGCAAGGCTTTGAAACGGTGGAACAAGCCGCCGCAGAGCCGTTGCCGGAAAATAAAACCTTAGATTTTACAAACGAAGCGCCCGCGCTCTCCATTGCGGCGGATAAAGAAGAACCCGCCAAGGAAGAGCCCGTGCTTCCGGCCAACCAGTTGCCTGCGGATATGCCCGCCGATACGCCGGCCGAGCAGCCAAAAGAGCAACCGGCCGGAGCCGTGGCTCCGGCCTTTAACGGCGATTTGCCGTCCTTGGACGAAGCGGGAGCAAAACCCGCCGCTCAGGCCGACACCACCGACGAAAAAGAAGAAACGATGCAAGAACTTGTCCCGGGTGCCAAGGCCGAAAAGCCCGAAGGAGTGCTGATTACCGATGAAGACTTAAACGAAGCCTTTGCCGAGCGCGACAACCAGCCCGAACAATCGGTGGAGCAGATGTTTGGTATTGACAACAATCAACAAACCCAGCCCCAAACGCCTGCGGCGCAAGAAGAAGCCCCGGCGCAGGAAGTGCCGCAATTTAGCGACCAAACGGCTGATAAACCGCTCCCGGTAGGCAATCCCAACGATTTGACCGAAATTGAACTCAAAGAGGGTTCCACCTATTTAATTTCGGACTTTGTTCCTCCTGCCCAGGCTTCTAACGAACTGCCCAAGGAACTGACCAACTTAAACGCCAAAAAGCAAAGCGTTGACCCGAACGAGGGCAAAACCGAATTGCAGGAAATGGTAGCCCCGCTCAAACAGACCGAAAAAGAGGCCGAACCCGCCGCCGACGCACCGAAAGATGTTACGGTTTCCCAAGTGATTTTGGAAAACACCATTAAAACCAAACGAGGTGCGAAACTGGACATCAAAACGGTGCCTATGGTGCCGGAACCGGCCCAAACGGAACGTTTGCATTTTGAAGGGTTAGACGACGATATCAACACCCAGCACGATGTAAAGAGTGCCGACGTAAAGCCCTCTGGCAATATGACAAAGGCCATCGTAGGCGTAGTGGTTGCCGTAGTATTGGCCGCACTCATTTATGTAATGCTGGCGTTTATGAACTTAATCCCGGCGCAGTTTAACCTGCTTGCCGATAAACAGCAACCTACCCAAACGGTAACGCAGAGCGCTGAAATGGATGAAATGTTGGGTAACCAGCCCCAGCAGGCCGCCACGGTAAATGTGGCGCAGCCTGCCGCAAATCCGCTTGATACGGTATTGAGCGACGTGAAGAACTATCCGTTGATGAACGGCTACACGTTACAGCAGTTTATTGAAGCCAAGCACCCGGCCGCCAAGAATTTAATTACCTGGGATATTTCCACCGCCGTGGACCCGGACAATTATTCCATTTTGGTAAAGGTTCCGCCGGAGAATCCGCAGAGTTTCAAAATCTCTTACCGCTTTAACTATAACGCGGTAACCAAAGCGTTGGACCCGACCATTTCCGACGCCAAAAACCTGTTAGATTCCGCAAACCAAGGCGCGATGCCCGCCCAACAAGCGGCCCAGCCGTACCAAGGCCAATAAGCCTTTTAAAAGTAAAAAATACCCCTGCCAACGCGGGGATATTTTTTTATGTACTTTTTACGGTACGCGAATAGATATTCTTTCATTAAAATGGCTCGTAGAGCAGGCCACACCTTGCAGGCCGCACCCTAGCGGGCCGCACATAGCGGATTAATAAAAAAGCCCCAAGGAAAATCCCCGGGGCTAAAACAATCAAAAGCACTACAAGTTATTTGGCGGCATCCTTAATCACGCTTTCCAACACGTGGAAGGCCTTTTCCGCCCAATTCATACTCACCCACTCATACGGGCCGTGCGGATTTTCGTACCCCGCAAAAATGTTGGGCGTAGGCAATCCGCGCAAAGAGAGTTGGGAGCCGTCCGTCCCGCCGCGCGCCTGCGTCAAGCGGTAGGGAACCTGGTTTTCCTTTAAGGCTTTTTCCAACAAATCCATAGACTGCGGATTTTTCTTTAAAATATCACGCATATTGCGGTATTGTTCCTTGAACTCCACCTCAATTTTGGCCGCCGGATATTTTTTTCTCTTTTCTTCTACGAGGGCGGTCAAATCCTTTTTAAACTGCTCAAATTTCGCCAAATCGTGCTCGCGGACGATACCTTGCACGCAAGCGGTATCCAAGGCGCCGGTAATGTCTTTAAACAGCACAAAGCCGTCCTCGCCGTCCGTAGTTTCCGGCAGTTTGTCCTCCGGCCAGGAGGAAATAATATCCGCCGCAATACGCACCGGGTTCGCCATAAAGCCCTTGGCTGAACCGGGGTGGCAGGATTTGCCCGTAATATTAATGGTTACAGTATCGGCGTTAAAATTGCCGCAGTCAATATCGCCCAAGGTCGCGCCGTCAATGGTATAGGCGAAGTCAGCCGCGAATTTCTTCACGTCAAAATAGGCGATGCCCGTACCCGTTTCCTCGTCAATGGTGAACGCGGCCTTTACCGGGCCGTGTTTAATTTCGGGGTGCTGCAACAGGTACTCACCCAAAGACATAATAACGGCAATGCCCATTTTATCGTCGCCGCCAAGCAAAGAATTGCCGTCTGCGGTAATGATAGTGTCGCCCTTGCAAAGTTTCAAATTAGGGGCGGTTTCGGGCGATAAAAACATCTTTTTATCCGCGTTGATAGTCAGCGTACCGCCGTCATAATTTTCGTGAATTTGCGGGCGGATGTTGGCGCCGTTGTAATCGCAAACGGTGTCCATATGGGCAAAAAGACCAATCGTCGGGGATTTTTTATCGGTATTGGCCGGGATAAGCCCGGTTACAAAGCCGTATTCGTCCACCTCTACTTCGGCAAAGCCGATTTTGCGCATTTCGTCCGCCAATTTATGCGCAAAGGAAATTTGGCTGGACGTGGTGGGGGTTACGTTGCTGGTGGGGTCGCTGGTGGTCTCCACCGCCACATAACGGGCAAAGCGGTTGTAAATGGTTTGTTGCAAAGGATTCATAAAATTCTCCATAAAAGGGTTAATTTATTATACAATTTATTATCTTGTGATTTGGGAGGATTAAATGAAGAAACTGTTTTTATTTATTCTTTGCGCGGGTATGCTTGCCGCGTGCGCCTCGGTAAAGGAAGCGCAAAACGTAGCCAACTGTCAGTTCGCCTTAAAGAGCGTGGAACTGACGGATTACAATTTAACCTCGTTCGGCTTTGACGTGGTGGTAGCCATCACCAACCCCAATAAAACCGAAGCCGCCACGGTAAAACGCTTTGAAGGAGTATTAACTGCCAACGACGATAAAATGGCCGACGTTACGCTAAAAGATGTGCGCATTGAACCGCGCGCCACCAAGAACGCCAAGGCCAAAATCACGGTGCCGATGTCGGCCTTTAACAGCAAGTTATTAGGGCTTATCAGTATGGGCAGCGGCACGCTGGACTACCACTTAACGGGCACGATGTATTTTGACGGCCCGCTGGGGACGGAAATCCCGGTACCTGTGGATATCGGCCGTTACGGCAGTTACAACATTACGGACTAGAAGGAGGGGGAGTTCCCTCCCGGATTAAAAAAAATTCATCTGTTTTTGGAACCGTATGCAGAATACGGAGAGCCGCCGAAAGCGGCACAGAAACGCTCCAAAAACAGCCGATTAAGGAGTGAAGCAAGCGGCCTAATTACCCGCGCGGTTCACTCCTAGCGTTTGCCGCCCGAAAGGGTGGCAAACCACGGCTGTTATATGCTTGGGTTAGCGTTTCTGGCTCAAATATAGCAGCCGTTTTTTTGCGTCAATTTTCCAAAAACAGTTTATAAAGGAGAAACTTATGCAAACAAAATCATCCGGCTTCACGCTTATTGAGTTGTTGGTTGTTGTACTTATCATAGGCATTTTAGCCGCCGTCGCCCTACCGCAGTATGAAACCGCCGTTTTAAAGGCGCGCTTGGGCCGCTTAATGCCCAATGTGCGTACTATCAAAAACGCCGTAGAAGCCTATTATATGGCGACGGGCTCTTATAACCAAGCCCAGGATTTAGAATCGCTGGATGTAGGGGGCTTAAACGGATGTGCCTCCAACACGGCGGGTCATATGCATTGCAGTGATTACTGGGTAGATATCTCTTCGGGCGTAATCAATCGGGCCGGAAACGCGGTAGTAGGGTTTGCCGGGAAATATGGTACGCGCAATATCCCGTTAGCCTACGCAATGTATTACGACAATTCTCCTTACCCGGGGCGTATTGAGTGCTGGGCGCAATCCACCAATGCGGCGGCCGTTGCGGCCTGTAAAAGTATGGGGGGAACGCCCGCCGAGCAAAACCTCTCCCACTCCCAACCCTACGAAATGGGTACACCTATTGATATTTTTATTTTGCAACAGTAATGGAAAACCCCCGGTAAAAATATTTACCGGGGGGGTTCATACCAAACAATTTTTAGAATATTTACATCAAAATCAGCCGTAACACCCACGACGAGAAAAACGCCATACAAAGCGTTAAGGCTATCACTCTAAACGTGTCCTTCCAGCCACTCTCGCGCAGCATTACAAAGAACGTCGCCACGCACGGCAAGTACATTGCCATAAACACGCACGCCACGACCAATTCTTGCGGCGGCAGGTTAAACGGCTGTAACAAGGCGATAGACACGTCCTTGCGCAAACAGCCCAAAATCAGCAAAGGAGTTGTGTCCGCGGGCAAGCCCAAAATGTGCTCCACAGGGTAGCGCGCAATTTTGGCAATCCAGTTTGTCAGGCCGGAAAGTTGCATTAAATCCACAAACAGCACACCCACCAAAATAAGCGGCAGGGCATCGCCCAAGTATTCCTTCATACGAATCCACAACTTGCGCAGCAAAGGCCGCCATTGCGGAATTTGCCACGAGGGAATTTCCATAAACAGTTCAGGCGTTTCGCCCTTCATCAGTTTATTTAAAATCGTCCCCGCCAAAATACCGTTTACAAACAGGGCGAAAAATACAATCAGCATATATTTTAGGCCGTAGGGGGACAAAATGGAAATAATCATTGCGGTTTGGGAAATACACGGCGCCAGCACCAAAATAAGCGCCAAGGCAATAATGCGTTCGCGGCGGGTTTCCAACACGCGGATACCCATTACCGCCGGAACCTTGCACCCAAAGCCCAACATAATGGGCAGAGAGCCGTACCCGTGCAGGCCAACCTTGTGGAGCAAACTATCCAAAAGCACAGCCAGGCGCGGCAAGTAGCCCAAATCGCCCAAGAAGCCCAACAGCGCATAGAACGCCAACACATAGGACATTACGTCAATAAGCGCAATATGCAAGCCGTCAGTCAGCACGCCGAAATAGTTTTCGCCGCCGTCGCCCAGCAGGAGCATCCCAAACGCGTTGTCTTTAATCGCGCTGAAAATATGCTCCAAGAACGGAACGTAATAATTTTCATACAGCGGGTCCAACAGGTCAATAATATTTTCACCCACAAAACGGACCAAAAAGAACGACAGAATAAGCACACACAGCGCAATCGGCAGGCCTGTTACAGGCGTGGTCGCCCAGCCCTGCAAATGCTCCAAAAAGGACGCGTGTTTGTGCTTAATGGTTTGCACCTTTTGGATAATGCGGCCGATAATGTGCCATTTTTCTTCCGGGTCGGCGGGAATATTCAAACTGCTCAAAACGGCTTCGTGCGAAGCAATCCGCGCCGCTTGATAGGAAAGTTCCTTTAAGCCCTCGCCCGTCGTGGCGACCGTGGGGATGACCGGGATGCCCAGTTGCTTTTCCAGTTCCTTTACGTTAATTTGAATCCCTTTGCGCACAGCTTCGTCATACTTGTTTAACAGAAGGATAACGGGCTTTTTAAGTTGCATAATTTCCAACAGGAAATACAGGTTGCGCTCCAAGTGCGAAGCGTCCGCCACGCATACGATAAAATCGTACTCCAATTCTTTAAACAGGTTATGTTTTTTGCCTTCCAATACCCACTCTTCTTCCAAGCGGTAGAGGCCGGGGATATCAATGATATCGTAGGACTCACCGTCAAACACAGTTTGCCCGTAGTTTAGGCCCACCGTCGTACCCGGAAAGTTGGAGGAGATAATGCCGATACCCGTCAAGCGCGAGAAGATAAGACTCTTGCCCACGTTGGGGTTTCCGGCCAACAGAAAGGTATTCTTTTTAGCGGTTACGATAATTTTTTTAGCAGTTTCGCGCCCGAGAGCAACCTCGGTGCCCGAAACGCTGACAACCACCGGGCTGGACCCGGGTTTGCGGGTAATAAATTGTCCGCGGACGATCCCCATAGCCGCTAATTTTTCGGCCATTTTGCCATCCGTTTGAATCTCTTTAATCTGGGCGGTATTGCCCGGTTTTAAAGAGTATAAAGTGCGGGAAGTTTCTTTTTCCATAAAAGTTAGTTTTTCCTTACTTTTATATTTTACCAAAACCGCCCTATGAATACAAGGCTGCACTTCCGACGGGCGGGGGAACCCCATACCCGCCGCCAAACAATTTTGGTATAATTTATATACAAACTTAACCTAATAGGAGACTTATTTTATGGCTTATAAAGTAAATCCGGATGTTTGCATTAACTGCGGTGCTTGCGAATCTTCTTGCCCCGTAGCCGCCATCAGCGAAGTGGACGGCAAAAGACACATTGATGCTTCCAAATGCATTGAATGCGGTTCTTGCGCCGGCACCTGCCCGGTGAGCGCCATCGCTCTGTAAGCGCTGCGCGAGCAGGGCAGAACTTGCTCCCGCAGTCCGCAGGACCCCGGTGAGCGTGATTGCTCTGTAATTTGGCAGTTGAACCAAATACTTGTGTTTTAAAAACCCGCACTTTTACGAGTGCGGGTTTTTATATTGTTGTTATTGTTTCTTTATTTAATAACACCAGATCCCCGAGCGCTCCGCGCCGGCATACCCTCGGGGATGACAACTTTATGAAAAAAACAGGGACACGCTCCGTGTTGGGCAACTTTCAAAAATGCTGGCATAAACAAGCACTTTCCGCTTCTAGTTGTTCTGCGGGTCTTGCCCGCATATAAAAGGCGTATAAGGCGGAGGAGTATTTTTACTTGTTTGAGCCTGGTAAGGCAAGTTGTAAAAATACCCGCCGTTACTGCCTTTTATGGGCGCCGACCCGCTGGTCTTTTTGGTTCTTTTTCTCCCACGAGAAAAAGAAAAAATAAATTTTGATACTTTCCTTCAAAAAAAGTATATAAGTTATTAAAGAAATCTTTTTGCTTGGTTTTTCTGTTTAGAAAACAAAAAATAAAGAGCCGGGGGATGTGCCCGGCCCTTTTGTTCAGAACCGTTCGGGGGGTAAATCGAAAGGTTCTGGGGGATAAATCCGTCGGCCTTTACTGGCCTTTATACTAACTATAATACAACCTAGTACAAAAAAAAGCAAGTCCTATGTTAAAAATTTAGCATTATTTAGATATAATTCTTTCAGATTACCTAAAAACACCCCCTTCCGTAAAAAAATTTAAAACTTTTCCCTCTGCATTGGTTATAATATAATAGTTGGAGGGAGGTTATATATATGAAAAAACTAGGACTCATTTTTGTCTTCACACTAGCCGTCAGTCCGCTTGTGGCGCAAAACGCCGACAGCCAAGACGACTACTACACAGGGTATGAAGGCGTGGTCTTGGGTGAACGCACCCCGCGTTCCGCCACCGACGCCATCGCCCAGCAAGCCACGCAAGTCCCCGGCGATATTTACCGCGGAACCTTGTTTGGCGCCGAACAAAAGAAATACGAAGGCGACACCTTGGGCAACCGCCCGCGTGCCAAGACCAAATACGTCTATGATACGTCCTTGGTCCGCGCCGTCAAAATCAGCGACGTGGACCGCGTGCGCACGCTGATGTACGCCAACGTAAACGTAAACGAAAAAAACTACGCAGGGATTACGCCGCTTACCATTGCCGCCGAAAAGGGCAATATGGAAATTATCAAAATGCTCGTGGAAGACGGCAAAGCCGTTGTAAACGATACGTCCAGTTATGGCGTAACGCCGATTATTTCCGCCGCGGCCGCAGGCAATACCGAAGTGGTGGCCTACCTCGTCAAACACGGCGCCGATGTAACCGCCAAGGACGATTTGGGCAAAACCGCCCTTATTTACGCTTCGGGCACGGACAACGCCAAATTGATTTCTAACTTAATCGCACTTGATAACACGGCGGTAAATCTGCCCGACAACGCGGGTAACACGCCCCTTATTTATGCGGCGCAAAAAGGGTTAAACAACAATGTAAAGGTCCTTTTGTCTCACGGGGCTATGGTAAATTACCGCAACCCGGCCACGGGGCTTTCCGCCCTTTCCGCCGCGGCGGCCGAAGGCCATAGCGACACTGTCCGCCTGCTCGTCCGCACCGGTAAGGCCGATGTAAATATTGCGGACCTTTCCGGCCGCACGCCGATTTTCTACGCCGTAGAACAAGGGCAGGCCGATACGCTCCGTAATTTACTTTCCTTGGGTGCTGACGTAAACGCCAAGGATAACAACGGCGTAACCGCGTTAATGCGCGCCTCTTCCAAAAACCAGCAAGAGTGCTTGAACATTTTGCTCAAACAAAAAGGCATTAACCCCAACGAAAAGGATTTTCAAGACCGCACCGCTATCGTTTATAGCGTTTACGCTACGGACGTGGCCCCCGCGCAGGCGCTGTTAAAGGCGGGTGCGGACATCAATTCGCGCGACCGCGAAAACAACACGCCGCTTTTGTCGGCTATCAAGGCTAAAAACGACAAGACCGCCCTATTCCTCATCCAGCAAGGGGCCGAAGTCAGCGCCGCCAACAATAATGGCGAAAACGCTTTTACGCTTACGGACCAATATTTGCCGAACTCTTTAACGGCTAATGTATTGGGCGTTAAAAAGGCCGAGGTTGTTCAACAGGCCTTGCAAATCCAGGCGCAAAAGCAGGCCGAAGTGCAAGAATTGGAAAACCAACTTGCGCAAGACGAAGCCCGCGTACAGCAGATAAAAGAGGAAGAACTGGCCCAAGCCAAGGCCGCGGCCGAAGCAAAAGCCGCCGAGGTCCGCGCGCAAGTGGAACAAGAATACCAAAACGACCCGGAATTGGAACGCTTGCAAAAACAGTTGGAAGAAGCCAGAGCGCAAAAGGAAGCGGCTATGGAAGAAGAAATCAACCGCCGCTTAACGGCCGCTGATACGCAAGTAACCGAAGCCGCCGCCGAGGTGAAAGCGCAGAGCGAAGAAGCCGTGCAAAAAACGCAGGCCGCCACAACTGCCGCCCAAACCAAGGCCAAAGCGCAAGCCGTAAAAGCCAAGGCTACGGCAAACAAGTCTAAAACCAATGCCACCGCCAAAAGAAACACGGCCAAACGCCGCGCCACGCAGGCCCGCAGAAATGCGGCCGCCCGCAAAACGGCTGTAAAAAAATCTGTTGCTAATACTCAGGCGGCCGCCAAAGCCACGGTAGATGCCGCCACGGTCAAACCGCAGGAAGTAAATATGGCGGACGTACTGTAAATAAGTTTTAGATATGTGAAACTCCCTAGGCTTATGCCTAGGGAGTTTTTTTAATAATCAAAATCTTTTATAGCCTGCCACCCATAAGATTTTAACCTATCACAAACTGATTTTCCAATAGAATCAAAATAGCCGCATTTTCTATTCCAATCCGTTTCAACTTTTTCAGAGTATAATACATAATACAGAGTACCGCCATTACGATACGCATATATTACGACTGAATCACTACTCATATCTGCAGAATAAGAAAAATAATTACTCTTGCAACCGTTATCTACAGGAACGCAAGATATATCAACATCTAAACTTTCGGTAGCAGGAACTCCTTCTGCTGGCAAAAAAGAGGCCTCTTTAAAACCATTGTTCAAAATCCATAGATCCACTGATTTTTCAAGTATTGAAAATATATTGACCGCTTCTGTGGCGCGCGCTCTTTCAACCGCCTTGTTGTATTCCGGCAGGGCTACCGAGGCCAAAATGCCAATGATTAAAACAACTACGAGGAGTTCAATTAAAGTAAAGCCACGGCTAACGACCCAAGATGTAAATCCTGAAACCCTGCGGGCCGCCCGTTCAGGATGACCTTCTTTTTTCATAAAGTTGTTATCCCCGAGTGTTTGGCGGCCCGCTAGGGCGCGGCGCGGAGCACACAGAAATCCGTTGTTGTCGTCGTCATCCCAGGCGTGGACCTGGGATCCAGTCTGTTTATTAGAGAAACTCTTTGTTTTATTTCTGGATTCCGGGTTCCCGCCCGTATGCGGGCCCCGGAATGACAACAAAGATAACGGCAGTTCCCCGAACGCTCCGCGCCAGCAATTTCTCGGGGCTGACAAAGCATTCCAGTCTCTTAATAAGCCACCTAATCGGCCCATACACGCGTTTTTCATTATACCCACCATTTTTGGCTACAACTCAAAATTTATCAAAAAAAAACGAGTCAAGCCCCTTCTAAAATACCCAGCCAACAAAGAGTATAAAAACAAAAACCCCGCTTAAAAAAGCGGGGGAAAATTAGTAAGCAACCAAGCGCACAAATTAACGAGGTTGCGCTTTGCACCAAGTTAAAAAGGCTTGCCATTTTTGGTACACGGAAAGAGCCGTCTCCGCCGTCATTTTTGGCGCAAAGGTGCGCGGAGTATCCGCCGGGGGCTCTTGCAACGGATCGCCCATATAATCAGCCGCCAAGCGTGCCGCACCCAAGGCTGTGCTTTCGGGCTCGTCGCTTAGCGTCAGCGGAACTTGCAACAAATCCGCCTGAAATTGCATTAAATAGGTGTGGTGCGTAAGCCCGCCCGATACCGCCACCGGCCCGCTAACCGCCACTTTATTGGCCCGCAAATAGGCCACAATGTCGGCAAGCAAAAATGCAATGCCGCGCACGGTTCCGGCCACCCAATCGGCCTTTTGGGTAAGGGGGGACAAACCCGCCGCTACGGGCGACAAAGAAAAATCCCAATACGGCGCGCCCAGTCCACCCAAAGCAGGCAGCAGGCACACCGGGGCCTTGGAAGAAGCGCATAAGCCGTCCAGTTTTTTATCGTCTATGGAAAGCCCCTGCGCTTTTAGCCATTGTAGCGCGCTTCCCGCCGCATTGACGGGGGCTTCTAATAAATAATCACTTTGCCCGGCCTTACAGGACGCTGACAAAGATGTTAGCACGCCCGGCAAAACAGCCCTTTCTTCGTGCCCCACATTATGGAGTAAAAACGCGCCCGTTCCGTAATTAATAAGCGTATGCCCGGCCTTCAACCGGCCCCACGCGGCGGCCTGCTGGTCGCCCGCACACACGCAAAGGGGGATTTGTACCTGCTCAAATTCGTACGCTCCGTAATCTGCCGCACTCGGGCGGAGTTCCGGCAACGATTTAAACGGCACGCCAAAGGCCCTGCACAGGTCCGCGTTCCACATTTGCGTGCGGATATCCAAAAGAAGCGTCCGCTGGGCAAGCGTAGCATCTGTGGCAAAGGTTTTACCTCCCGTTAAATGCCAAATAAAATACGAGGGAACCGGCCCAATAAGCAAATTGTTTTCAGATAGCGCCTGCTTAACCGCCGGGCAATTTTTAAAACACC
Organism: Candidatus Avelusimicrobium stercoris; assembly: GCA_002432025.1. Lineage (GTDB taxonomy): Bacteria > Elusimicrobiota > Elusimicrobia > Elusimicrobiales > Elusimicrobiaceae > Avelusimicrobium > Avelusimicrobium stercoris. The sequence continues at coordinate 46,277 of DJFE01000019.1, read as the reverse complement.
AGGCAATTTTGGGGGCGGAAAAATACGGCGTTTTATATAGTCCCGTTACCGTGTGGATTTCCGGCTGGCTGACGGGGGCGTTTTCCGCTTCCGCCGCCGCGCGGCCATCCTCCCACGTGAGCACCGGGGCCAAGGCTTCGCCCGTTTGCTTATGCCACAAAACCACCGTGGAACGCTGACCGGCCACGGAAATACTGCGGACATTTTGCGGCCCGACTTGCATTAAAAGGGAATTTAAAACGTTTTTCTGCGCGCGCAGGAGTTCGGCCCCGGCATAATAAGAAAGGCCGTTTTGGGGGCGTTTTGGCGCAAGCGCAAGGCTTTTGTGCGCCACGGCTTGCCCCGCTTGGTTAAAGGCCAAGGCGCGGCAAGAGGACGTACCCAAATCCAGCGCAACAAACAGTTTTCCGCTCATTGGTTGGCCTCACCCGTTTGAGGCTTATACCAGCGGTTTTCTTTGAGCAGCGTATAGGCGGCCTTATCCAAAGAAAGCAAAGTTTCTTCGGCCTTTTTGGTATCCATACCGGGCGTGGCGGATAAAATCTTTCCACCGCTGTGGCGCATTTCACCGTCTAGGGTAATAAGGCCAATATTTACGCCCTCGGACACCAGCGCCACCCGCTCCAAGGACGTATCAAACATATCCCGCCCAAAGGCCGTATAAGCGGGCGTAAGGCCCGTCAAACGGTAGAGCGTGGGAATTAAATCTAATTGCGAAACGATTTGCTTGGCTTCCCGCCCTTTAAACAGTTTCGGCGCATAAATAACCAGCGGAATACGGAAACGGTTTTTTAACGAATCGTCCGCCGGGCCGCCCGAGGTATGGTCCGCCACAAAGACAAAAATGGTATTATCAAACCAGCCGTCCTCTTTGGCGCGCTTTAAAAATTCGCCGATAGACCAATCGGCAAATGAAAGCGTATTTAAGAATCCGTGTTCCCACGAATCGTACGGGTATTTATCAAATTGCGGCAAGGTGGAGGCAAACGGTTCGTGCGTAATGCCCGTAAACACCATACCCATAAAATTCTTTTCTTGGCGGTTTTTAATTTTATCCGCCGCGAACATTAAGGCGTCATAATCGTAACCGAAGGGGGCGCGGTCCTTGTATTTTAACAGTTCGGGGATGTTCTCCCAGCCGTAACTGTCCTTTACGCCTAGGTACGAAGCCAATGCGCACAGGCGGTACGAATCGCGGTGCGAGGTCTGCGCAAAAAAGGTGTAATAGCCCGCCTGCGAAAAATGCTTCGGCATAGGGGAAAACGAAGTTAGTTCCAACCCGTAGCCAAACATCGGCAGCCCAGGCACCAGCGGCACACCCGCAAACACCGCCGCAAAGCCAAAAATACTGCGCAGGCCCGCCGCATAGGCGTTCGTAAAGTTTACGCCGTTTTTTAAAATATCGTCAAATACCGGGGTTGCGCCAAAGTTTTGGCCGGATAAACCGTCCACATAATACGGGTGCCAACCTTCCAAAAGCACAATCATTACGTTGTAATCTTTGGCAAGCGGTTTATCGTCCGGCTGGGCTTGGCGCATTAAGGGATAGTTTTCGTCCGGCACGGTTTCGTCCGCGGCTACAAAGCGTTTTTGCGTAAGTTCCAGGGCTTTATCCGCCGGGAACGCGTTAGAAATTTCCATTGCGCCCTTTCTGCCCACCTGATAGGCCGTAAACGCGCCGTTTAGCGTAAGCGCCGCTCCGGCGGGGGAAGCGGCATAATTATACACGTCAGCCACGCCCAAGGACTTGCCGCGCCCGATGTGTCCGCGGATGCCTAAAAAGGTAAGGAGCACAATTAAAAACAAAATTTCACCCGTGCGGATTTTGCTAAAACGGTTGGCCTGAAAATGCTTATCCGTATAGCGGCACACCGCGCGCACCGCCCACGCAAAACCGCCCAACAGCATAATAAGCGGCAGCCAAACCTGCGTAAGCATATACTTTAACACATAGCCCCAGTCGTTGGCCACCTGCACGATTTCCTCGGCAATGTGGCGGTTTACCTTGGGGAAATAAATCAAATCGCCGATTAAAAAGCCCGCCGCCAAAATCAGTTCGGCCAGTAATACGCCTACCCAAAATTTTACCCAACCGCGCCCGCGCACGGGCAAATTGAGCAAGAACAGCACCGGCCCCATAAAAAGGGCTATGACGGAAAAATCAAAACGGAGCCCATTTAAAAAGGCGGAAAAAATCTCCGCCCCGGATAACGCGCTGAAAAAATCGCGGTTTAACAAAAAAAGTGCCGCGCGGGCCACGGTAAACAGCAGGGCCGCCGCCAGCACGGTAAAGAAAGACCACTTCAAGCGAAAATCCGTTTTTTGTATCATACTATTCCGCCTTGGTTAAATTTAAGTTGATGTCCTCTTCTTTTTTGGCAAATGCCTGCAATTTGGCCTTGGCCTCCGCCGGGACGGACGCATCCGTCAATAGCCCGGCCACCGTGCTTTGCGTAGGCACCAGCACCTTGGCCAGCAATTTTAATGTGCGCAAAAGTTCCACTACTTTCTCTTTATCGGTAAATTCCAACTTTTCCACGCGGGAAAGTTCGGCCTTGTATTGCTTGCCGAAATGACGTTCAAAATTGTTTTTGCGCATTAGTGAAATGATTTCCTTTTGCAAGGCCTTGGCTTCGTCCAACAACGCCCCGCAACGGTCAATTTTTTCGCTCAAAATTTCCTGCTCGCTCTTGGGTTGTTCGGCCGGGGCGGGCGTTATTTTGCGCGCCGCAAAGCCCGTCGGCCCGGTGTATTCCTTACCCGTAAACACGGGGCAGATGTTGCGGTAATCACACCAGCGGCACTGGTTTTCGCCGGGAGTGGGAGCAAAATTGCCCGCGCGGATATTGTCCGCCACCTTCAAAACGCCTTGCCAAAATTCAAAAATTTCCTTGTCCTCGGCGCGTTCAAACGTCATTTCGTGCAAGGTGGGCAAATGGTAAAAACTCAGTTGCGCCACGCGGATTTCCTTTACACCCGGGTCCTTTTGCTGGACGAGCGCACGGATGGCGGGGGAGTTTTCAGCCACTTTTTGGTACATATACAGTTGGTCCGGCTCGCGCTGGACAGTTTTGCCCGTTTTATAGTCCAAAATTTTAATCTTGCCGTCGCCCAAATAGTCCATACGGTCCAAAATGCTAATCAGGCTCATCCCGTCAATATCCAGGGTACTCTTCATTTCCACGGACAGCGGATGTGCAAAGGTGGCCGCGTTTTTGGCGTAATAGGACTCAATAATCCGCCGACCTTCGGCATATCCGGCCAGTTCCTTTTCAAGCGACGAGTAACCCTTTTGCTCGTAAGTGGTTTTATTCCAATGGTTTTCAAAAAACACCAACGCTTCCGATAAGGTAGGGAAAACCGGGTTCGCCGGGTTATAAATGTACTCCATTACCTCGTGCAAAGCAGAACCGAACGCAAAGTAATACTTGGGTTGCTCGGGCAACATATGGACGTAGCGGAATTTGTACTTCTGCGGGCATTCCTTATACATCCCCATTTTAGAATAAGAAAACGATAAATTTCTGGCCATAAAATACTCCCAAAATGCAGTTAGTTTATTTTACCATTTTACAGAGCCAAACGCCGCTAAAAAGCACTTTTTGGATAATCCCAGCACGCCACAAAAAAGCCCCGCATTAAGCGGGGCTTTTTAAAACTATTCGGTTAGTTAAAACCAATTCTGCGGCGGGGAGCCTCTTCCTTGACCGTGGAGGGCAAGCGGACTTTTCCACGCAGGTATTTTACAAAGTCCGTTTTAACCGGGTAAGTATCCAACTTGGCGGCTACCAATGTTAAAGCGTCTTTGTATAAGGCGGGATAAAGGTTCATTAAATCCACCAAATCCGCCGCGGCTTGGGCCGCTTGTTTGGAAAGTTTCGCCAGTTCGCGGTCAGCCTTTTTCACTTGGTTGCGGTAAAAGCGTTTTTCCATTTCCGTTTCGCTAATCGCAACTTTTTTGTTGGCAGCCAGTTTTACCTCTTTCAACTGGGTAATAGTTTGTTCCATAAAGCCTAACTTTTTGCCAAGCGCCACCGCGAGCATATTTACCTCTTCGGGTAATTCCTCATATTCGGGAACTAAGGCCACCACTTCGCGGAAGAAAGCGGGGGACATATCGGGGTATTCCGTCGGCTTAGCCGATTCGGAGAGCATCCCCGGGATGTTAGCGTCTTTTTTAGGCAGAAAATTCGGATTGCGTTCTACCAGCAACCTTTCGCCCCATTGGGCTTGCGATTTTAGGGCGCGTTCGTTAAGGCTGGCAATCAAGGCAGCCGTTTCTGCTTCTAATTTTTCCAGCACCAGCAAGCGTTCTTGCGCAGCAAGTGAAGCATCCGTTAGAATCTGGGCCACTTGTTGGCTGTATACTTGACGGGCAATATCCAAAGAACGGCTGACCAAGGCATATTGCTGTTTAAGCACTTTGCTGGACACGCGCGGCGCCGCAGGTACGCGGGTTTTAAACGCGGTAGCAACTTTTTTTACTTGTTTTGCTGCAACGACAGGAGCTTTACCGGCTTGGGCAGAACCAGGAACTGCCAAACCCAGTAACAGCAGGGCTAATACGAGTTGTTTCATTTTAGGTACTCCTTCTTTTGTTGTCAGTTTAATTCGGGTACACCTTCACTATACCAAGTTATACCCAAAAAATCTACTATTTTTTACGCAAACACCCTATAACATTTTTAATAGCATAGTTTTTCTTGTTCAAAATGAACAGGGCCAAAAGGCCTAATTACGCATAGGTCTTTGGGCCTAGATAGAAAAAATAGGGGAGAAAGGGCACAAAATAGAGATATCAATGCGGGTATTTATGCTGACAATTTGCTGACAACGCTACTGCTTTACAGGTCCGTTATTTCCGCTTATTGCAATTACGGTTTTACGACGACAAAAAAGGGCTTTTTAGTAACTTTCGCGGCTTTGGGGGCAAATAAAAAACCCGCTTCCGCGGGTTCTATATTTACCTTTAAGGTCATCGGCCACTAGTCGCCTCGTTGACCCTCGGCGCTCGCGGCCCCGCCTCGCCATACTCGCCTTTCGGCCCCTGGCCTCAAACTCGTATAAGGCTCCGGCTTTCGCTTCCTACCGCCGCATAAAGCAGTTTATGCGGCTTTGGGGGTAAATAAAAAACCCGCTTCCGCGGGTTCTATATTTACCCCCAATAGGAATCGAACCTATATCCCCTGCTTAGAAGGCAGATGCTCTATCCATTGAGCTATGGGGGCGCAAATCTTTTTATATAGATTATTTTACAAAAAATTCACGCAAGTTTCAAAATTTTTCTTGCAGTCTAGGGCAACCGATAGGATGTACTGCTGCCACTAACCAGCGTGCCACCCATACTTTTGCAAACACGGTGAGCCAAGGAGGAAGAAGTATTAACAACACAATGCCGCTCCCCTGCATAATTGGGACTATGCTCTAAATACTGTAAATAGGAAATAGTCAGCACTCCATTTAAATACACCCGCCCATCTATGCGGTCTTGTCCATTAGTTGTATGCCAATGCGCCCCAGCATTGTAATCGTACCAAATATTTCCGCAATTTAATTGCCCGGCACCGACTTGTCTGCATCCGCTCACATCCGAAATATCAAGTAGCGTAATATCGTCCGGCGCGTAGGCTCCGTTGGCTAAATAATACACCTCGGCCGCATTGGCAATCGTTTTGACGGTGGCCATTGTGCTGGACAGACGGCTTTTTAACACAGCCACCTGATACTCCGGCACCGCCACCGCCGCCAAAATGCCGATAATGAGAACAACGACTAATAGTTCAATAAGGGTAAATCCACTGCTAACAACCCAAGATGTAGATCCTGAAACAAGTTCAGGATGACCTCCTTTTTTCATAACGATGTCATTCCCGAAGGTCGTAGTCGGAAATCTGTCGTTTTCCTTTTTTAATAAAAACAGATCCCCGACAGAAACCTTCGGGGATGACAAAATAGAGGTAAATTCTTTCATTTTTTCTCCTTGTTAAGGCCTTTATATTTGAGCAAAACGGCCTTTTATACGCGTTTTTATACGGCGGATACATCCGGATACGACCACCGCGATTTATCAAAATTT
>DJFE01000019.1:0-40155 GCA_002432025.1 Candidatus Avelusimicrobium stercoris | reverse complement strand
ATTTATCAAAATTTTAACAAAAAAAAAAAAACGAAACAACCCCTTTTAAAAAGGGGCCGCGAACGAACCTTTATTCAAACAAAAAGGCCCTGTTCCTTATTTTTTCGGGCCCAAAGAAATATCCTATTTTTGTATTATTTGATTTTTCCCAATACACCCCGGGGGAATTTTGTATAATAAAGGTAAAGATTTTATCTTAACAGGAGAAGAGTAATGCCTACTAAACATACCGCTAAAAGCGTTTGTTCTCATCTTCAAAAGCACCGCTGCAAATACCAGCCCGTGCTTCCCAACATCCTTAAAAAAGGCCCCGCGGCCGTAAAACCCAAATTGGGCAAAGCGACCAAAAGCGTAGCCGACCAAGCCGCCGTAAAACGGATTTTCCCCAATACCTACGGCTTGCCTGAAATTACCTTTGTAAAAGGCTCCAACGCCGCCGCCTGCAAAAAGGCCGTGCGCGTGGGCGTAGTGCTCTCCGGCGGCCAGGCCCCGGGCGGCCACAACGTAATCGGCGGTCTGTTGGACGGGCTTAAAAAAGCCAATGCCAAGAATAAACTTTTCGGTTTCTTGGGCGGACCCAGCGGCATCGTAGAAAACAAATTTATTGAAATCACCCCGGCCTTGATGAAGGACTACCGCAACACCGGTGGTTTTGACCTTATCCAATCCGGACGCACCAAAATTGAAACGGACGAACAATTAAAAGCCGCCAAAGATAACCTCTTGGCCAACAAAATGGACGCGCTCGTAGTAGTAGGGGGCGACGACTCCAACACCAACGCCTGCGTAATTGCCGAATATTTAAAACAGCAGGGTGTGGACATCTCCGTTATCGGCGTGCCGAAGACGATTGACGGCGACCTGAAAAACAAACAAATTGAAACCTCCTTCGGTTTTGATACCGCCACCAAAATTTACGCCGAACTCGTGGGCAATATTGAACGCGACGTCAATTCCGCGCGCAAATATTGGCACTTTGTCCGCCTGATGGGCAGAAGCGCCTCCCACATCACCTTGGAAGTGGCGTTTAAAACGCACCCCAACGCCGTACTCATTGGCGAAGAAGTATTAGCCAAAAAGATGACGCTCGGCCAAATTGTGGACGATTTGGCTAAACTCATTGCCAAACGCGCCAAAGCGGGCAAAAACTACGGTGTAGTGTTGGTGCCAGAAGGCTTAATTGAATTTATCCCGGAAATGAAGGAACTCATCAGCGCGCTTAACGACTCGCTGGCCGAAAACGAAGCCGCCTTGGCCAAGATGAACACCGTGGCCGAAAAGAAAGAGTTTATTATCTCCAAACTCCCGGCCAAACTTGCTAACCTGATGAAATCCTTGCCGGCCGGTATCGCCAGCCAGTTGATGTTGGACCGCGACCCGCACGGCAACGTACAGGTTTCCTTGATTGAAACCGAAAAGTTGCTGGTGGAAATGCTCCGCACGAAACTGGCCGAAATGAAGAAGGAAGGCAAATACGACGGTAAATTCTCCGCTATTACGCACTTCTTCGGTTACGAAGGCCGCTGCGGTATTCCGTCCACCTTTGACGCAAACTATACCTATGCCTTGGGCTACAACGCCGCCGTTTTGGCGCTTAACAAATGCTCGGGCTACCTCTCTTCCGTGCGCAAACTGACCAAAAAGGCTCAGGATTGGGAATGCGGCGGCATTCCGCTGACGATGATGATGAACATTGAACGCCGCAAAGGTAAAGAAAAACCGGTCATCAAAAAGGCCCTCGTGGAACTCAAAGGCGAACCCTTTAAGCACTTGCTTAAAAACCGCGCCGATTGGGCAGAGTTGGACCTTTACACCTTCCCCGGCCCGATTCAGTTCTTCGGCCCGGACGAGGTAACGAATATGACCACGTTCACCTTGCTCTTGGAACAAGGCAAAAAGGTCAAATAAGCATTTTAATATGCACCAAGGCGGGCTTATATAAAAGGCCCGCCTTCTTATTTTTATATTCTGTGCTAAAATAAAGTAACGGAAATTTTTATATATGGCTTCGCGCGCACTTGCAAAACTGATACGCCTTTGCCGCCGGGAAAATTTTTCATTAGGCGGCCTATACGCCGCCTTGGCGCACCAATTAGCGGGGGATAAAGCCCCGGCGTGGGGCGAATTTCTGCCTAAAAAGCCCCTCGTGCCGCCCGCCATTGTGCGCGCATTAGAGCAAGCGGACGTGGAACCCGGGGATTTAGGTTTTTTGCAGGCCCTGCTCCAAGCGGACGGGCGCGAAAAAGGCGTTTTTTACACGCCGGACACGGTGGCACAGCACCTGGCCGGGCAAACGCTCTTTTACGCTTTATGCCGCCAAGCCTCTTTGCCGCCCGAAGAGGCCCGCGCACTCTTAAACGGAACCCAAACAGCGGACTTAAAAACGCTGACATTTTTAAAAAATCTCACCGTGTGCGACCCGGCCTGCGGAACGGGCAATTTGCTAATCCCTTTCTCGCAAAAACTGGCGGATATCCTCCAACGGGCCGAGCCCCAAACGCCTTACGGGCAAATTTTAGCGCAAGTCGTCCGCCAAAATCTTTATGCGGGGGATATTTCGCCGCAAGCGATTAGTACCTTTAAATTGCGCTTGGCGCTCTTACCGGGGGTGGAAAATCCCTTTAATTTCCCCAATTTGCGGGTATTGGACGCTCTTTCGGCCCCCAACGGGCAGATCTGCTGGCAGGCGGAATTTCCCGCCGTATTTTCTAAAAAGGGCGGGTTTGATGTAGTTCTTTCCAATCCGCCGTATATCGGGCAAAAAAACCACCGGGAAATTTTTGAACCCCTGCGGAAAAACCCGCTCTGGCAAGATAAAATTACGCCCAAAAGCGATTTACTCTACCTGTTTTTTTATTTGACGCTTCAAATTTTGCGCCCGTCCGGCACCGCGGGCTTTTTGACTACGCCCTACTTTGCTACCGCCCAAGGGGCCACCCTCTTGCGCCAGGATTTAAGAGAAAATGCCGCCTTTTTATATTTGCAGGACTTTGGCGAGCAACGGCTCTTTGCCGAGGCGGACGGGCACCATAGTTTAATAAGCATTTTTGAAAAGGGAAACACAAAAGCAACCTGCGCCGTAAACGGCACGCCCGTGGCGCAAGAAGCGCTTTTTAACGGAGAAAACGCTTATTTACTTATCCAAACCGGGGGAAATTTACAGGCGGTACTTGCAAAAATGGCAAGCGTTCCGCGAACGTTAAAGGACGTCGCCACCGTTACCAACGGGCTAATGACGGGGTGCGATAAAATTTCCGCCGCCCATTTGAAGAAATTTGCGCTTCCCGGCGTGGAAAAAGGCGACGGAGTGTTTGTGCTGTCGTCGCGCGAAAAAAACGAGTTAAACCTCTCAGAAACCGAACAGAGCAGATTAAAACCGTTTTTTAAAAATTCCGATATTTTTCCTTACGCCGCGCGCCAAATTCCAAACCGTTGGCTGATTGATTTCTTCTACCCCGGGGACAAAGATACCGATTTTTCCAACTATCCTGCCCTGCGCGCGCACCTCAAAAAATTCGCCCCGGTTTTGCTCGCCCGCAAGCAAAACAACAACGGCATAGACAAAGCCTTAAAGCGGGGGGAATATTGGTTCGGCTCCGTGCGGCGGAAAATGGATTTTGACGCGCCCAAACTGGCCGTGCCCCAGCGCGCCGTAAAAAACACGTTCGCCTATACGCCCGGCCCGTGGTACGCCAGTTCAGACGTATATTTTATCTCGGCCCCGAAAGGCGTTTCCCTGTGGTATTTGCTGGCCCTGTTTAATTCCGCGCCGTATTACGCTTGGCTTTTTTACAAGGGCAAACGCAAGGGCAATTTGCTGGAACTCTACTCCGCCCCGCTGAACGATTTGCCCGTACCCGCCGCCGCACAGGATGATGAAGCCGCGCTGGAAGCGTTAGCCAAGCAAATTTACGGTTTAAAAACCAAGCGCCCGCAGGCAGACACGGAGCCGCTGGAAGCGCAAATAAACCGCCTAGCGGGCAAGGTTTTGGCCTTAACCGGGGACGAAACGGCACAATGCGTATCGTTTTTACACCGTCAGACGGCCCCTAAAAAAGATATAATTTAACAAACCCCTGCAAGGAATTTTTATGAAGATTAGAAACCTCTCTCTTTTTGCGCTTATTAACTGGCTTTTGTGGTCTATTTTATCCCTTTTTTACTTTAAAACGGGCGGTTTTGCGGGCGACTTTTACGGCAGCCTCTTTACCGCGTTTTTTATCCCAGGGCATATTTTGCTTTTTGCCTTGGGGCTTTTTATATTATCGCTTCCGTTCCGCCTGATTGGCCCGCGAGCCCTGCAAGCGGCGGCTACCGCGTGGGGGGGCATTTTCTCGCTGTTTTTTGTGCTGGATATTATTGTCTATTCCCAGTACCGCTTCCACATTAGCCCGGCGATGTTGGAACTGTTTTTCGGACCGGCGGGGCGGGAAATTTTTATGTTCCCGGCGGCTACTTGGGTAATGGCGTTTGCGGGCCTGGCGTTTTTGTTCGCGGCCGAGTGGGGGCTAACACTCCTCAGCAAAAAATTTACGCTTTCCAACAAGTTTCTTATTTGGACGGGCGTATTTTTTGTGCTTATTTCGCTTGGATACAACGGTTTATTTGCGTGGGCCAAGTTTATGATGGTTCCGTCCATTACCGCCCAGCGCGACAGGCTCCCGTTCTCAAATCCGCTTTCCGTCAACCGCCGCCTGCGCAAAATGGGTTTTGAGCCCAAGCGCGAGCCTTACGCCCTGCCTGCCCGCGGGGATTTAAATTACCCCTTGCATACACTTTCCTGCGCGCCGGACAAAAAGCAAAATGTGCTTATTATTTTGGTGGAATCGTGGCGCTCTGACAGTTTTACGCCCGAAATTATGCCCCGCTTAACCCAATGGAGCCAGCGCGCGGGCGCCCATTACTTTGCCAACCATTTAAGCGGCGGGAACGCCACCGAAGCGGGGGTATTTTCGCTGTTTTATTCTATGCCCTATGCGTATTGGAACGATTTTACCAGCCGCCACCTGCCACCCGTTTTGGTGAGCGAAGCGCAAGCCCTGGGCTACACGCCTGCTGTGTATAGCAGCGGCAAGTTAAACAGCCCCGCCTTCCACCAAAATGTGTTTGCCGCTATCCCCAATTTACGCCTGGAATCCAAGGGGCAAACCAAATGGGAGCGGGATATAGACGCCGTGCAAGACTTTGAAACTTTCTTGGACAAGCACAACCCCAAGGAGCCGTTCTTCGGCTTTGTGTTTTTGGACGCTCCGCACGGGAGCGATTCGCCCAAGGAGGACCAAATCTTCAAACCCGCAGGCGAAGCGATGAATTACCTGCTTTTAACCAAAAACACAGACCCGACCCCGTATATGAACCGCTACAAAAATTCCCTGCATTTTACCGATAAAATGATAGACCGCCTGCTGACGGATTTACAAAAGCGCGGACTTTTAAAAAACACCTGGGTTGTTTTGACCGGGGACCACGGGCAGGAAATTAACGACACGCGCCACAATTTTTGGGGCCATAACAGTAATTTTGCGAAATATCAAACGCACGTTCCGCTTTTTGTGTGGAGCCCGTCCGATGCGGACGCCCAAACACTTACCTACCGCACCAACCATTACGATGTTGCGCCCACTATTTTAACGCACGTTTACAACTGCACAAACGCCCCCGCGGACTACTCCATTGGCGCAGATTTGTTTGACAGTACCCCGCGTCCGTTCAGCCTTATTTCCAGTTACACCAAAAAGGCCGTTCGCACCGGGGATAAATTAACGGTAATGGACGCTTACGGAAATCTGGAATTTTACGACGAGAACTTTACCCCTATTTCGGACGGTGCGGACGCGGCCCAAGTGGGGGAAGCGTTTAAGACGTTTGCCAAGTTTTACAAATAACTTGAAACGCGGCTAAAATTTGTGCTATAAATTAAGTAGTCGTTTAAAGGAGAAAGTATGAACGTAATTAACACCTATTTTTTGGATGTTTTTAAAAAGCACTATGTAGATTTTAAGGGCCGCGCCACCCGCAAACAATACTGGCTGTATGTATTGTTTACCGTGGTTGCGTTATTGATTTTAGCCGTAGTGCTTAGTTTCTTTGGCAAAGTTGGCCAAATTATTTTCAACTTGTGCCAGTTGGCTATTTTCTTGCCGTCTTTGGCTATTTTGGCCCGCCGCCTGCACGACACCAACAAAAGCGCTTGGTGGATTCTTTTGAACCTCGTGCCGTTCATTGGTGGAATTGTGCTTTTTGTCTTTGCCGTGCTTCCCAGCAACGAAGGCGAAAACCGCTTCGGCCCCGCCAACAACTAATTTGCAAAAATACCGCTTCCGCTATGGGGGCGGTATTTTTTTGCCCGCGTTACTATGAGAACTTACCGCCTGATTTTAGCGCTTGTTTTGCTGGTCCTGGTTTCGGCCGGAGCCTATACGGCCTTTATGTATGTATATACCGAGCAAAAATTCATCTTGCCGCAACTCTTAACCGAGCCGTCTGATTTCGCTCTCGCCGCGCCCGCCAAACAGATTTTATTTCTGCACCAAGTAAACACTCCGCGCCGCGCCCAGAAAAAGGAGAACAAATACTCCGGTTTTGAACTGGATTTAATCGCCGTAACCGAAGCAAACGGCGAGCGGCTGTATGTGGCGCACGACGAAAAACAACTCAAAAACCGCGTAAAACTGGCCAACATTTTTTCCGCTCTGCGCGCCCCGGCGGAAAAATACTGGTGGCTTGACATTAAAACGGACCTCACGCAGGCGGATATAGACTATATTTTAAATACCGCCAAGGCCTTTCATATTCCGCAGGACCATTTGTATTTGGAGGCCAACCCCGGCCCCACGGCCAGGCTGATTAAAAAGAATAACCTAAATTTGCTTTTGCAACTGATAGACGGATTTGAAGAGGACGGGCAAAACGCAAGCCAACGCGCCGTCATTAACGAAGCGGCCCTAAAAGAGTGGCAGGATTACAAACCCGCCGCGGTATCGGCCAGTTTCGGCAAATATACCTATTTAAAGGCCTATTTTCCGAATATGCCCAAGGCTATTTATTATTCCGCTACCGTGCGCCCAAGCCTTAAAAAAACCTTTTTAAAACGCCGTATGTCCGAGGACACCTCGGTACAGATTTTTATGGTAGATGAATATACGTTCTAGGAGTTTTTTACAGTTATGCACTCACATATTACGCGCGAACAAGCGTTAAACTTACTTAAAAAATACAACCAAGAGCCCTTCCACCTCTTGCACGCGCTTACGGTAGAAGCCGTAATGCGCCAACTGGCCGAGCAACTAGGCTATAAATCCGACGCCGATTTTTGGGGCTTGTGCGGGCTGTTGCACGACATAGATTTTGAAAAATTCCCGCAGGAGCATTGTAAAAAGGCCCCCGAACTGTTGGGCGAAATTAACGCAGAGCCCGAACTGGTGCACGCGGTTTGCAGCCACGGATACGGCATTACCGTGGACGTCAAGCCGGAGCACGAAATGGAAAAGGTGCTTTTTGCGGTAGATGAACTGACCGGGCTTATCGGCGCGGCGGCAAAAATGCGCCCGTCCAAAAGTACGCAAGATATGGAAGTTTCCAGCCTGAAAAAGAAATTTAAGGATAAAAAATTTGCCGCCGGATGCTCGCGCGACATTATCAAACAAGGGGCCGAAATGCTGGGCTGGCCGTTAGAAGATTTGTTTGAAAAAACCTTGTCCGCTATGCGCGCAACGGAAAAAGCCGTCCAAACCGAAGCGGAGGAACTCGCCAAATGAAATATTTAATTAACCCGTTAAAAAGACTATTTGACTTTAAGGGCCGCGCCAACCGCAAGGAATTTTGGCTTTTTATGTGCTGGTTCATTGTCTTGCTGCTTGCCAGTATCTTTGCGGTAATGCTTCTTTGTTCGCTTATCGGTACCCTGCTGTATAGCGACCCGAGCAGGCAAGAAAGCGTCAGTTGGATTGGGTTTATTATTTGCGTTGTCTGGGCCTATTTGAGCACAATTTTGCTTCCGCTCTCTTTGCGCACGCGCCGTTTGCACGACATCGGGATGAGTGGCTGGTGGCAACTATTGCTACTTGTGCCCTACTTGGGCGGGCTTGCGCTGTTTATTTGTATGTTACTCCCCGGCAACGAGGGGGAAAACCGCTTTGGGGAACAACCCTGCTAAAAAAGGGCGGCTTACAAGCCGCCTTTTTTATAACTTCATTTCCTTTTCTAACTCGGTAAAAAATTCGGTGGCCTTCATCGGGTAATACAAATCCGTAATGCTCCCGGTAAAGGCGGAGGCCTGCGGGTTTACCTCTATAATCTGCGCACCGAATTGCTTGGCCGTAAGCGGCAGACTGCAAGCGGGCATCACCTGCCCCGCTGTGCCCACAATTATCATTACATCGGCGTTTTGGGCCATTTCCAAGGAGTTTTGGTAAGCCTTAACGGGGATACCCTCGCCATAAAACACAAAATCGGGTTTTAACACCCCACCGCAAAAGCAACGCGGGGGAACATTGTCTAAATTTACATCTTCTAAATTATATTTCCGCCCACAGGAGCGGCAGGAAAGCGTTTTAATCGTTCCGTGAAATTCCTGCACGTTTTTAGAGCCCGCCTTTTGGTGCAGGCCGTCTATATTCTGCGTAATCACACCCTTTAACAGCCCTTTTTGTTCCAATTTAGCCAGCACTTTATGCGCCGCGTTGGGGTCGGCCTCGTCCATATCGGTAAAAAAGATTTTCTTCATTTCTTCCCAGGACTCTTTGGGATATCTTTCAAAAAAATTGATTTCAATAAATTTCGGATCGTACTGGTTCCACAAACCGCCCACCCCCGTAAAGGGCGCAATGCCGCTCTCTACGCTAATGCCCGCCCCGGTAAAGGCTACCGCGTAACGGGCGTTTTTTAATAATTTTGCCGCTTCTTTGATAGTTGCCATAAAAATATTGTACTTATTTATCCACGGAAAGGGGAGATTTTTCAGCAGCCTTGATTTCGGCAAAATATTTGGCCGCCTGCGCGCGCGTAATTTTAATAGGGCGTACCTGCGCCACCCGGCCCGAAGCGTTATATTGCACGCGGGCCGCGCGGTATTGTTTGCCGTGGCGCGCAATAAATAGCCAAAAGCCCTGCCGGATTTCGCCCGCTTTCACAATTCCGCGGGAATAAATTTCGTCCGCTTCGCCCAAGGAAGCGGCGGCGGTGCGGGTAGCGTCGTCCAAGGCGTCCGACTGCCGGACGCTTTCGTAAAGCATTGCCTTGGTCGTGAGAGAAGCGGGCATAAGGCTCCACCTCTCTAACACGCCCGGCCGAACGCGCAATTTGGTGGGGGTATTTTTCGCCACCTGTTGCACGCCGGACACAAAGGTTATGCCGTCCCCGCAAAAACTGGTAAAGGTGCGCGCGGTGTGCGTGTAGCGGTCTAACAGGGTAATCATCCCGTCCACCTCACTGCACCCCAAGGGGTCGTAGAGCCGCTTCATTAGGCCGGAAACGGGCTCGGCGGTTTTATACAGAGGGTCCACACTTAGCCCCGTGTATTCGTCCGCCAAACCAAAGGCGTGGCCCATTTCGTGCGTAACCGCCGCCAAATAGGTCGGTCCGTCGTACGAGTACAGGCGGTTTAATACCCACAGGCGGCGTTGGTCGTCCGACGAGTAATCGGGCGCGGTTGTGCGGGAAAGCACTTTTTGGGCATTAGCCAAAATATCTTTTTGCTCGTCCGAAAGCCCCGTCTGCGACAAGTTTTCCTTATCGCTTGGGATACTGGCGTAGCGGGTTTGCAGGCAGATAAAGGGTTTAGCGGGGGGCATTTGCTCGGTGTAAAAAGAGGAAGTCCTATGAAAATGGCCCGCGCAATAGGCCGCAGAGGCCAAGACCGTAATGTCGGCCTCTTGCGCGTTTTTGCGCGCGAGGAAGAACGCCCCGGCTGCCGGGTGCTTGGATAAATCGCACGGTACTTCGGTAAATTTAGCCCCTTTTAAGAGGGGGAGCAAACCCGCAAATTCCTTACTGCGCCCCGCCGCTTCTATATGCAGGGCAACGCCGCGGGTCCACTCGTTAAGGGCGGCCTTGGTTTGGAGCGTAAGGTCCGCCAGCGACGCGGTAACGGTTTCAAAATCGCCCTTTTGCACGCAATACGTAATCGGCTGTTTTTGGACTAATTTATCCGCCAAAAATACCGCCCGTTGGGTGGATACATTTTCCAAATGCCCAAACGGAGCCGCCGCGGCCACCGCGGACGCAAACAAAAAGGATAGCCCACAAAGAAATTTCATACTTATAGTATATCCGCCTATGCTATCCCCCGCAAGGGCCCAAAGGCCTAGGCGTATTTAGGCCCTGTGAAGGCCGGGGGTATAAAAAATACACCCGGCCTATTATAAGCAACACCTTTATCAACACAACGCGCGGCTAAATGCTGACAAGTCCCCGCGCAAATACATATACTGCCGTCAGGGCAAAGAGCACCAAAAGAGTACAAACCGCTTTTTCGCCCCGCGTAAAAATATTGCCGTCGTCTTGCTGTTGGCACCGCGCCCAAATAAATACGGGAATCCCCAGCGCGAGAAAAATCACCGCCAGGAACAAATATTTAAGCCCCGCCGCATACACCAGCCACAAGCCGTAAAACGTCCCCAAAGAGGCTGTAAACAGCGCCCCCGCACGGCCCGTTTTGCTGATTTGGGCGTATTCGCCGTCCTCGGTCATCTTCCACAGATAGGCCGTACTCGCCAAATACGCGGGCAGCACCATTACGCTGGTAATAGAAAGCATCGTGTTCCACGCATCGCTTGCAAAATACACCAGCAAAATTGCCACCTGCATTAAGGCGCTTGTAACCCATAGCGACACAGACGGCGCCCCGTTTTTATTCTGCCGGGCAAACTGCTTTGGGAAAGTGCCATTTTCCGCCGCCGCGGCCGGGATTTCGGCGCAAATCATCGTCCAGGCCAGCCAACTGGAAAGCACCGCCAAGAGCAGCCCGATGTTCATCATCCACGCGCCCCACGGGCCGACCACCTTTTCCAGCACGCCCGCCGTAGAGGGGTTGGCAATCGTCGCCAGTTCCTCTTGCGATAAAAAACCGAACGGAAGCACCGAAAGCCCCACATAAATCACTAGGCACCCCAAAAAGCCTAAAAAGGTGGCCTTACTGACCGCCGCCTGACTTTTGGCCCGCCCGGATAGGACAACTGCGCCCTCTATACCGATAAACGCCCAGAGGGTTACCAGCATTGTGCTTTTTAACTGCGCGCCCAAAGAGCCCAAGGTTTTTCCGCCTTCCGCCATATGGCCCCAAAAGTTAAAATCAAATTTATCCAAATGGAACACAAAAAGCATTATCAGGCAAAACAACAGTATCGGCACCAATTTGCCCACCGTACCGATGACGTTTAAAATAGCGGCTTGGCGCACCCCGCGCAGCACCACGCAGTTAAATACCCATATCAGCACCGACCCGCACACAATGGAGAGCAGATTATTTCCGCCCGCAAAATACGGGGGGAAAAAGTAATTTAGCGCGTCCATTGTAATTACGGCAAAGCCCACATTGCCGAAGATTTGGCACAGCCAATAGCCCCAGCCGATTGTAAAGCCCACATACCGCCCGAACCCTTCCCGGGCGTACATATACACGCCGGAGGTCAAATCCGGCTTTACGCGCGACAAAATGCTAAATGTATTGGCGATAAAGTACATCCCGATACCCGTTATCAGCCACGCAATCAGCACCGCGCCCGCACTGGCCCCGGCGGCCATATTTTGGGGGAGGGAAAAAACGCCTCCCCCGACCATTGAACTGATGACAATACAAGCCAGCCCGATAACCCCCAACTTGCCGGCGGTTTGTTTGTTTTCTCCCATATATCCCCCAAAACCGTTACCGGTTTATTTTACGTTTACAGGTTCTGCAAACTTAAAGTTCAAAAAACCCATTACCGTTAAGCAATACGCAAACGGCTGTGTGATATTCACAAAGTTGTGCCAAATTTGGAACTCGCTGTGCTTTTCCACACCGCGGATTTCCAACTCGTGCCGCAAGGATTTATTAAGCCACATATGCGCGTGGCCTTCGGCAATTTCGTTATCAATGGGCGTATCAAAATACTCCACGTATTCAGCCGCCCAGCCGCCTACCAAATTGCCCTTTTTGTCCTTGCCCCAGCACACGCCTACGCCCGTGGCAATGGCCTTGTGGTCCTCTATGCGCGCACCGTTTCCGGCCATAATTACTTCCAATACGGCCCCGTGCTTAAAGTTTTTTGCCACTTTATCCACAGGCAAAATATTGCCGTAGAGTTCCTTAGGCAAAACCGACGTATAAGGCACTACGTTAAAGTTTTCTATTTTGGCCTGCAAGAGGGCCGAATCGTAGCAAAAGGTTTCAAACGGCTGGGGCGGAATACCGTCCGCCGCCTGCCCGGCTCCGCCGGAAATAAACGCCAAGGTTGGATAACGCGTCCCCAATACTAAATTATTTTCCATATATATCTCCTGTATTTTTAATTTACCCCACTACAACATTATGGTTGTACGCAACCCGGCCACCGTTACGAACTCCTTGTCCGGGTTGGAAGCGGCCCGCGGATAAAACTGCACATCCGGCGTAACCGTTATAAATTTGCCGATGCCCCATACCCATTGGGCTTCCAAAACTACCTCGCCCGAGCGCATATAGGGGGGATAATCCATCCCCTTTTTGCTCAGGCGGTTATACGCGGCGCCGATGATAATAGCGTCCTGCTCGTTGCGTTCCAACGGGTTCAGCCACGCGGCCCCCGTAGCGTACGAAAGTTTGACGGGCACAGCCCCGCCGGACGAGCCGTTAGCCCGCCCAAAGAACGCTAATTTTTCGCCCATATTCTGCTGCATATTTACGGACCAGCCGTTTACGTTTTCTTCTTGCCCCGCCACAGACGGCTGGTAATAATACAGCACGCCGTACTGGCCGGGATTACCCGCAAACTCTGGCGCCCATTGGACCGAGCCAAACCCGGTATAAGCCCCGCGGAAGGCGTCCTTTACGCGCAGTTGCGCACCGGAAATATTGGTAGCGTCCTGATACCCCGCGCTGACCGTCCACGCGCCCCGTTGCGCCTGCACATATGCCCCCAGCGAGGCCGACGGATACGCGGACGACGCGTTTTGCGCCAGAGAATAGTTCATCAGCGCGGTTTGCTGGTTTGAAATATATTCCGTGCCGTCAAAGTTATACAGCGGGAATTGCCCCAGCGTAACTGACAGCCAATCCAATTCCCCGGGCAAGGTGTGCGTATAAGTAAGTTGCGAGAAGATTTCCTGATTCGCCGAATAATCGTTAAACGCTACGGCGGTCTTCACCCGGTTTTGCACCGTGGCGGCCGAAGTACCCCAATAGCGGATAAGATTATAGTTAAAGTCCACCTGCCCAGACCCCAAAGAAGTATCTTTAAACAAGGTCCAAGTAAGGTACGGGTAATAGATACCCTGGATAGCGGTTTGCTTGCCGGACGGCGCGCCGCGCTGCAAGGTGTAGGAAATATCGGCCCCCACTTGCAAACCGAGTTTGTCTTGCAACATTTGTTTTAGTTTAACGTGTTCCCGCCAACAGTCGGACGATAGGTCATAAGCCAACTTCTGCCGGGAAGCAAGCCGCTGTTCGTGCTTAGCCGAAAGCGGCGTATTATCCTGCGCATAGGCAGCGGGTGCGGCTAAAAAAATCCCCACCGCCAGTACGGTTTTGATACAGTTCATTGTTTACCCCCGTAAACGATTCTGAACAAATTTAACAGATATATCCGTCCCTGTTACCTTACCAATACAGGGGGCCTTTCTCAACGCCAAAAACGGATTAGTTTTTAGGGGCTCCGTCGGACAAAGGGGGAAAACTAACCCTTTTTGCGCGGGTGGAAAAAGTTTTTTTCCTGTAATACGTTTTTTTAGGGTACAATATAACCCTAGGAGATTTTGTTATTTATGCAACGGTTTTTTGACTTTATTGACCCGATGAGAAAGGGGCCGCTCTTCCACCGATACGGTTGGAAGGGGATTTTATTCATTATCGTAGCAACCGCCCTGTGCTACGCGTGGTTTGTAGGGCCGCGCCATTGCCCGCTGGCAGGCGTATTTTGGTTCTTTACCATTGGCATACACGAGGCCGGGCACCCCATTTTTCGGTTTCTTTCCGGCGGGAACTTTATGTGGACGATTTGGGGCGGCACGCTAACCGAAGTGGGCGTACCGCTACTGGCGTATTTTTGCTTTTTGCGGCAGGGAAAGGAAATCCAGGCCGACGGGTGTTTGCTGTTGCTTGCCATAGCGTTTTACAGCGTGGGGCATTACACGGGGTGCAGTTTGGACCCGGTAATCACCTTGTTAAACGCGGGGCCGGAAACCTTACCAGACTGGGACTATATGCACAAGTGGCTGGGAACGGAAGGGTATGAATATCAAATGCGCCAAGGGTTTTACCTGTTAAGCGCATTTACCACCGCGCTGGGCTCCTACTTGCTATGCGCGCACTTTTGGGACTGGAACAACCCCGACAAGCACAATTTTAACGACGATAACGACGGCTTGGACCGCTTTTTTATCACCCGGTAAAGGTTACTTTTGGGGTTCTTGCGGGGCGGATTTTTCCCCGGTGTAGGCATATCCCATAGATTTAATTAATTTTGCGTTTTTGGCGGTAAGAGGCACGCCGTACAAGTCCACAATGCGCTGGGCCACGGGCAAAAAGGCCCCATTGTCGCCGTCTATATGCGCGCGGGCGATACGCACTTTATCCGCCGCTTGGCTAACTGCCATTTCGGCCTTGGCGAAATTTACCAAAAATTCGTTAAATTTTTCCACCAGTTTCAAAATATCCTCTTTAAATCCTTCCATATAGGTATGCTGGCGGTCAATATCCCATAATTTGGACACCAATTTTAGCGTACTCATCAGCGACGTAGCCGACACCAGCGCAATATTGTGCTTCCACGCCTCGTCCAAAATCTCGGGCGCGGCCTCTACGGCCGTTAAAAGCGCGCTTTCCGGGCAGACAAACATTAGGGTATAATCCGGCTGGATTTGTTCGCTCTGCGCCTGCTGTAAGGCGGGGTATTTTTTACTGCTTAAATTGGCAATCGTGCTTTTTATATCCTTGACGTGTTCCGCCAGCAACGCGGCCTTTTGCTTAGGGTCCTGCGCGCTAAAATAGGCCGCGTAATGGTTAAAAATAGTCTTGGCGTCCAGCATCAGCCACCGCCCGCCCGGCAAGGCGATTTTGTAGTCCACGCGCTTATTCGTATTGCTGTCCGCCGCCTGCGGGAAATAATCCACCCCGGCCTTTAACCCGGCCACCTCTAACAAGCGTTTGACGGCTTCCTCGCCCCACGCCCCGCGCATAATGGCTTCGCCCTTAATGGCGTTCGTCAAATGCACGGCGCTTTGGTCAATTTTTTCAGTAGATTTGATTACATCGGTTAAACCCTTTTCCAAGCGGGCCTGCGCCGCGGTGGTTTGGTGCTCCATATCCGCCACCTTTTTGACAAAATCGTCCAAATGCTGGGATAACGGGCGCAAAAGTTCGGTGTTTTTACTTTCCAGTCCCTTGGCTTTGTCGTCCAAAATTTGGGAAGCCACCTCGGCAAATTGGGCCTTATAAGTGGCCGCCAAGGATTTAAAATGCTCCTCTACCAATTCTTTTTCCCGGCGGACGGAATTTTTTTCCTCCGTCAGTTTGGTGTTTTCCACCCGCAAATCGGCATTTTCGGCGCGCAACTTGGCCAATGCACCGTTATTCCGGGCCGCAAAAAATAAACCAGCCAGCAAGGCTCCCGCCACAAAACCCAATATAATGTACATAGTAAAATCTCCTTTTGTATTTGCTTTATTGTAGCAATTTTGAAAGGGATACTTGCACGGGTGGGGGGAAAGTTTTATAAAATATAAGAAATCACCAGTAAGGAGTATGCAATGAAAAAAACTATTTTACTCGCTTTTGTAGCCGCGGTATTGGCTGTGGGTTGCGCCTCCACGGGCACCAGCACTTCCACCACCGCCCCCAAAACGATGACGTTGGATGAAGCCTTGCAAAAATCGGCTGAAACCCGCCAAAAACTGTTGGAAGCCAAGCAGTCCTACCAAAACGCCAAGACGGCGGCCGAAGTAGCCAGCGGCTCCAAAACCGCGGCGGATGTGGCCAAGGAAAAATTACAGCAAAAGGCTGACGAAACCAAAAAACAACTCCAAGCCGAAAAAGACGCTTGGGCCGAATTGCTTAAATAGTTTGGTGAGTAATTGCCGTCATCCTGGAAGGTTGTAGTCCAGGATCTGCCGTTATTCAAAAAAAGGAAAACAACAGATTCTGGACAGAAACTTTCCAGAATGACCTCTTTTTAAAAAACACCCCGGGGACTTTTTACAGTACCCCGGGGTGTTTTATAAAACTTAACAATTTTTACCAGCCGTTTTTATCCAACACGCAGGTAGTACACCCACCTGTTTCAAATATACCATTCATACAACTTAACCATTCACACGATTTCCCTACAGCCTCACACGGGTTATCACACTCGTTCCAATATTCATTTCTATCATAGCAGGCTGAATCATTACCCGCAGAAGTCGTAGAACAATTACTCCATCGCAATTCATAACATACAGGGTCCGACTGGGAGGCCGACGGGCAGCACTCACTTTTATGGCTTGCCTTGTAGGAGGCATTAGAACAATCTCCCGTAGACGGAGTAGTTCCCCCACAGTTAGCCAAGGCCAAAAGTTTTACCTTTTGGTTATCACTCGTTACACGCTCTTCCCATTTTAACGTGCAGTTGCTGAGGGCCGCGCCCGTGTTGACGTGAGAAGACGTCGGCTGCGGAATATCGTTTCCCGCTAACGTAAAGCCGTCCGTCGTCGCCCCGTCGTAAAGGCTTGCGTCCTCGGAACCGCTGACAGATAATTTATTAGCGCGCAGAGTTGCCGCCTTTTGTTTTAAGCGGTTTACCGCATTTAACGTAGAAATATAAGAATCGTTTTTAACCGTCGTTTGTCCGCCGTTTACATACACGTTACCCAAAAGTGCGCTGGGCGTACCGCTGTTTACGGATTGGTAATTATTATAAGTATTGGCCGCACTCCCGTGGATTGCCGTATTCGGCATATCCAAGGTAGAGCCGGAAGCCCCCACAACGGCGGGAACATCATAATTTAAATTGGGCGAACTCGCGCTCACGGTTCCGCCAGAGCGGACCGTCATCGTATTACTTTCAATACCGCCCTTTAAATTGGCCTTATCGGCCACCTTTAAATAGACGTAATCGCCCATACGCGACGGGTTATAAGACACCGCCGACACCACTTCCGCCGATATAGGCAATGCTAATGATAAAACTCCTGCAAGTAATAATTTTTTCATAATAAAACCCCTATTGTAAACTAGGCATATAATAAGTATATTGAAAAAACCCTCAAAAAGCAAGTAGCCACCCATTAAAAAACCCCGTCCAAGCGGGGATTTTTACAAAGTTAGGCTTCCAACTGGCTGGAATTGGTTCCCATTGCGTGTTTGCGCGGGTAACGCAGCCAAATGGCAAGCAACGCACCAAACCCCAGCAAATACGGATAATACAAATATTTCATAATGCTAACCGGGGAAACGCCCGTCAAACTGGCCGCCATTAGCAGTTGCGCCCCGTAGGGAATAATACCTTGCACAAAGCAGGAAAAAATATCCAATAAACTCGCCGCGCGGTTGGGGGCAATGTTAAAGCGCCCCGCAATTTCCTTGGCAATCGGTCCCGCCATAATAAGGGCAATCGTATTGTTAGCGGTGCAGAGGTTGGCAAAACTAATCACGCCTGCAATGCTCACTTCCGCCCCGCGGCGGGTGTGCAGTTTAGCGGTCATTTTTTGGATAATCCACGCCAAACCTCCGTTGTAGCGAATCATTTCCAACATACCGCCCGCCAAAATGGTAACGATAATCAGTTCGCCCATACCCGTAATGCCGTTGCCCATAGCGGTCGTCCAGCCCCAGATATTAAAGGCTCCCGTCAAAATGCCGATAAGCCCGCACAATACCGTGCCGCCCAAGAGCACTATCATTACGTTTACGCCCATTATCGCCGCCGCCAATACCACAAAATACGGCAACACCTTTACCCACGAAATTTCGCCGGGCGTAAAGGCGTTCTGCACGCCGCTGCCCATTAAAATATAGATAACCGTCGTCAAAATAGCAAAGGGCATTACAATAGCAAAGTTCGTGCGGAATTTGTCGGCCATTTTGCACCCCTGCGTGCGGGTGGCTACAATAGTAGTATCGGAAATAAAGGATAAGTTATCGCCAAACATCGCGCCGCCCACCACCACGGCCGCCATAAGCGGCAAGGGCAAACCCGTTTGGGCAGATAAACCCGCCGCCACAGGAGTAAGGGCGACAATCGTTCCCACCGAGGTTCCCACAGAAACGGAAATCACGCAGGCCGCCAGAAAAATCCCGGCCGCCAGCACATTGCCGGGCAAAATGGAAAGAGTCAAATTAACCGTAGCGTCCACCGCGCCCATTGCCTTGGCGGTCTGCGCAAACGCACCCGCCAAAATAAAAATCATTACCATTAGCATAATGTTGGCATTGGCCGCGCCCTTGCAAAACAGTTCAATGCGGTTATGCAACGTGCCGCCCTTGCTCATCCAAACGGCTACAATAGAGGACAATACAAACGCCACGGTAATCGGCATTTTGTAAAAATCGCCCGCCACCACGGAGACGGCCAAATAAGCGATTAGAAATACGCCCAAGGGCACTAACGCCCAGGCATTAGGGGTAATGGTATTTTTTTCGGTTTTCATAAGTATCTTGCGGTAAGCCCGCAATTATATATTGTATAAAATATGGGCCCTCTGTATCTTTTCGGCTGAAAATCATACAATAAAGTTATGAAAGCCGCTATTATTACCATTGGGGACGAGATTCTTCTCGGCCAGATTTTAGACACCAACTCCCGCTTTTTGGCGCGGGGCTTGGCCGAAATCGGCGCGGAAACCGTTAAAATGCTGTCCGTGGCCGACGAACGCACCGAAATTTTGCGCGCGGTGGAGGAAGGCTTTTCAAACGCAGACATCGTGCTGGTAACGGGGGGATTAGGCCCAACCAAGGACGATTTAACCAAAAAGGTGCTGGCGGAATACTTTGGCACGACGCTTGAATTTAACCCGCAGGCCTACGCGTGGTTGGAAGAAATGTTTGCTGGCCGCCCCGAGCGGATGAACGAATACAACAAATCCCAGGCAGTTTTGCCCAAAAGTTGCACGCCACTGCGCAATTTAAAGGGTACGGCCAGCGGGATGTGGTTTGAAAAGGGGGGCAAAGTGCTCGTTTCCTTGCCCGGCGTGCCGTTTGAAACGGAATATCTGTTCCCGGCGGAGGTACTGCCTCGCTTAAAGGCTAAATTTAAGGACGGTTTACTGCGCTACCGTATGGTAACGGTATTTAATATTCCGGAGTCGGATCTGGCTATAAAACTAGCCGCTTATGAGGAAACCCTGCCCACGGGAATCGGCCTGGCCTATCTGCCCTCTACGGGCTTTATCCGCCTGCGCGTAACCGCCAAGGGGCAAGCGGTAGAAAAGTTGGACGCTTTTTTTGAAGCCCTTTTAAAATCGCTTAACGGCCTTACCTTTACGGTGGCGGATAACAGTTCCGCGGAAGAAGACTTTGCCCGCCGCCTGCGCCAAAGCGGCGTTACGGTAGCGTGTGCGGAAAGTTGCACGGGGGGAAACATCGCCCATTTGATTACGGCCGTTCCCGGCTCGTCGGCCTATTTTTTAGGCGGGGTGGTGTCGTACGCTAACGAGGTAAAAAAACACGTTTTGGGCGTAAGCGCGGACGATTTACAAAAGTACGGGGCCGTCAGCGAACCCGTCGCCCTGCAAATGGCCCAAGGCGTGCGGAAAATAACCGGGGCAGATTATGCCGTTTCCACCACGGGTATTGCCGGGCCGGACGGCGGAACCAAGGAAAAGCCCGTCGGCACGGTGTGGATTGGCGTGGCCGGGCCCAAAGGGGCTCACGCGCACAAGTTTTTATTTGCCCACACGCGCGAGCGAAACATCGGCAAAGCCTCTATAAAGGCCCTACAACTTTTAGTAGAAGAAATTGAAAAGAAGTAAACTAAAAACCGGGTTTCTATAAGAACCCGGTTTTTTCTTATAAAAGCGCTTTTAACTGCTCTTTTAGTTCGCTCTCTGTATATTCGCCCGCCAAACTTTCCACCACCTTGCCGTTTTTTACAAACAGGAAAGTCGGCACGCCCGAAATGCCGAATTTTCGGCTGGCCAGCGGTGCTTGGTCCACGTCCACCGTCAAAATGCTGATTTTGCCCGCGTACTCTTGGGCGAGTTTGGCCACCACGGGCTCCATTTTTTTGCAATGCGGGCACCAAGTGGCAAAAAATTCCACCATTTCGGCCTTATTGTGCGCTTCGTAGGCTTTGTCAAACGTCTGGTCTGTTAGTATCGTCATATATCCCCCTATAAGGGGAGTATAGTTTGTTTGGGAAGAATTGTCGCGCGCAGAAAAGGGTTAGTTGCACAGTTTTTCAAGAAAAGCCACCACGTGCGGGGCCGCAAGCGCAGTTAAAAGCGCCATAATAATAAGCGCCAAGGTGCTTAACACCATTTGCTTTTCCTTATGTTTTTCGGCACATTTACTGGTGCCCAAAACGTGGCTCGTAGCGCCAATGGAAACGCCGATAGCGGCGTGGCTGCGGATGTGGAGAAATTTAAAAAGCCCGTGCGCGGTGAGCCCGCCCAAAAGCCCCGTTAATACCACGAGGCAAGCGGTCAGTTCGGGGATGCCGCCCAAGTCCTTGGAAATTTCCACCGCCGCCGGCGTGGTAACAGATTTGGGAAGCATTGAAAAAATCACCGGGTTTTCGGCGTGGAAGAACCGCCCCAACAAATAGGTAAGCCCTATGGTGCACAGGCAGGAAAACAAAAGCCCGCCATATACAGCGCGTTTGTTGCGCTTTAAAACGGAGAGATTTTGGCTAAGAGGCCACGCAAAGGCCACCGTCGCCGGGCCTAAAATCCAAGTAATCCAGCAGGCGGACTCGTTGTAACTTTCGTATGAGGTATGGCACAGCAAAATAAGCGCAATTAAAATCCCGGCGGCCAGCAAAATAACAGGTACTTTATTCATCCACCGCTTTTGCGTGATTTTTTTGCACCCGATATACACGGCTACCGTTAATAAAAAGCCCCACATTTTATTTGCTCCTCTTTAAACGGCGCCATTTGATAAGTTTTATGGTGTTTTCTATGAGTAGAGCCGTCAAAATCATACTGATAAATGTACCCAAAAACACCGCCGCCAAAATAGGTGTTAAATTTTGGGAAATTGCCCGTCCATAGACCATAATCCCCACGGTAAGCGGGATAAAAAAGAGCGTCATATGTTTTAGCAATAGTTCGCAAATGTCCTGCACCAAGGCGGGCGGGCAAATTTTGGTTTTAAGGAGCAGACACAGCACCACCACCCCCAAGAGTGGCGGGGGGAAGTGAAGCCCAGTCAGGCGGATAAACCAAGAGGAAAATTCAAACACGAGGACGAGCACAGCCGTTCCCAAAAGCAAGCGCAAAACGCGGGTACGAATATTCATCATTACAAAATTACGGGTTGTCCCAGAATTAAAAAGGAAGCCAAGAAATCAATTTTCTTTTTTGTAGCCTTCGTAATAGTAGGATTGTTCAATTCCTTTAAAAATAACTTCGCGGTCATTGATTTTGTCGGTCAGGTTCGGTTCCAACAAGGCGCGCAACTCCAAATCGTTAATCGGGCTGCGTTCCATTGCCTGTAAATACAAATCTTTATCCACATACTGCCAGTTTACTACTCTGCCCAAATTCTTTTTAAGCATTAAATCCAGCCAAATGCGTGTAGCGCGGCCGTTGCCCTCTAAAAAGGGATGGGCAATATTCATTTCCACATATTTGGCAATGATTTCTTTAAAAGTCGTGGCGGGCATTTTTTCAATAGCCAATAATACTTCCTTCAAATATAAACTGTTAGCAAAACGGAAACCGCCCTTGGAAATATTTTTATCCCGGATTTGCCCGGCAAAATCGTACAAGTCCTTAAACAAATAAGCGTGAATTTGTTGCAGGCCCCGGGTGGTGCCTACCTCTATTTGGTTGATATCGCCCGAAGCATACAACTGCCGGGCTTTAACTAAACTTAACGCATCTATTTGTTGGGTTTGCATATATATATTTTAGCAAAATAAGAGGAAGCGCAGAATTGATAAAACAACCCCGGGAGTTATTTCCCGGGGTGTTTTACCATTAATAATAACTTATTTGACTTCGGGGGCTGGCATAGGCGGGGGCGGTAATTGCCCTTCCTCGCCGCCTTCGGGTGCGCCTTTCGGGCCATTCATCGGCCCTTCTTTGGGCGCAGGACCCATTTCGCGTTCGTCAAACAGCGCGTCCAAATCGCCGTCGTCTTCAATCAAGGCGTTGGTCTTCTGTTCCACCCACGCTTGTTTGTCTTCGTCCGATTTTTGGCGTGCAAGGCCTTCTTCCATACGGGCCAAGCGGTCTTTAAATTTAGCCAACTGTTCCTCTTTAAATTTCAGTTGTTCCTCGCGGATAGAGGCTACAAAGGCGGCAATTTCGGCTTTTTTGGCGTCTTTCTTTTTGCCAGCCTTCAATTTTTTGTACTCTTCCACCAGTTTTTCGGCTTTTTCTTCGGTGGCGCGCATTTTGGCCTTGTGCTCCTTGCGGGCCTTTTTAAACTCGTCCCGGCGCGCATCTTTGCCCTCGTGGCGCGGGCCCGGTTTCACGCGGGCTTCCTTGACCGCCTTGCAACGGCAGTTTTCGGCGCCGTCTTGGCACGGGCAGGAGGCGCTTTCGGCAAAGGCCGGAGCGCACAACGCCGCTAAAAGAGAAACTAACAGCAATTTCTTCATATTCCTTCCTCCCATTTAAAAGTCCTCTTCAAACAATTCCAAATCGCTTGAAAAGTTTTGGTAGTCTTCGTCCAAATGCTCGCTCATATACGCTACAACTTCCGTAGCGTCAAAGGCGGATCTGTCCGGGTGCAGGGCGGCCAGTAAGAATACAATTCCTACCCCCAATACAGCCGTACCCGCCAAGGCCGTCTTCCACACGGCCCAAAAGGGTGCTTTTTTGCGCGTTGTTTTGGCAAACAAGTTTTCCACCACCGCACTGGGGGCGGCGGGGGGATTTAAAGCCTCCTGCGTTTTGTTTAACAGGGCGACTTCCGCGCGGCAGGAAGCACACGTTTTCAGGTGCGTTTCAAAAGCGGCCTTTTCGTCCGCGGGCAACTCCCCGGCAGCGTGCAAAACAGCCTTTTCGCAAATATTATTCATAAATTCACCTCGTCCGTATGTTCTGCCAGCAACTGCTGTAATTTTTTTACCGCCCGGTGGCAATCGGCCAGTACCGTGCCCAAGGGGCGGCCCAACAGTTGCGAAATCTCTTTAAAAGACATATATTGCCTCAAATACACCATTTCCCGCTGGCGGGGCGGAAGCATTAGCGTGGCCCGGCGGATTTGTTCCAGCGTTTCCTGCCCGGCAAGGCCGTCTAATAACGGGCGTTCGCCGTCCGGCAGGGTGTCGTGCAAAAAGGGGTTTCCTTCTTCATCCGTTTGGTCCAGCGAGGTTAATTTGTCGCTGTCCCTAAAAAAGTTCAGCACTTTGTTACGCGCTGTTAAAAACAGCCAAGACTTAAACTTCCCGCGCGCCTCGTATTTATCCGCGTGCTTAAAAAACGAGATAAACACCTCTTGAAACAAATCGCCCGCCGCGCCCTCGTCCTGCACCATACCCATAATGTATTGGTAGAGCGGGTTTTTGTAGCGCAAGACCAAGGTTTCAAACGCCGCGCCCGAGCCGGCCTGAAACAGGCTGACGAGTTCATCATCCGTGCGCTGCGCTAAATTGGCTTCCATATTACTATAACCCCCAAGGCTTGTTTTTTATTGCATTACAAGTATTACTGTACTAAAAAATACGTCTTTTTAGGAATAGAAAAAAAGATTATAAAAAAATATTGCACAAATTTAAAAAAAATTGCTAAAATAAAAAGGTCGTTTTTTAAAAGGATAAAAAAGTAATGATTTTTAACTCTTGCTCCGTTAAGCATATGTCTAAACCGTCCGTGCTAAATAACACTATTAGCGCGGGGATGTTTATTATGCGTAAAAACGGGAGCGGAGTTTGTGTAAGATAGCATATTTTTATTTTTTAATACAAACCCGCACTTTTAAAAAGAGCGGGTTTTTTTATTTATAAAGAGGAAAAAGAAAGAAAATGAAAAAAGTTATTGCATCGCTGCTTAGTATCACCTTAATCGCCTTAAACACGGTATCGGCCTATGCACAAGTACCCTTAAAAGGGGCCAAGGGCTTCCGTGCCGCCGCCAAAGTAAAAGTATCTTTACCGGTTTCCTCTTTTTCTGTAAAACTCCCGGCGAGCGCTGCCGTAAACACCGCAAAACTGGGCGCCACGCTGACCCGCTTAAATACGCAGGCCCGCTTGGCCCAAACTTTAACCGCCCCGCAAATCCGCCAGCGCGTGCAGGCTGGGCACTTGCAGGACCTTTCGGCCCGCATTGTAAACTTTCCGCAAGCGGCAGAAAGAGCCGCCTTACTGCGGGAAGAATTTGTAGAAACCGCCTTGGGTTTGCCTGCGGCCCCGGAACACTTGGCAAAAGCGCGTGAATTTTGGCGCGCTGATTTAAAAAACTTTTCCGCGGACGCCGTGCAAAACGCCCTTGCGGATGCAGCAGCCCTCGGGGTGTTCGGTCAAAAACAGGATGCGGCCCTTTTAACCTCTTTTTACCGCCGGGCCTTAAAAACTCCGGCAGAACCCGTCGCGGCTTCTATCGTAGCCAAAGCCTTACTTAAATTAAAAGCCTATGACGCTTTCGCTTCCTTTATAAAAGAAGCCAAAACCCAGCAGGCCGTTGCCGGCGCGGTGGAATATGCCCGGGAACTTGGCTTATCCGTTCCGGCGGTGAGCGCGCAAACGGCAAATACCTCTTATGAACTCAAAAACGCGGGCAAAGTTACCCTTTTGGCGGCTAATCCCGCTAAACAAGCGGTAGCCGACTATGTGGCCTTAACGCCCAAAGCGGCCCCTGTTCTCGCCGAACAAGGCCAAGAGATTGCCCCTGCTTTCAGCCCGGTGGAATTACCCGTCCTTAACCTGCAAACCCCGGCACTCGCCGTCGCCCAAGCGGATATATCCGCCCAAAACGCCGAAACACCCGGCTTAACCGCTTTTCAGCGCGGGGCCAAAAAAGCCTTGCAGGCCCGTCGCGCCGCCGCGAAACAAAAAAGTTCCGTCAGTTTTTTCGGCCGCAGCCAAAACACGGACAATAAAAATGCCTTGTATGGC
The DNA here is from genome assembly GCA_002432025.1 of Candidatus Avelusimicrobium stercoris. GTDB lineage: Bacteria > Elusimicrobiota > Elusimicrobia > Elusimicrobiales > Elusimicrobiaceae > Avelusimicrobium > Avelusimicrobium stercoris. The sequence goes on along the minus strand of DJFE01000019.1, from coordinate 14,782 downwards.
GGGCTCCCTGTTCCCGCCTTGTGGAAAACCGCCAAAAAACTGGTGGGAGGAGTAAAAAATCTTTTTGCTAAAAAAGCCGCTTCGCCCGCCGCTCTCCCTACGCAGCCGCAAACCTCCACCTTTATTCAGCGGGCCAGTTTGTATATGTCCTCTTTTGTGGTGGGACTGGAAGTTGCCACCCCGGTTATTGCGAATTTCGGCACCAGTTTTGGTCTGTCGTTAGAGGACAATATTTTGGTATCGGTAGCCACCTACTTGCCTTACTCCGTGGGCGCGATTCTGTCCAACTGGTTAAAGGAAAAAATCGGCAGAAAAGCCTCTTTAAATGTGGGGCTTGGACTGCTTGCGGCCGGGTTCACGGCCGGAGTTTCCCTGCTCGGGCTTAACGGAAATTTCGTCCCGTGGCAGGACGCTATGGCGCACTTTTATTCCATTTTAGGCTGTATTATGGCGGCCAGCACGGGCGGCGTGTTTGTGCACAACGCTATCGGCCCGATGATGACGGAAATCAGCGCGGGTGAAAGCGAACTCATCCGCCAAAAAAGAAGCGCCAATACCGAATTGGGCCGCGCGGTGGGTATGGCCGCCTCGTTTGCGTTCCCGTTCATTGCAACCAAACTTTTGGGGCAAGATTGGAGTTTCACGTTTGCAATGCCGCTTCCGTTACTGGCGGCCGCAGCGCTGGGGCTTAATTTTGCCAAAATCCCCAATACAAAACCGCAGGTATCCGCGCCCGAAGTTAAAACTGGGGAAAAAGTGGGTAAATTGGCCGCCCTTAAAAATAACGCCTATGTGCGCTTGTTTAAAGAGGAAAAAGGAGTAGCAGCACTTTTGGCCGGGTTATTTACAATGAACGCCGTGGAAACGTGTTTTAGCAACGGCTTTTTGTTCCTCTTGCCGGGCCTGACGGAGGATCCGTCATCGCAGTATCTCTTTGGTCTTGCGCAGTTTGCCGCACCGTTTTTGCTGGGGCGCTATTTGGCCGGAAACTTTTTAAAATGGTTCCCCAAACACAATATGAGCATTGCCACGCTGTTATCGGCGGTGGGGGGGCTGGCGGCGCTTCCGCTGGCAAACGACGCCTACGCCCTGACGGCAGCTTTGTTTGCGGCTGAGACGGGTATTTCCACCGCGTTTACGCTGGCGTTTGCCCGCACGGCTAAAAACACCCGCACGCAGGACCGCGTGATTTCGCTCATTGTGGCGAGCGCCGTTTCCTGCGCATTAGGCCCGGTACTTTTCAGCAATTTGGCACAAAATTTAATGGATGCAGGTATCTTTTCGTCCGCCGATGCCACGACGGCCGCGCTTATCGGAGTTCCGTCCGTATTAGCGTTACTTTCGGCGGGACTCTTCCACAAACTGGAAGGGAAACAAGCCAAAGCGGCGGCCAACGGGGGGAAAAGCACCTGGCCGAATTGGCTCAAAAAAATAACAAATTATTTTAAAAAATAGGTAAGTTAAAGCCCCCTTGGAAATTTCCAAGGGGGTTTTTAATGACATTAGTTACAATTTATAAAAACTTACACTACCCACTACGCTACCACCCCAACCGTGATTAGCGCTTGGGTAGGTTTTGCATATTTGGGTTGCCTTTGTTCCACCCGCCACACAGGCAAGAGTGGGAATATTATTAGTGCTATGGTCATTGGTTACAACGCCTGCCCCTATTCTTTCCGTTTGGGTGGTGGCTGTAAGGCCAGATCCTGGGGAATAAATTACCCCGACAAGAGGAGTCGTACTATATGCAACTAAATAATTGCCAATGCGACAATTCCCCGAAGCGTTGCAGTTCTTATCTCCAAAATCCACCATATCCGCAAATTCAGCCGAAGTAGGATAGCGTCCGTTAGACAAATGGAACATTGTCAGATTATCTTTAATGCTTTTGGCTATGGGAATAGCCGCAGACATACGGGACTTCATAACTGCCTTGTCGTACTGGGGCAAAGCCACCGCCGACAAAATACCTATAATTAATACCACAACCAACAACTCAATTAGCGTAAAACCTTTATTCATAAAACCTCCTAAAAGCCTACTGTTACAGTATAATATAACTTTGCCCAAATGACAACCCTGCGGGCCGCACCTTGCAGGCCGCACGCTGCGCGCCGCTACTCTATACGTTGGAAAACAATTAGTTGAGCAACACTACTTCTGCAATGTCGCACTCTTTTGATTAGAGGCCGCGCTCTTTTTGCACACAACGACAGATCCCCGAACCCTGCGGGCCGCCAATTTCTCGGGGATGACGGCACCCTGCGGGCCGCATATTTTCCGCACCCTTTTGCTTAATAAAGCAACACTCTTTTTGTAATGTTGGCAACTAACGAAACGACAACAACAGATCCTGGACTACAACTTTCCAGGATGACAGCATAAATAAGGAAGGTTTCCGCTTATGCTGTTTTTCTGTTCGCCGTTGTCGTTCGCTGTTAAGGGCCGCCCGTGCGCTGCCTATAAAAAACGGCTTAGGTGTTTTATGTTGTTAAGCGGGTCTTGCCCGTCTATAAAAGGCGTATAAGGCGGCAGCGTAACAAAGTTCCCGCTTATGTTGTTTCTCTGTTTGCTGTTGTCGTTGTCGTTGCCGTTGCAGTTCGCCGTTAAGGCCGCCCGTGCGTTGCCTATAAAAAACGGCTTAGGTGTTTTTTGTCGTTAAGCGGGTCTTGCCCGTCTATAAAAGGCGTATAAGGCGGAAGAGTATTTTTACTTGTTTGAACCCGCAAGGGTGAGTTGTAAAAATACCCGCCGTTACTGCCTTTTATGGGCACCGACCCGCCACTCTTTTTCGTTCTTTTTCTTGTGCAAGAAAAAGAACAAGATATTTTTGTTACTTTTTTACGACTAAAAAAGTAAGGTATTTACTCATAGCGCAGCGCATCAATCGGCGTAAGTTTGGACGCCTTATAGGCGGGGTAAAACCCAAAGAAAACACCCGTCGCCGCAGAGAAGCCCACAGCCAAAAGCACCGCGGAAATATTAAGGTCCGCCGGGATAGAGGAGTTCGCCGCCACCAAGAGCGTTATTCCAACCCCCACGATAATACCTATCAGCCCGCCAATGCAAGAAAGCGTAACCGATTCCACCAAAAACTGCATACAAATATCCCAACTGGTGGCGCCAATCGCCATACGGATACCGATTTCGCGCGTGCGCTCGGTAACGGACACCAGCATAATGTTCATTACGCCAATGCCACCCACAATAAGGGACACCGCACCAATCGCGCCTAAAAGCAGACTCATTGTTTTGCCCATTGTTTTGGCCTGCTCAATAAATGAGGCGAAATCGTCCAACTGAAAATCGTCTTTTCCAAGCGGGTGAATACGGTGCGTATTGCGCACGGCGTTTTGGATGTCCACCTTGGTATTTTCAATGGTGTTAAAATCTGCTACCTTAATAACCACGCGGTCCAGAGCGCGGCGGTCCGAACTGTTCCACCCGGCGTTCATTTTCACCTTGCCCGTAGTATAGGGAATAAGGGCGCCCTCGTCCATATCAAAGCCCATCCCGCTTTGGCCCGTTTTTTGTACCACGCCAACTACCTTAAAGGGGATGTTATCCAGCACGACTACTTTATTTAACGGGTCCACATCGCTGAAAATCGTCTTGGCGGCGGACGCACCGATAACCATTACCTGCGCATATTCCGAAATTTCCTTTTCGGTAAACTGGCGGCCCGATTCTATCGGCCAATCATACGTTTTAAAAATATCAGTGTCCGTAGCCAACACGTCCAAGGACACGCTGGTATTGCGGTATTTTACGTCAAAGCCCGTGCTGATGTAAGGGGCCGCGGCAGCCACGCCGGGCACTTCGCGGATAGCAAGTACGTCGTCCATTGTTACGTCCTTGGGGGAGGAAATGCTCTCGTCCAAATCCCAGGGCTGGCGCAAAAACAAAATGTTGGTGCCAAAGCGGGAAACGCTGTCCGATACGCTCTTTTGCGCCCCGGAGCCGACAGCCAACATCGTAATAACCGCCGACACGCCGATAACAATACCCAAACTCGTCAGCGCGGCGCGCATTTTATTGGCAAAAATCGCTTTGAGCGAAATCTTAAAAATAGAGTAGAAGGAATCCCACATATTATTTTTGAACCTCGTCGCTTATTTTTTCGCCGTCTTTAAATTTAATCAGGCGCGAGGCAAACTCGGCAATATCCGGCTCGTGCGTGATTAAAATAATGGTTTTGCCCATTTCTTTATTAAGGCGTGTGAATAAATCCATTACCTCAATACTCATTTTGGTATCCAGGTTACCCGTCGGCTCGTCGGCAAAGATAATCGGAGCATCGCACACCAAACTGCGCGCAATCGCCACGCGCTGCTGCTGGCCGCCCGAAAGTTGGTTCGGCAGGTGGAAGGCGCGCTTTTCAAGCCCAACGGCCTTTAAAGCCGCCAAGGCCTTTTCGCGCCGCAAGTGGGCGGGCGTGTGGTTGTAAATCATCGGCAGTTCCACATTTTCCACGGCGGTGGTGCGCTTAATTAAGTTAAACCCCTGGAACACAAAGCCAATCTTATGGTTGCGCACCCCGGCCAGTTTGGAAAGCTGCGTAGCCGTTACGTCTATGCCGTCCAAAATATACTTGCCGCTCGTCGGCTTATCCAAGCAACCTAAAATATTCATAAAGGTTGACTTGCCTGAGCCGGACGGGCCCATTACGGCCACAAACTCGCCTTTTTCTATGGACACGCTCACGCCGTTAAGCGCGCGCACTTCCACATCGCCCAGTTTGTAAATTTTATACAAATTCTGTGTATCAATCAGCGGCATACGTTACTCCTAGCGGCGTCTGCCGGGGCGGGGCGGGCGCATATCAGCCGAGGAACTAGACGCCTTCAAATCGTTTTCGCCCACGACAACCAGGTCGCCTTCTTTAATATCGCCTTCGGTAATTTCGGTATTTTTGGTGGCAATAATGCCGATTTTTACGTCCACGCGTTTCAATTCTTTCCCGGGTTCCATCTTCCACACGCCCGTATTTTCGTACGTTTGCGTGTTGGTGGAGGGGGAGAAGCGCAGGGCTTCGTTCGGCACAATCAACACGCCCTTTTTATCCGTCGTGCGGATAGTAAGGGTAGCCGTCATACCGGGTTTTAAGCGCAAATCACTATTGTCCACATCAATCACCACAGTATAGGTGGTGCTGGACGAGGAAGAAGACGAAGAAGAACTGGAACTATCCACATAGTTGGTGCGAACCTGGCGGACCGTACCGTGGAAGGTTTCGCCCATATAGCCGTCCAGCGTAAAATCGGCCGTTTGGCCGGGCTGGATTTTTACAATATCGGCCTCGGACACCTTGGCTTCAATCTGCATTTTGGTTAAATCCTGCGCCACTACAAACAGTTCCGGCGTGGAGAACCCGGCGGTAATGGTCTGACCCTCGCTTACCTTGCGCGTGAGAACCATACCGTCAATGGGGGAGACGATTTTCGTATTAGACAAATCCTTTTCCGCCGTTTCCAGGTTGGACTGCGCCTGCACCACCTGCGCCTGCGCAGAGTTCAAGTTGCTTTTGGCGTTTACAAAGGCCAGTTCGTATTCCTCCAAGTTTACCTTGGAAACATAGTCCTTTTTATACAGGGCAGAATAACGCTCGTAGTTCTTTTTAGCCAAGCGGTAGGAAACCTCGGCCGACGACAAACTTTCCTTGGCGGACGACAGGCGCGCCTTGGCCTCGGCCAGCGAAGCCAAAATTTGGGTTTGGTCAATTACGGCCATTAAATCGCCTTTCTTTACCTGGCTGTTGTAATCCACATAAATCTTTAAGATTTCGCCGGAGACCAACGCGCCGACTTCCGTCGTGTTCACGGGGTTAATCGGGCCGGAGGCTTCCACAATATCCACAATGTCGCCTTTTTTTACTTCCGCCGTCTTAAACAGCGGGGCAGGCGGCGCGGCAAAGAAATACTCCTTTACCGCCCACGCGGCGGCAACAATTACCGCCAAAATAAGGAGTTTTTTCCACCACGAAAGGTGCCAAAACCCTTTTATCATCCGTTTAAAAATATTTTCTTTTTTCATAAATTAGTTCGTCCCCATTGCTTGGTTTAAATCCGCCACAGCAGACGCATAATCGTAGCGGGAAGTCAGCAGGCTAAGTGCTGCATCCGTATAAGCCACTTCGGCATCTTTGAGTTCAATCACGTCTCCAATACCTTCGTTATAGCGGCCTTGGGCAAGGTCCAGGTTTTCTTTGGCCTTTTCCACGTTTAACTCCGCTATTGGGATACTTTCCGCCGCTTCCTGCATTTTGATATACGCACTTTGCACTTCCAAAAACACGTTATTAAGCAAACTGCGGTTATCGTTTAACGTATTTTCCAGCGAAATTTTGGCCTGTTTTACGCCGTTATACGTCTTAAAGGCGTTAAAAATGGGCCACTCCACCGCTGCCAAAAGTTTGGTATCCTCGTTATCCAAATAAAAATCATCACCGCTTTTGGTATAGCCCGCCGAAAAGGAGAAGGTGGGGAAAAAGCCCGCCTTGGCCTGGTTTAGTTTAATCTGGCTGATACGCACGTCCGTGCGGGCGGATTCCACATCCGGGCGGTTAGAATAGGCCGTTTGGACGGCTTCGTCAAACGTTTTGGTAAACTTATCAAAGGAAGAAATATCCGCCACCTTTAATACGTCCGGCACCGTAATACCGAGCGAGTTCGCCAAATCGGCCGAGGCGGTTTTGACCAAGTTTTTCGCGCGGATTAAACTTAATTCCTCGTTATTTAAATTTACCTCCGCCGTCGTTACATCCACCTTGGGGCGCAGGCCTAATTTATAATAGGCTTCGGCGCGTTCGTACTGGTCCTTATACAAATCGCGCGACTTGGTGCGGATTTCCACCGCGCGCGAAGCAGACAGGAGCGCATAATAATTCTTTTTAACGGTGCGGATTAAGTCGTTTTTTACGCTTTCCAAATTAAGTTTGCCCTGTTCCACCACCAATTTTTGCGTTTTAATGTTGCGGGCAATATCCGTAACCCCGCTAATAGACAAACTGGCCTGCGCATATACATTGGTATCACCGTGATCCGTGCGGGGGGAAGAGCCCACCTTTTGCACGGTATAGCCTTGGCTCGCGCCGACGGAAGCCGTGGGCAAAAATTCGGCCTTGGCCAAATTCAAATTGACTTCGGCATTTTGCAACTGCAACTGCGCGGCCACAGCCTTGGGGCTGTTGGCAAGCGCCAGTTGGATACAGTCATCCAGCGTAAGTTCCCGGGTGATATCCGGCAGGGGCTTTCCGTCCGCCCCGCGCGGCGTGATAGCCGGGGTGGTATTTTTGACAGGGTCCTGCGTCGCCGGGCTGGCGGATTTTTCCACGGGCGTAATAACGGCCCCGTGCGCCAAAACGCCACCCACCAAGCAGGCAAAAAGAAGCAAATAACGAGAATATTTCATACTTATATTATATAAATTCCCTTGTATAGTTAGGCGGCAAACTCCCCGCCGCTATTTGTAAAACACCAAAAGGGCATATTTTATTGCATTTATTTTCGGGCACCCCAAAACAAACCCTTTTATGATAATATATATAAGGTATATGTGGAAACCTATTCTTTTACTTTGCGCCTCCAACCTGTTTATGACAATGGCTTGGTACGGACATTTAAAATTTAAAAACAAAGCCCTTTGGCTGGTTATTTTAGCCAGTTGGGGGATTGCGTTTTTTGAATACTGCCTGCAAGTGCCGGCGAACCGCATCGGCAGCAATTACTTTTCGGTTACCCAATTAAAGGTAATGCAAGAGGTCATCACGTTGGCCGTGTTTGCGGGGTTTTCGGCGGTGTACTTTAAAGAAAGTTTCAAGTGGAACCACCTCGTTGGCTTTTTGTGCTTGGTGGCGGCGGTATTTTTTGTATTTAAAAAATGGTAAGATAGCCCTATGAAGAACAAACACCGGCTGTTTATTAAAATGGCGGAACTGGTGGCCGACCAGTCCACCTGCTGCCGTTTGCAGGTAGGCGCGGTATTGGTGAAGGATAACCGCGTAATCAGTATGGGGTTTAACGGTACTCCCACCGGGCAGCGGCACTGCGAAGAAAACTTCCGCGCCGTTTATGAAGCCCATTACCGGGACAAATTCCCTACTTTTATTGATTTTGTCGCCAGCCGCACCTTCTACGATTTGCACGGCAAGTGGTCCATTGAAAACGAACTCCACGCCGAGCAAAACGCCATTTCTTTTGCCGCCAAAAACGGCATTGCCACGCAGGGCTCCTCGGTATATGTTACTTGGTCCCCGTGCGTGCATTGCGCCAAGGTAATCGTCAGCGCAGGCATTAAAAAGGTGTTCTATAAAAACCAGTACGACCGCAGTCAGGAAGGCATTTATTTCCTGTCGCGCAACGGCATTGAGTGCCGCCAACTTACAGAGGAGGATATCGCCGCCAATCCGTAGGCTTTCGGTTCCGGCCCGATATTTACTATAATAAAGATATGACTAAAAAAATTACTGCTCCGGTTGAAGAAAAAGATTTTATTTTGTCGTCGCTTATTTCCGCCCTGGATTTTTTAAAACAAAACAAAAAGGGCGTTTTGACGGCCCTCGGAATTTTGGTATTGGCCGCCGTTATCGGTTATGCGTACAGCACACACGTTAAAAACGTAACTGAAAAATCTTGGGCGGCTTATTATACCGCGCAAGTACAGGTGCTGGGCGGAAACCAAGAGGAAGGCTTTAAACAGATTGACGCGCTTAATGCGGATTTTCCGGGTTCGGACGCCGCCGAGTACGCCCAACTTTTTAAAGGCGATATGCTCTACGCCAGCGAAAACTTTGCCCAAGCGGCCGATGTATATAAACCGCTGACGGGCTCTACCAACGAAACCGTTTACACAGTGGCTTCGCTCTCGTTGGCTTCCAGCCTGCAAGCCGCCAAAGATTACAAGGCCTCTGCCGAAGAAATGACGAAATTCATCCAGCAAAACCCGAAGAGTTTCGCCTTGCCACAAGCCTATTTTACCTTGGCTCTTAGCCAAGAACTGGCCGGCAATAAAAACGAAGCGTTAGAGGCTTACAAACACTTGGTGGAAAACTACGCCAAAACCTATTTTGGCAGCGTAGCCAAGGATAAAATTAAAGAATTGCAGAAATAGTTTTGCCGCATACCCCGCCGATACTATCCGGCGGGGTTTTTTTGTGTAACCCGGGGAAACCCGTAAAACAAGGAGATGTATGTTAAAAAAGTTATCAGCCGTACTGATGTTATCCGTCCTGCTGGCCGATTTTTCTTACGGAGCCGGATTTGGTTTGTATGAATACAGCGCACGCGGTACCGCAATGGGTGGCGCCACGGTAGCCAACAAGGCAGAGCCTGCCTCTTTGGCGGTAAACCCCGCGCTCATCACCGAACTGGACGGCACCCAAGCCCAACTGGGGCTTACCGTCGTAACCGCTAACGCCAAAACCACCGTGGCCGGGCAAAAGCGCGGCCTTAAAAGAGATATTTGGTATTTGCCCAATTTTTACATTACCCAAAAATGGAGCGACCAAGTGTCCGTAGGTTTAGGCGGATTTTCCCGCTATGGTTTGGGTGGGGAATATAAAAATTGGGAAACGTGGGCAGGAAGCCAATTAGCCTACAAAGTAAAATTGGAAACCTTTTCCTTCACGCCGACGATTGCCGTAAAAGCCAATGACGAATTTTCCGTGGCTATGGGCTTGGAAGCAATGGTCATTGGTTTTACCCAAAATTCTACGCTTATGCCGGGTGCCGCGGCCAACGCCACCGCCTACGAAATCAGCGGTTCGGGCGTAAGTTGGGGGGGAAACTTCTCCTTTATCTACCGCCCCGAGTGGGCCGAAAAGTGGTCCTTGGGTGCAATGTACCGGGCCAAAGTGAAACAAACATTAAATGGCCGTATTAATGCCAAATATGAAGCCGGTACCATTTACAACGGAGATGCCAAAGGATCTATTTCTTTGCCAGACAGTATTTCTGCTGGTATTTCCTTCTGCCCGACGGAAGATTTAATTTTAGAAGCCGGTATCGTGGGCACTTTTTGGAGTGCATATGACCAAATTCTTATTGAGTACAAAGATAATGAAACGGCACCCACTATCCACAATAAAAAAGAATACAAAGACACCTACCGCTTAAACTTGGGTGCGGAATATAACCTGAACCAAAATTGGGCCGTCCGCGCGGGCTATGTGTTTGATAAGTCTCCGATTAATGAACACGCTATGGATACGCTCGTTCCGGTGGATGACCGCCATATCGCCAGCGTAGGTGCGGGCTATCATAATGATACTTGGAGCGTGGACTTGTCCTACTCGCACGTTTTTGCCAAAAATTTGACTGGTAATTCCAATTCCCAATTTGGCAGCGTACCGATGAAATACACCGACGGCAGAAGCGATATGTACGGCTTGACCGTTGGCTATAAATTCTAGCAGTATTGTTGTACCCGTTAACAAACCCGCCCGAAGAGGGCGGGTTTTTGGTTTAGAGTATAAAAGTCATCCTGAACTTGTTTCAGGATCTACCTATTGGGATATTAGATAAATAACTAGAATCCATTTTGTATATCCTGCCACCCCAAATGTTCGGTTTGTGCACAAAGACTCTGGCCCAGAGGATCATCCTCATAATAACAAAGACGGTACCACTCCCCTGCTTTCATATCGCTATACGTTGTTTCAGGTAAAAGGCCCCCGGCTTCTACAATAGGATCCGTATGTGAAACATCTCTGTACATCCATAATCGCCAAGCCACATTGGAAGAACCCCCTGCTCCTCTATACCGCTCCAAACGGTAACACACATATTTAGAACAATAATAGTCTCCGTTTTTATTTAATCCTTTAAAAACATCAATATCTACTTCATCGGGGGAAATTTCTTTATATTCTTGGGTATAACCATTTTGCAATACATACAGTTGCAAGGCTTTTTCCATAGAATTTACGGTAACAAGCGCTTCACTAAAACGTGCTTTCCATACCGCTTTTGTATATTGTGGCACCGCCACCGAGGCCAATATACCAATGATTAACACGACAACCAACAGTTCTATTAAGGTAAAACCTGTGCGGCCCGCTAGGGGCTGACGCGAAGCACACGGGAATCCGTCGTGGTTGTTGCCGTCATCCCGGAGTGTCTGCCCGTGTGGAGTGTTCCGGGCTCCGTTGTTGTTGTCATCATTCCCGAGCGAGTGGCAGCCCTCAGGGTTTGGGAATCCGTTGTTGCCGTGGTCGTCATTCCCGAGCGTCGTAGTCGGGAATCTGTTGTTAGTCCTAGTTAATCTCTTGCATAACGGCAGATCCCCAACTAAATTCCTCGGGGATGACCAAGAAAAGAATTGTTTATTCCAGTCTCTTAATAAGTGGCCTAATCGGCCCATATTCGCGTTTTTCATTATACCCACCATTTTTGATAAATTTTGCTACAACTCAAAATTTATCAAAAAAAAAAAACGAGTCAAGCCCTTTTAAAGTAGGCAAGCCAACAAACAGGAATTTTTCAACAGAAATTACAACAAACCGGCTTTTTCCAGCAATTTTTGTACTAGGCGGGATACCGCGTATTTTTTTACATCTTTGGCGGGCACGCGGATAAATTCCTCCGGCACCGGGAACGCGGGGGAAAGCGTAACCTTCCACAAATCCGCATAAATCACACGGTGGGAAAGGATGTGCTTGACGGGGACCGCCAGCAACTGGGGCTTTTTGAGCCAAGCGGCCTTGGGCAGCGGGGCCGCCGCCGCGGTGGTTTCCAGCAGCGGGGGCTCATATAAATTTTGCCAAATGTCGCCCGCCACGCGCTTATGCAGCCAAGTATTTTTGCCCTGCTCTACATATATATAGTGGAAATAGCGCGCGGAAATTTTGGTCTTTTGCTGTTTTACGGGGAATTTTTCCGCCTGCCCGTTTTGGTACGCCTTGCATTGCTCCGCCAGCGGGCAAAGCAAGCATTGGGGGGAGGCGGGCGTGCAAACCGTCGCGCCGAAATCCATTATAGCCTGGTTGTAATCGTCCGGGTGGGTTTTATCCAGCAACTTTTGGGCCAGAGCGGAAAACTCCTTCTTGCCCGCGGGAGAATCTATCGGCGTCTGTATTTCAAATATACGCGCTAACACCCGATAGACATTTCCGTCCAATACAGCATAGGGCATTTTGTAGGCAAACGAGCAAATCGCGGCGGCGGTATAGTCGCCCACGCCTTTCAGCGCGCGAACACCCTCATAAGTGGTAGGGAAAACACCGTGCATACTTTTGGCGGCCGCGTGCAAATTCCGCGCGCGGGAATAGTAACCCAATCCCTGCCAATATTTCAGTACTTCGTCCTCGTCGGCTTCGGCCAGCGCGGCGGGGTTTGGAAAGCGCTCCGCAAAGCGCATATAATAGGAAAGGCCCTGCGCCACGCGGGTTTGCTGTAAGATGATTTCGGAAAGCCAAATCAAATACGGGTCCCGCGTGTGCCGCCAAGGCAAATCACGCTTATTTTGCTGGTACCAGGTTAGCAAAAGTGCGGAAAAAGTGCTCATATATAGATTGTAGAATTTTAAGAGAGGGCGCGCGCGAATATTTGCGGGGGATTTAGGACCGCCCAGGTGTGATAAATGTGCTGGCTGAAACGCCCGGTTATTTGAAGGCCGCCCAGCGAGGGAGGCTATATATAAAAGAAAACGCAGGCTTGGAGGATACTCCCGGTTATTTGAAGGCCTCCCAGTAAGGGGGAAAACTACATAAAAAAGAAACGCGATTCCAACAGAACCCTCGGTTATTTTACCCTGCCCGAACGGGCCACCGTGATTTATGGGGGAAGGCTATTTGCTAACGCCTTGGGGATTTTTTTTCATTTGATTAGGGGGCGACGGCCAGCAGTGGGGGGGATTTCTGGCATTTGGGCATTATGGGGCCTAGTTAAACGCGGGCCCCCCTTGTGGAATTTGTCCTCGTCCGTGCCACTTCCGGCAAAACTTCCGAAACAACACTCTATTTATCAAAAAATTTTCCTTTAAAGAAATTTGTATTTCCCAGTTTTTTGGCCGTCAAACGGAAAATAACGCACCCGTCCGGGCAAACTATATCCTTGGTGTATGGGCTGCTGCCTCCGATATTTTCCAAATCGCCGCCGCTGCGCACCGCTTCCATAACCGGGTAGAGCAACATCATCATTTTGGAGCAAATGCCAAATCCGGCCGCATTGACCGGGCAACCATAGGTGCAAGTATATTTATCGCCGATTTCTTCACCGTTGCGGCAGTACCGCTCCGTTTTATTTCCGCGCAGAAAACCGGTTACTTCAATTTCAAAGGAATATTCTTCCGCATACCATTTTTTCATATTATTTTATTTTTGCAAATTTAATATCAATTTTGCAGTTTTAAGTTTTTTAAATTCACTGGTAATTTTGCAAAAATCACATTTTTATTTTCTATTTTATATTTTCCAAAATACAATTTTTAACCTGTTTTTGCAAGATTTTTTAAAACGGCGTTTTTTGTTGTTAAAAACAGACACACTGAAATTTTTTATGCGATTTTGATTTTTTTAAAGTGATTTTTTGTCTTTTTTACCCAAGCAAACGGGGGGCTTATTTTGCAAAAAAGAGAAGCAGAATACCTGCTGTTTTTAATTTACCTGTTTATAAAAAAGTTAAGTCCAAGACATATATTAGATTTTTTAGATTTTAAAAAGACAAAATACAGGATATTTTTGGGGGAAACAAAGGCAAAATCAGGCTTTTAAATGTGTGTTTTTACCTGTTTTCTCGTCGTAGAATAGGGGTTATACACAAGATTTGTCATATAATTGACATAAAAATAAAACTCTTGACATATGTCAACAAATTATTTATTATATGTCATATCTGGAGGATAACTCCGGTGGATAACTTTATGGCAGGGTGGGGGATAACTATGACGGACGAATCCGAAAAAAACCTAAAAATACGCTTCCGCTTTCCGGGTGGAGAGGAGTTTGAAGCCGAGGGAAGCCGGGAATTTATAGAGCAGCAGCGCAATTATTTCCTAGCCTTAATAGGAAAGGGGGCCACTGCGCCAGTTTCCGCTATGCCCGCGCCACGCAAACGCCCAACCTATCCGCTTACCGATGAGGTGAGTTCTGCCCTCCAACCCCGGCCAGTACCTAGTGCCAAGCCCACGCAGGCTTTTACGGAGCCCCAGACAACACAACCGACACCGATTCCGCCCCTATCTGCTATCCCGCCCGCTATGCGCAGCAGTAATACCACCCCCAATATGCCACAAAATAGAGGAAACGCGGAAATAACGGCCCCAGTACGGCTGTGGGAACAATTACTGAAAGAGGATGGGGAAATAGTGGTCTTGCGCCGCAAAATGCGTTTAACTGCCGCGGAGGCGGCGTCTCTGCTGGTGGCGGGGGCGCGTGTTTTATTAAAAAAGCCTACCTATTCCGCCTTGAACTTGTCCCAATCTATGCGGAAATCCGGCTTTGATGAAGGCCGTCTTGACCGTATTTTAACCCCGGAAATCCGCAACGGGCACTTGGAAAGTGAGGGGGCGAAACGTTCCCGCACCTACCGTTTAACTAATGAGGGGTTTGCAAAGGCCTTTGTTTTGGCTGAAAAACTGGCCCAGGAATTATTGTAAAAACGGACCTAATTTTGCTTTTTATATATTTTATAAGGAATAAACCGCCTTTATTTTCTCCTTGGTTTAGAGAAAATAAAGGCTTTTTTATAAGTGTTTTAGAATTATTCTTTTCGCGTTGCTACGCAATTTTACCTTCGTTTTTGCTAATAAAAATTATTACAATTTTAAAAATACTTATATTTTAAGT
>DJFE01000016.1:8014-114424 GCA_002432025.1 Candidatus Avelusimicrobium stercoris | reverse complement strand
GGGGCTAATGCGTACTTAAAACAGATAAATGTACAAAACGGAACAACATTAGGCAGTACCAATACGCCTGAATACCGTTTGAGTGAAAAATTAACGGTTGAAAACGGCGGCACGGTAACGGCCGGGCGCATAATGGCCAATAACGTAACCTTTAAGGATACGAACTTCCACAAAAGCAATGTAACAGGTACAGTTTACGGTAATGAAGTAGCCATAATGGGAGGCAAGGCGGACAATATGGATATTTCCGGTACCGCCAAAATTAACAAAAGTGCGCAGAACTCGGCGAACCTTGGGGAAGAACTGTGGTGGGATAACCAATACGCGAGTGATTATGACGCTTCCGGGAATAAAAAGACAAATGGCAAAACTTATACCTCGTTTTTACTCAAAAGCAAAACGGCCGGGTGCGACAATTCCGGCGAGTCTGCTTGTGTGAATAGTCAAGGTACTTGGGATAGTTCTTCCTGCGAGTGTATCTGCCCTAGCAATATGGTACTTAAAAACGGGGTTTGCTTGGGCACTTTTAAGGCCAAAGTTATTGATGTGGGGGTCTTGGTTAATTGTCATTATTCGCCCGACTCTGGAAATTTAACAGCAGGCAGAAAAGATTGTTCGGCAGCAGATGCTGACCCTAATGATTGCTACAAGACTGAGGAAGCCCATTATGAACCAGTTTGTTTTGGGGGCGAGCGTTGCTGTGTACACACTTATGAATTTTTTCAGGGAGGTTCTTTGGTTAAATCACCCAAGACTGGTTCAACACAAGAACGCTGGTTATTCTGGGAGGGGGGTACTCGCATTGGCGGACAACAAAATGGACAATATTATTCTGGTGGCTCTATGAAATCTTGCTCTGTCAGCGATTACGATGCCCTTTGTAATTCTAATTGTAAGTTGGGAAGTGAATCTTGTTCCTATAAGTGCTTGATATCAAAAGCCGTGCCCAATGGTTGCCCAAATGGTACTTATAAATATTCAAGTGGAACCTCTTGTAACAACGCCTCTGGTACAGGTAAAGTGCTTACTTGCGTAGCCAATAATTAAGCGTTGTCCATAATTTTCAAAACCCCCGGACTAAACCGGGGGTTTGCGTTCCTAAGGGTCTGCCGTGCGCTGCTTTTGCCCACGTTTCGGCCTTCGGTTGCTTTGCTTTAGTTGAAACCTTAATGATTAATTAAGGTTAATTTATTATAACTAATTTAAACTAAAACAGCAAATAATATTTTTTACCCGCTTTTTATAGGGCGTTTTTGCTTTGGCGCGCGTGCAGGAACGGGTATAAATTAGTAGAATACAATATATGGAAGTAATTATCTTTATACCCATTTTATTTTTATCTATCATCCTGCACGAATTTGCACACGGCTGGGTGGCGTACCGTATGGGCGATGACACCGCCTATCACTCCGGCCGCCTAACCTTAAACCCGCTTAAACACATTGACCCCGTCGGCACGCTTTTGGTGCCTGCGGTGTGTTATTTTTTGCATTTTCCGCTGTTTGGCTGGGCCAAGCCCGTGCCCGTAAACCCGATGCGCTTTCCACGCCCGCGTAAGGATATGGGCAAGGTGGCGGTGGCAGGCCCGGCGTGCAATTTGCTTTTGGCCCTTATCTGTGTGCTGGTTATGAAGATTTTTCTTTTGGCGCAGAACCATTTTACCGTGCAGACCTTGGAGCAGGTTTTTGTATTTTTACAATACGGGATGTTTATTAACGTATTTTTAGCCGTATTTAATTTAATCCCTATTCCGCCCTTGGACGGCGGGCGCGTAGTGGCGGCCTTGCTTCCTATGCGGGCGGCCTTTAAGTACGAACTGTTTTTCAGCCGCTTTGGGATGTGGGTGGTTTTCGCCCTTATTTTAACGGGCGCGGTGCAGTTTATTTTACTGCCGCCCACCCGGATAATCGTCGGATTGTTAGGCAAAATTTTAACCTTGTAGGTTTGCGGAGCGTAAATGATTAACCCTGCGCCGATTAATGTGCATATCAATGTGTTTGAAGGCCCGATGGACCTGTTATTGCACTTAATTAAAAAAGATAACTTGGACATTTGCGACATTAACATCGCCGAAATCACCAAGCAGTACTTGGATTATTTAAACGTAATGAAGGAACTGAACTTAGAGGTGGCCGGGGAGTTTTTGGTAATGGCCAGTACGCTGATGCAAATCAAGGCCAAAACCTTGTTGCCCTCGCAGGCGCCGACGACCGAGGACGAGGGCCCCAACCCCGTAAAGGAACTTATCGCCAAGTTGGTGGAGTACCAAAAATACAAGGAAGCCAGCAAATTTTTGGAACAAAAGTTTGAGGAAAACAAGGACAATTTCTACCGCTCCGCTCCCATTTTTGACGACGGGGAAAAAATCATTAACCTACAACTGTTTGATTTGTTGTCCGCCGTCAAGCGCGCTTTTGAACGGTTAGACGAGCGCAAACGCATTGAACTTTTAAACGTGGAAGAATTCCCGATTGAAATGAAGATGCAAAAGGTGGTGGATATGTTCAAAAAGCACGAGTGGGTGCTGTTGGACGATATCTTTGTGGGGGAAACCAAAAAGCGCGGCGTGATTACCTGTTTTATGGCGTTACTGGAACTGATGAAGATTAAAAAAATTATTGCCCGGCAGGATGCGCAACAGGGGCAAATCCGTATTTATTTAAACCCGGAAAACAAAGATAAAGATTTTAAAACCCTTATGCACGGCGACGCTAATTAGCCGCCCGGAGGACTTATGCCAACCGAAGAAAATGTAACACCTGTTCAAGCCGCGGCGCAAACAACGCCCGCGACCGAAAAGCCGGCGGATGAACGGCCCTTTGAACTGGTGCCCACGAGCGAATTTAAGCAGATTGTGGAAACCCTTTTGTTTATTACCGACCGCCCGATAAAACCCTCCCGCATCGCAGACGTAATTGACGGTGTGGATGCGCGGCGCGTGCGCGAGATGATTTTGGAAATCCAAGAAGACTACGCCCAACGCCAAAGCGCTATCCGCGTGGTGGAAATCGGCGGCGGGTTCCAAATGTCCACCAAGCCGGAATTTGGCCGCTGGGTGCGACGCTTGTATAACGAAAAAATGACGACCAAACTTTCCAACGCCGCGTTGGAAACCTTGGCCATTATCGCCTACAAGCAACCGCTTACCCGCGCGGAAATGGAAGCCATCCGCGGCGTGGATGTGGCGGGCCCGTTGGAACGCTTGTTGGAGCGCGGTCTCGTGCGCGTGGTGGGCAAAAAAGATACCATTGGCCGCCCAATGGTCTATGGTACGACGGATGAATTTTTACGCATTTTTGGGCTGAACAAAATTTCCGAACTGCCCGACTTACAGGAGTTTGCTTCCAAAACCTTGCGCGAAAAGCAAGAGGAACTTCCGTTCGGCGAGCCCTTGCCGCCGCTTAAAGAGCCCGCCATTATTCCGCTGGAAGAATTGGAAGGCGAGGAAAAATTGCAGGCGCTGGACGCGTCGTCCGCCGACCCGTTCTTTACGCGCAACAGTTACAACCGCGGGGATATTTTTACCAATGACGCCGCCCCCGAACTCTTAAAGCAGGCCGCCTTGTCCGCCGAGGAAAAAGCCCCGGTGGAAGCCGTCGGCGTGGTTTCAACGGAGCCCGCGCAGGACACGGACCCCGCCTTAAAGGTAAACGAGCAGGTAACCGCGCCCGATAATGCGTTGGCCTCTTTGCAGTCCCGGCGGGAAGAGGCGGATAACAAACCCGCCGACGCGCAACCTGCGCAAGAAAACCAGGAGGATAAATAACTATGAATATTGTTTTGGCCGCCAGCGAGGCGTTTCCGTTTTGCAAAACCGGGGGGCTTGCCGATGTGGTGGGCGCGCTCTGCCAGCAGTTTTCTATGCGCAAGGGCAACAAGGTGCTTTTGTTCCTGCCACACTACCGCAATATTGTGCGGGTGTCCTCTTTAAAGGTGGTTCCCGGCGTGTATTTAATCCCGATAGGGGATAGAATAGAGCAGGTTTCGCTTTCTTATATTAACTGGGGCAATGTGTTGGTGTTTTTTGTAGGCAACCGCAAATATTTTGACCGCCCCGAACTCTACCGTACCAAAATGGGCGAATACCCCGACAACGATGAGCGCTTTATTTTGTTTAGCCGCGCGGTGCTGGAAGGGTGTAAGTTTATCGGCTTCCGCCCCGATATCATCCATTGCCACGACTGGCAGACGGGCTTAATTCCCGCCTATTTAAAAACGGTGTATAAGTTGGACGCCTTCTACACCCGCACCCGCAGTTTATATACGATTCACAACATTGCCTACCAAGGGCACTATCCCTATTCCTCGTTCCGCAAGGCGGGGTTCCACCCGGTGGATTACACTCCCGATAAATTTGAATATTACGGGGGAATTAGTTTCTTAAAGAGCGGCATCGTGTTTGCCGATAACATCAATACCGTCAGCCCCAACTACGCGCGCGAAGTTCAAACAGACCCCGCTATGGGTTTTGGATTGGAGGGGCTTTTGCGCTACCGCAGTAAAAACTTTTGCGGTATTGTAAACGGGATTGATACCGATATCTGGGACCCGGAATTAGACCCCGTGTTGCCCATTGGCTACGACGTAAGCGAAGTGGTAAAGGGTAAATTGGCCGCCAAATTAGCCTTGCAGCAGCAATGCAAACTCCCGCAGGAAGCCGACAAGCCGCTTATTGGCATTGTGTCGCGCTTGGATTATCAAAAGGGATTGGATGTGGCCGTCAATTTGATTGAACGCTTAAAAGATCGCGCACAGTTTGTGGTGCTGGGTATGGGCGACCCAATGCTGGAAAAGGCGTACCAAAGTTTGGCGCGCAATAATCCCACGTCCGTCAGTTACAACGGCCGCTTGGATGAAGATTTGGCCCACCGCATTTATGCGGGCTCGGACTTGTTCTTAATGCCGTCGCGCTTTGAGCCGTGCGGGCTTTCGCAGTTAATTGCTATGCAATACGGTACGCTGCCCGTCGTGTCCAAAGTGGGTGGGCTGGTGGATACCGTAAAGGGCTATGAACCCGGCAAAGAAGATACGGCCACGGGCTTCTTTATTAACAACTTTACCGAAAACGGTATTTACGCCACCTTGGAGGGTGCGCTGGCCCTGTACCAGCACAACCGCCCAGTGTGGACAAAACTCGTTCGCAATGCAATGCGGCAGGATTTATCGTGGGACAAATCGGCCCAGGCCTATTTGGATTTGTACCGCAAAACAATGATTTAGGAGATAAAATGAAGAATATGCGTCGTGTTTTATTTGCACTTTTGGTTTTTGTACTGCTGTCGGTCCCTGCCTTAGCCGGGAACGTAAAGAATCTTATTTGGGTAATTGGGGACGGTATGGGCCCGGAGGCTATCGGCTTTTTTACCGAGGGTGTCCGCTATGCGAACTTGCCGGACTACCCCGAAAAAACCTCCAACTTGGAGCGGATGTTAAATGGCGGTACGTGGGGCTTGTTCTTTAACAATACCTATGATACCTTGGTAACCGATTCCGCCGCCGCGGCTACGCAAATGGCTACGGGCCAACTTTCCCGCCCGGGTGTAATCGGCGAGGATTACAACGGCGCGGCCGCCAAAACCTTGCTGGAAATGGCACGCGAAAAAGGGATGTCCGTCGGCGTGGTTACGGACGTATATGTTACCGACGCCACCCCAGCGGCTTTTACCTCCCATACGCAAAACCGCCGCCAGAAAATGGAGATTGCCCGCCAAATGATTAATTTCGGCCCGGAAGTGATTATGGGCGGCGGCCTTAAATATTTTTCCACCGGGGAAAATAAAAAACTTTTAAAACAGGCTAAAAAGAAAGGTTATCATATTGCCACCAACAAAAAGGAACTGGCCAAAATCAAATCTGGTAAAGTGCTGGGGCTGTTTGCCGAGCAGGCTCTGCCGATGACGGTAGAAATGTATATGCACCCGCAAATCCCCACGCTTACCGAACAAACGCAAAAAGCGGTGGAAATTTTGAGCCAAAACCCCAACGGTTTTATTTTAATGGTGGAAGCCGGAAAAATTGACTGGGCCGCCCACGGCAACGACGCGGGCGCGTGGTTTAAGGAAATGCAAAACTTGGATACCTTACTGGGCTATGTGTTGCCTTATGCCGACAAAACGCCCGATACCTTGGTCTATTTAAATGCGGACCACGACACGGGCCTCGGCGCGTTTACCTACCGCCACTTGGGGCAGCAAAAAGTAATGGAAAAAACCGCCCAGGGCGAAGTGCTCTATGACGGCAATGTGGACTACGCTTCCTTTAAAACGTATCACCAGTTTTTACTCCAAAAGCGCAGTTTGTACAATTTAAAGGAGGAGTTAAAAAAACTGTCGCCTGAAAAACGGACCCCGGCCTTATTGCAGGAGCAATTAACCGCCGCTATGGGTTATCCGGTGGATATTTCCGCCTTTAAAAACCCGGAGGATTTGGACGGTCTTTTTAAACAGTTGGACGAAGATCGCGGTATCGTATGGGCTACGCCGTCCCACTCGTCTTTGCCGTTGTTAAGCGTGGCCTACGGCGAGGACGCCGGCGAGTTTTCCGGCCTGTACCACAATACGGACATTTTGCCGCGTATGAAAGCGGCGTTAGGGTGGTAATTTATGGAAGAATTTTTGGAAGAGCCCAAAACGGTTAAAGCCCCCAAACACGTGTTTCACTTGCACCGCAGACTCTTTTTACTGGTGTTTGCGGTGGCAGTTTTGTTGCAAACGGCGGTGTTTGTAAATATGCGGCTGGATACCTATTATCAGGAGTTAAACCGCTCGTTTAAAATGATTTTAACCGTAAACGGTACGCCGGACAATGCAAAACTGGCGGAAACGGGTGAATCCTTAAACCAAAAAGAGGACATCGCCGAAGTTCGCCTGTTTTCCCCGCAGGACGCGCTGGAAGCCGTCCGCCGACAAAACCCGCAACTGGCCGATGCTATGCTTTTAATGGGCAAGAATAAAATGCCTGCGTATTACGAACTGCATTTAAATTACAAGGCCATTAACAATATCCGCCCGTTTGCGGATAATTTGTCGGCGGAATATCCGTTCTTAACGCCGCATTACAATTTACAGCACGCGCAACTGCTTTTTTATGTGGGGCTGTGCGCCAAACTGTTAAATTTGGCTGTTGTGTTTGCGCTCTTGTTGTTTTTGGCCTTTATGTTTTTGGTGGAGGCCTATCCGTCGGCCGGGCCGCGTGCGCACTTTTTTAGCGGGGCTGTTTCCGGCGTTTTGGCCGGGCTGGCTTCCTGCCTGTTTTTTGCGGTGCTCGTGTATCCTACGGGTTTTTTGGCCGAAGCCGTCAGCCAGTTTACTTCGCTTGGGCGGCAGTTGTTATTATTAGCCTTTTGCGGGCTTTTTGGGTGGACGTTATCTAAATGGCAAAAGTTTTAAGCGTTTTATTGGCTCTGTTGGTGTTTGCCTCGCCGCTCTATTGCGACGAGGCCGCCAAACGTAAGCAAGAGTTGGAAAAACTAAAAAATGCGGCGGCTGAAAAAGAGCGGGAATTGCAAAAATACCGCAAACAGGCGCAGCAGATTTCGCAGGAAATTTCCGCCTTGGAAAACCAAAAAGCGCGCGCCGAACAGCGCAAAAATAAAGTAGAGTCCGACATTACCTATGTAGAGCAAAATTTGCTGTCTATTGAGGATAAACGCGCCGCGTTGGAGCGCAGTATGCCGATGTGGCAGGGGGTGGTGCAAGAGGAATTAACCCAATATTATTTTACGCCCTCTTGCGCGGCTTGCCCGGGCGGGTACAGTTTGGAGCAGGAAATTTTTGTGGACCGTATGGTTACGCACAAGGCCGCCTTTGCCGCTGAACTTAAAAAAGAAAATAAAGAGGCCAAAGAGCGCTTGCACTCGTTTGAGGAGCGCAACAAAAAATTAATGGCGCAGAGTTCCCAAATCAAGCAGGAACAGGCCGTCATTTCGCAATCGTTTAATAAAAAGAAGAAGGATTTGGACGTTACCCAGCGTAAGGCCGACGCCGTGCGCAAGGAAATTAATGAACTGAATAAATCGGCCGCGGAACTGAACAATTTGCTCGCCTCGTTTGAGCGTAAACGCAAGGCGGCGGACGCTAAAAAGGCCGCCGCTTCCAAGACCCCGGTCAAAAAATCCACCACAGGTCCGCGCATAGATGCCGCGCGCCACTCGTTACCGTGGCCGGTGGCGGGAACGGTTATCAGCAAATTCGGCAAGGAATACCGCGCCGATTTGAATACTTGGATTTTCCGCGACGGGATTAAAATTTCCGCCAAGGCGGGCGAACCTGTCCGCACGGCGGCAGAGGGCAGCGTGATTTACGCCGGGCCCTTCCGCTCGTATGGCAATGTGGTAATTGTGGACCACAATAAAGGGTTCTTTACCATTTACGGATTTTTGAAGGAAATCAGCGCCTCGGTGGGGGATAAACTCCCGGTGCAGGGCGTAATCGGCACGGCGGGGCAGGACACGCAGTCCTCCTCCGGCACGGGCAAGAGTGCGGTATATTTTGAAATCCGCCAAGGCACTACCGCGGTGGATCCGCAGGAGTGGCTGAAATAACTATTTAGAGGATGATATGAAATCAAAAAAATTAAGTCGTTACGCCGTGTTGGCGGCAGTATTGTTTTTTATGGGGACGCTGTTTCCGTACGCGTATGCGGCGGCGGATAACAGTTTAAAACAGTTGCGCACCTTGGTAGATGTGTTGGAATACGTCAAGGAAAACTATGTAGAAGTTACCGATACGGATAAACTTGTTTCCGGCGCCATCAAGGGCGTAGTGGGGGAACTGGACGATTTTTCGCAATATTTGGACCCCAAGGATTATAAGGAACTCAAAAACGACACCCGCGGCGACTTTGGCGGTTTGGGTATCCGCTTGCAGGCGGTGGACGGTTTTATTACGGTAATGACGCCTATGCCGGGCACGCCCGCCTTTAAGGCCGGGGTAATGCCGGGCGACCGCATTGTGGCGGTGGACGATAAGGACGTAAAAAATATGCCCTTGGATGAAGCCGTGGAATTAATGCGCGGCCCCGTGGGCAGTAAAGTAAAAATTACCATTAGCCGCAAGGATGATAAAGGCGAATACAAGAATTTGCCGGACTTTAAATTTAAGCGCGAAAAAATCGTGCCCGAGGTGGTCTATTCCCGTATGCTCCCGGGTAAAGTCGGGTATGTGTATTTGGTGGACTTTTCGGGCCACAGCACCGAAGCCATTAAAAAAGCGTTAAAGAACTTGCAAAAACAAGGGATGACCTCTCTCGTGCTGGACTTGCGCTTTAATCCCGGCGGTTTATTAACGGGTGCGGTGGATATCGCTAAACTCTTTTTGGCGCCGGATGAAATGATTGTCTATACCCAAGGGCGTAAACCCGAGTATTACCAAGAATTTAAAACCTCCGCGCAACCGGATTACCCGGATATCCCGATGGCGTTGCTCGTCAACCAAGGTTCCGCCAGCGCGAGCGAAATCGTTTCGGGTGCCCTGCAAGACAACGGCCGCGCGTTTATCGTGGGACAGCGGACCTTTGGCAAAGCCAGCGTACAGCAGGTGATGCCGCTTTCCGGCGGGGCGGGCCTGCGCCTGACGATTGCGCATTATTACACCCCGTCCGGCCGCTTAATCCAGCGCGACTACCGCGATAAATCCAAGGCTGACGAGGGCGGTATTGTGCCGGATGTGGAAGTTATCTTCCCGGCGGACAAGGAAGCCAAGGTGTTTATGCAGTATAATAATATTGTGCATACGCCCGGTCAAAAAACGCCTGATATGAAGTTTACCGTCGCGGACCCGGTGCTGGATAAAGCCGTGGAAATTCTGACGGGTAAAGTAAGCCTGGAAGATGCCAAAGCCGCTTCCAAAAAGGCGGCCGAAGAGCGCAAAGCCCAAAAGGCGGACAAAAAAAATACCGCTAAAACGGATGATAAAAAAGCCGGACAAAAGGAAGCCTCTAAATGAAGAAAGATTTTACGATTTTAGGTATTGAATCCACTTGCGACGAAACCTCCGCCGCCCTTTTAAAGGGGGGCAAAGAGATTTTGTCTAACGTTATTTATTCCCAAATTGACGAACATAAAAAATACCACGGAGTGGTGCCGGAGTTAGCCAGCCGCGCCCACGCCGCCAAAATTGCCACCGTCATTGGCGAGGCCTTAAAGGACCAGCCGATTGATTACGTTGCCTTTGCCAGCGGCCCCGGTCTGCCCGGCGGCTTAATGGTGGGGCGTGTGGCGGCGGAAACGCTTGCAAAATTCAAAAAAGTGCCTATAATAGGAGTAAACCACTTGGAAGGGCATATTTTTGCGTGCGATTTTGAAGGCAACGAAGCCAAAAACAAATTGCAATTTCCGTTGGTGGCGTTGGTGGTGTCCGGCGGGCACACGGAACTGTGGTACGTTAGAAACTACGGCGATTATAAAGTATTGGGTAAAACGCGCGACGACGCCGCGGGCGAAGCCTTTGATAAGGTAGCCAAGTTGTTGGGGCTGGCTTATCCGGGCGGGCCGCAGGTATCCAAGCAGGCGCTTTTGGGCAAGCGGGACGCTATCCATTTTCCGCGCCCGCTGTTGCCGGGAACGTGGGAATTTTCGTTCAGCGGTATCAAAACCGCGGTCAGTTACTACCTGCGCGACCATAAAGATTTTTCTATCCCTGATGTGTGCGCCAGTTTTGAAGAAGCAATGGTGGAAACCTTGGTAACCAAAACCTTGTTGGCCGCCAAAAAATATAAGGTAAAACACATTGCCGTGGGCGGCGGGGTGGCAGCGAACTCACTCCTGCGCGAGAAAATGCAAAAAGAGGCCCAGCAAGCGGGCATAGAGGTCCACTTTGTGGAGCGCAAATTGTCCTCGGACAACGCCGCTATGATTGCCTTGGCCGCTTATAAAAAATTGGAACACGCCGAAAAGACCGGCAAGCCGGTTAAAAAGAATATAGACATTAACCCCAATATGAAGGTACGCAGTTGGGATTAGTGTAAGGAGTCCAAATGATTTTGTGGGTGATGCCCGACGCGGGCGATAAAAGTAAAGACGTTTACGCTTCGTTTATTTCTCTTTTTAAAAAGGAAAATCCGTCCATAGACGTTACCATACGCGTTTTTACGCGCAATGTGCTTTGGCGGCGTATGTTTACCATAAAGCACCCCACACACGAGGAAGAAGTGCCGGATTTGATTCAAATCCCGCACTACTGGACCGCCCTGTTGGTGCGCGAGGGCGTGGCGGAAAACTTGTCGGAACTGGACCCCGGGCTATCCTTAGCCAACTGCTTGGTCCCGCTTAAAGCGCATTGTTACCAGCCGGGCACCAAGGATATTTATTCTTATCCGTGGTGGTTTGATTTAAGCGCGCTGCACTACCGGGCCGACCATTTAAAATTGGTAACCTCCAAGCCCGAGCAGGACCTGGCCACTTGGGACGGGCTTTTGCACACCTGCGAAGCCCTGCGTGAACAATTTAAAGATGTTCCGGGCTATTACCCAATGCAAAACAGCGATTGGCGCGGCTCGCTTTCTATGCGCAACGCCTTGCCGTGCGTATGGGGGCGCGGGTCGGACCTCTTATCCGCCGACCGCGGCACTACCCTAGTAGGTACGAAAGCGTTTAAAGAGGGTATCCGCGATTACATCAATTTGGCCCTTAAAAACTATATGCCCATTTTGCGCGAGCGCGGCTCGTTGGGGACGGTTGTTTCCGGCAAGGCCAGTATGATGATTTCCCGCAAACAGGGCGTAAGCACCTTTAACGCGCGGCGCGGTATCCGCGTGCGCACGCTTCCGGTGCCGACGACGGGCGATATGTATTTTTCCTATCTGTCCGGGATGAATTTGTTTATCAATACCCAGTCGCAGGAAAAAAAGAACGCCTTAAAATTTATTAAATTCTGCGCCCGCCCGGATATCCAACTGCATTACGCTTCTATGATTGACGCCTTCCCGGCGTTTGAAGACGCCTTTGAGCAATTTATTTTCTCCTCTACTCAGCGGCTCAGCACATACAGCAATATTTTGTCCTCTGCGCGTACCTTGCCCAATATCACCATTACGGGTACGATTATGGAAATTTTAAAGCGCGTGCTGGCCGTGTGCGCCACGCAGATTGTAGAGGGCCGTTTCAGCCAAGCCTCCTTGGACAGGGACTTGGACTTAACCGCCAAAGAAATAGAATATTTGTTGTCCATTTACGAGGCCTAGCGTTATGTTTGATAAAAAATCTTATACGCTCTATAAATTTCACAAACAGTTGAACCAGTCGTTCCAAAATAAGCGGGAACTGTTGGAGTGCGCCTTGCCCGCCTTGCGCAACTTGTTTAAGTTGGACCGCGTGTACTTTTTTGACTGGCAGCAGGAGCGCGCGCTGTTATCCCTGCGTATGATGTGCAAAAAGGAATACTGTATGGATATGCAGGAGGATATTTCCGTTTTAAACGAACCCGTCTTCTTAAAGCAACTGCTGCAAAACGGCGAGGCCGAAACGACCGATTTAAGTTATCCCGCCATTTATGTATTGGTAAAATGGCAGCGCCCGAGTGTGGAATTAAAGGCGGGCGAGGTACACAGTTTTATGCAGGAAAAGGTGGGCGTACTGCGCTTGGAGCGCTTCCGCAAAAACCGCGGTTTTACGCCCGAGGAAAAGGAATTAATCAAGGCCTTGGGACAGGAAATTTCCCACAATTTACGCAATACGGAAATTGACCAGGCCAAAAACCAGCGTTTAAATGTTTCCACCGCGCTGAACGATTTATCTACTATTTTTGCCTCGTCCTTGCGTTTAAACGACGGCCTGGAACTTATTTTAAAGGGTGTGCAAAAATACTTTCGCTTTGACCGTGTCCGCCTGTATTTAACTGACGGAGAGGGCAACAAAATTAAGTCCGTGTTGGGGGTGGATATTTCCGGCCAGGTAACCCACCAGGACGGCGCTTCCTTGCCGCCCGCCGAACAAAATTTACTCAAAGAAGTGTTTGATTCCTCCGCCACTTACCGCTCTACCCGCAGCGTGATTTATATTCCGCTTAAAGTCCAGCGCACGAAAGTCGGTTTTTTGGCGTTTGACAATATTTTGTCGCGCCGCAAGGTGGGGTATTTGGACTTTATTTCCTTACAGCAGTTTGCTACGCAAATGGCGCTGACGATTGACAACGCCCGCCTGTTTGAACGCGTGCAGGAACTTTCCAATTACGACGAACTGACTAAACTCCCGGTGCGCCGCTATTTCAACGAAAAATTTGCGGAAGAAATTTACCGCTCCAAACGTTTTGATTTAACGATGTGCCTGATTATTATGGATATTGACTGGTTCAAGCAGATTAACGACGGCTACGGACACCAAATCGGCGATTGGGCGTTAAAAGAGGTCAGCCGTGTGATTCGCACCAGTCTGCGCCAAACGGATGTGCCTTGCCGTTTCGGCGGGGACGAAATGGTTATTATGCTTCCGCGTACCAACAGCGAGGAAGCCAAAATTATCGCCAAACGCTTAAAAGAGCGCATTTGCGCCATTACCCTGCCGGACCGTTACACCGACGGAAAGGCCGTGCATTTGAGTATCAGCCAAGGCATTTCCTGCTTTCCGTTTGACGGGGAAACCTCGGAATCCCTTTTGGAAAAGGCCGACAAAGCCCTGTATGTGGTTAAGCAGAACGGGCGCGGCAGTTTTGCGGTGTACCGCGAAGTGGCTGACCAAGTGGCGCAAGCGGGCGACGGTGCGGATAATGCCCGTGGTTCCCAAATGCGGTAAGATTATAAGGACATCTGTGCTTTTCTGTGCCGTCATCCTGGAAAGTCGTAGTCCAGGATCTGTTGTTACAAAAAAAGAAAAATATCAGATACTGGAATGCTCTGCGTCGGCACACCTTCCAATATGGCCCTTATTGACAATTTCTTTTACGCCGTCATCCCCGAGTGTTTTAGTCGGGGATCTGTCGTTTTTTAAGGGAACAACAGCAAAAACAGATTCCCGACTACTACTTTCGGGAATGACGACTGTATTAAAAAAGGAGGTCATCCTGAAACTGGCGGCTTGTAAGGTGCAGCCCTCAGTGTTTTCAGGATCTACCGATTGTGTTGTTTAAGGCTGTATTTTTTAAGTGTTTTTATACTGGATTTGCTGTTGATTAAATTAGGGGCTGTTGGTATTTCCCTAATAAGACGGGGAAAAATGCAAAAAACAGTTGACATTTGCCCCAAAAGTTGCAAAAATTTAAGAGTATAGGTTCGGCGTCTGTTTATTTTTATAATCAGCCGCCGTTCCGCGCGCATTGTTTTCGGCGCGGAAAAGATTTGTAAAAAATATAATTTTGAGACGGGAATTAAGTCCCCAAATGGATACATACACAATGAATAGAATCAAAAGTTTATTCCGGGTTTTATCGGGCCGGACGGTGCTTCGCGCCGTTTTGGCTTTGTTGTTAGTCGCGGCTTGCTCGCCGCTGTTTGCCCAACGTGCCGACGTAAGAAGCGCGGGGGTGTATTATGCTGATACTGTCCCCGCGGGAACGACAACAACATCTGCCCAACAACTCTATTGTAACTGGGGTACGGGGGTTATTTCTACCGCCAACAACCGCAGTTTTACAACGACTCCTGCCCCGGGTTCCAACCAAAACGGCACGGATCCGTGGGTGAGTTCTGCTTTGATTGAGTATGATCAGCCGTACCCAGATACTACGGTTGCAAATAATAAGTACCCTAACCATTGTTTGTCCTTGTGTATGAATGTTGTCTGCACCAATAGGCCTATGGCGCAGGCTACTTATTCTATTGCGTTCCCGTTGCAGAACATTACTTTTGATATCGTAAAATACTATAACGGCAAAAATATTAAAGATACGGAAGGTACCCCGGCTATCCGCTCTATTGATTTGTATCCGGATGTGAATAACAATACGGCAAAATGTGGTTCTTACCGTTGTCCGGGTGGATCTGATTCTGGTTACACTTGCACGGCTCCACTTTATGAAAAACGTGGAAGCACTTGTTATTATTTAGGCACCAATACTGTTGCTGCGGGGCAATGTTCTGATTCTTTAAGCACAGATACAGATGGAAACTGCGCCAATAAGAACTGCAACTATATTATTTTTAATAACGACGGCCAGCCTTCTGGCACGGAAATTCCTTTCTGCGCCGCGTGGGACGGCTCGTATGAAATTGCTGGCGAATTTGGTAAGTCCAACGGGGACTTTGCCTTCCGCGCCACCGTGGCGACGGACTTCCCCGGCGATAACGTTGCCGTAGATAAAATTGAATTTAACTCCACGATTGCCTACCCCGGCGAAAACCAAATCCCGATACAGGTGGACGTAACCAACGTACATACCGTGCGCAGTACGCCTACCGTAGTGGGGGATATTACCGCTGTGCCGGCCCAGCCGTACACCTTTGCTTACCGTTTGAGCAAAGATGCGGATGTCCGTATCGCTATTTTGGATGCTTCCAATAGCGACGCTACCAATTATGGTGCCAGCAACACGGCAGATCCCATTACTGGCAATAAACAAATCGTCCGCACCTTGGTTGATTGGCAGCCGCGCGTGGGCGAAGGTATGAAAGGGGTGGAAAGCGATAAGCAAATCGTAGAGTCCGATTCGTGGGACGGCCGCAACGACAGCGGTATGCTCCTGCCTGCGGGCAACTACATTGCGGCTATCCAAGCCAAAACGCAGGACGAATGGCCGGGAATTGATTTCTCCCGCGCCGTTACGCGCCAAGTTTCGTTGGACCCCTTGAAATTAACGGATATCACCGTTACAGGCCTTAACAAAAAATCCACCGCGTATGCTTCTATTAATTATGTGCCGACGGAAGCCTCCAAGGTGTATTGGAATATTTACACGCCTGGAACCACCTTTGACGGTACTACCTCCGGCACGAATACGATTAACACCAACTCTTCCCAGCCTACTGGCACGGCTCCGGCGCTTGTAGCCAATACCGGGACCTTGGTGTACAGTTCTGCCGAAGACCGCACCAGCCGTATGAACTTTACCTCTAAATGGGACGGTCTGTGCGGCGTAAAAGATGGTTGTGAGCGCACCTATGCCAAGGGCGAAAAAATGTCCACCGGCGAAACTTGCGGTGAGAATACCTGCACCGAACATTTTGCTAATGGTTCCCCAATGCCGGACGGTAACTATGTATATGTGCTGTGGGCGGAAATCCCGTACAACGGCTGCTATTACAACGCCTTAGGCGGTTCTGGTACGCCGAGTTTTACGGCGGGCGCGGCTTGTACGGCTAATGCGGCTAACAACCATAAACAATTTACGGGCGTAAAGACGCTTAGTTATTACACGGGCCAGGTGGCTATTGAACGCGGCTTTGTGGACATCACTATCCAGCCGGTCAGTTATTCCACTGTGGGTTCCAGCCCGACCGCTTACGGTTTGGACCCGTTCATCTTTAAATATTCTATCGTGCGCGAAGCCAATGTGGTAGCCAAAGTTACCAACTCGGCTGGCGTGGACGTGAAATACTTAACGCCCAAAACGGGTATCACGCAGGTTGCCCAGCAGATGAATACGCTGTCTTGGGACGGCCGCGACGACCAGGGCCGTATGGTAACCCCCGGTACCTATATGTTTGTGGTGGAAAGCAAGGACGCTATGTTCCCTGCGGTAACCAATAAAGCCTCCGCCGTGTTCCCGGTGGATATGTACCGCTTAGTGGACGTAGCCACGACCGATGTGTATGGCGACAGCGACGCCAAGGCCACCATTTCCTATATGTTGTCCAAGGCGATGAACGTACAAATCAACATCTATAATAAAGATGTCGTCATCCCGGCCTACAACACCAAAGGCGGTGATTACAGCGACTTTGTGGTAAATGCCTCTTACTGGGCGACGGGTTACGCCGCCAACTTGGCGAGTGTGCCCGTGTACGAAACGGGTGTAACCACAGCATATGCTACCTTGACGAATTTATCTGTCGGTACGAATACCACCCTCACGGGTTCGGCTAACCCCTACACCCGCGATACGGTAACGGTGGTGGAAAACCCGAATTATGTGGCGGGCTCCACAGTTACGACGGAACTCCAATACTATGTAACCTTGAAGCGCGAAATTGGTATGCTCTCCACGGGTGTAAACTCTTGGCCGCCCCGTATTTGTAACAAAACGACGGATGCCGCTGTGTTTACGGCTGGCTATGTGGACCCGGCCAAAGTGGCGGCACAAGATACGAAATGTATCTATGTAAACGATACCACCTTTACCAACTACCCGGCCGATGCCCAAGCGGCGGCCTCGGGCGTGGTGGACGTGCGCTTGCAGCCGGTTAAAACCTTTGACCGCACCTCTACCAAGACGGGCGACGGGATTATGATCACCGAGGAGTGGGATGCGGTGTCCTTCTACAACCCGACCTCTACCCAGCAGCCCGGCGCGTGCAAAGGCGCTACGAATTTGAAGGAATGCCCGTATGAAACGGTGCCGGACGGACAATATCCGTTCTTTATCTCGGCCCGTTCCAACGAACCGTTTAACCGCTACTATGCGGAGGATGGCGAAACTTATACGGAAAACGGTGCGACTAAAAAATATCTTCCTGGCGCTCCGTTCAAAACGCCTGCCGAAGTAAAGCAGGAAAATTTCTGGTACGCTACGGATAAAGTATCCAGCAAAATCAACGTTACCCGCGGCTCGGTGTATTTCTTGGATGGTTCCACGGCTGTCTATCCCAATGCGCCGCAGTTGTTCAATGCCTCTACGGGCCCGGTGTTTATCCCGCCGTACGAAATTGATTTCTCCGTTTCCCGCGCGGCAACGGTAGAGGTAGCCATTGTGGCCTTGAAGCCCAATATGTGCTACGACACTACCGGCAAGTTGACCTCGCGCAACGCCGCCGCCGGAGCGGTATGCAAATACCTCTCCACGATGACGATTGCCAACACGGGCAACTTTGACCCCAACACCGTGCGCAAAGTGTATTGGGACGGTACGGATAACAACGGTATTTACGTCAAGCCGGGCATCTATGAAGTCCACTTGATTGCCAAAAACTACCCGGACCCGAACCTGTACCAGGAAACGGTTAAGGTCATCCGCATTAACGCCGACTTGTTAAAAGTGTTTGACTTGTTGGAAGCGGACGGCTATGCGCTCAACCAGCGCAATACCGATATGAAGATTGGCTACCAAATCTCTGTGCCGATGAAGGTGGCTATCCAAATCTTCAAACCCGGTACTACGATTTACGATTACCAAAAGGGCACCTTGCGTAACCCCACCACGGGTACGGAAGTGAAAGATATTCACGAAGTGTTGGTAAAAGCCATTGTGGGTATCCGCCCCGCCACCACGCTGATTGAAGAAGTGTGGGACGGCCGCGACTATGCCCAGCAGGAAGTGCCGGACGGTACTTATCCGTTCCGCTTCGTAACGGCGCTTAACACCGCCGATATTGACAGCGTAACCGGCGAAATTTTGGGTTCGGACGATACTTCCGCCGACGCTACCCAATGGAGCATTGAAAAAGTGGCCGATACATACCAGTATCAAAACTTGCACAAGGCCACGGTGGCCATTGGCGACGGGCGCTTCGTCTGCGAAGACTGGGAAAAGACGGTCTTCTTCTACCCGAACCCGTTGCGCGTAGCCAGCAAAGGTACGCTGGAAATTACCAAAATGCCGGTGCCCGGTACGGTATCTATTAAATACTTCAACCTGGCGGGCGACTTGGTGCGCGACAGCAACTATACCTGCGTGGACGCCAACAACTACCAGGTAACGATGGGCAGCAGTTTGCAGTTCAACCCGGATAATACACCGGAAGGCTCTGTAAAACTGGATAACGACGGCTTGGATGCGTTCCCCAACATCCGCAACGCGGCGCTGCGCTGCAAGTGGGATAGAACCAACCAGCACGGCAAAAAGGTGGCCCGCGGCGTGTACTTCGGCCTTGTGGATTTCAGAGCCCAGAACGGACGCGAACACTGCCAAAAAGTTGTAAAGATTTTGGTTCCGTAACCTAACAGCCCTTGGGGCCAACACCCCAAGGGCCTGCGGACTTTGCGCCGCTGGTGCCGTAAATATATAAAAGGGCCGGAGTCCCCGGCAAAAACAGATTTATGAATATAAAAGTAAAAGTTTTAATCGCTTGTTTAACGGTCGGTCTTTTAAGCGCGGGCGCGCAGGCGGAATCTATCAGTTCCAATGCCGGTACCAGCGCCAGCGCGTTCTTAAAGATTGACGCCGGCTCCCCCAGAGCCCAGGCCTTAGGCAATGCCTATGTGTCTATTGCGGACGGCCCGGAAGCCTTGTTCTGGAACCCGGCGGGTGCCGCTTCGGCCACTACGCGCGAACTCCAATTTGCGTACTTGGATTATTTGCAGGGTTATAAAGCGCGCACCTTGGCTTATTTGCAGCCGATTGGCAAAACCATTATCGGCGTAACGCTGAACTATATGGATATGGACGGCTTTGATTTCCGTGGCGAACGTGGGGAATTACAGCCCGAAGTCGGCGTTCCAGTGCAGAACTTTGTGGGCGGTCTTTCTATTGCCCGCGGATTCTTTAACCAAAAACTCCAAATCGGCGGTACGGCCAAATATATTAGCGAAAAACTGGACACCGACCGCTATGATAACGTTGGCTTTGACGTGGGGGCCAAGTTGCGCCTCATCAATTGGTTGGGCCTTGGCGGTGCGCTCGTAAACATCGGCGATAAAGAAGAAATGCCGCGCGGTTTGCGTTTGGGCGCCGACTTAAATACCCGCTATTTTACCGTGTCCGGCGAATATATGAAATACCGCGACGATAAAGCCCGCTATGGTGTGGGGTTGGAAGTCCACATCCCCGAAGATTTGTTGCAGGTGGCCCGCTTTGATTTGCGCGTAGGTTATTATACCCGCACGAATACGGGTACCAACGAAAAAGACTCTTGGGTGGGCGATTTAGGCTTGGCCGAAACCTCTAAGGTTTCCTTCGGGTTCGGTATTTACAGTTCCGAATTGTTTGGTTACGGGGCGTCCATTGACTACGCCGTTACGCCGTTTGGCGCG
Source organism: Candidatus Avelusimicrobium stercoris (assembly GCA_002432025.1). Lineage (GTDB taxonomy): Bacteria > Elusimicrobiota > Elusimicrobia > Elusimicrobiales > Elusimicrobiaceae > Avelusimicrobium > Avelusimicrobium stercoris. The sequence continues at coordinate 94,431 of DJFE01000016.1, read as the reverse complement.
CTGGGCACCTCTCAGCAGATTGCGTTGGCTATCCAGTTTTAATCTATGAAAAGCACCTATGAAAGAAAAACTTTTTTAAACAAAAAGGGCCAAACTGCGGTAGAATATATCGTAACGGCGGCCGGGCTTTTAACGGCTCTTATTTCTTTCTATGTGTTGTATTCGCACTTGGTGCCACAGCAGTTTGACCAAGGGGCAAAAATAATTTTGTCGGATTATAGTGCAGATTAAATTTTAAAAAATCAGGAGGACGTTATATGAAGTTTATTATTGCTTTGCAAAACAAAATGGACGCCTTGAAAGCGCAGGCTTTGGGCTGCCTGAAAAAGAAGGAAGGCCAGAACACGATTGAATACGTATTGATGCTCGTCGTGGTCGTGGGCGTGGCTGGCTTGGCCGGTGTGCTCATTAAGAAATTTATGCCGGATTTGTTTGAACAGGTAAAAGGCAAAATTACCGGCAGTATGAGCGAAATGTAATTTGGAGCCGTATGAAACTTTTTCGTAGGAAGTGTGGCCAGGTAACTGCGGAATTAATGCTGATTTTGCCCGTATTTATGCTACTGATTTTCTTTGTGCTTGAATACGGCAACATCGCATACCACACGATTATTATCAACCACGCTTCCTACGAATTTGCCCGTATCGGCTCGCTGGTAGCCGTAAAAAAGCCCAGCGGCAGGCCCGACAGAACGGTCATCACGCAGAAGATAAACCACGCGAAAACGCAGGTCTTCGGCTCTGAGGCCGGACGGGTGGGGGTAAACGTAAAGGTGGAAACCACCGGCGTGGACCCAATGTACAGAAAGCACCGCCACGAGGACGTAATTGTAACGGTAACGTATCCCGTGCGGTTAATCTTCCCCGGTACCAGTTATATTCTGGCTACCGAACCGCGGCGCGAGGGGTTGCGCCGGATACAATCCGTTACCCGTATGCCGATAGAAAAGGCGTATTTAAGTTCGGATACGAAATAGATTTGACTTATTAATTTTTAAAGCAGTTTTAAGGAGACTAAATGAAAAAAGGAATTATGCTTCCGTTGGTGGTAGCCATTTTGGCGGCCATCGTGTACGCGATGATTGTCAGCAGCGCGGAAAAGAAACTTAATGCGTCCAAAAACATCCAGCAGGTTTTTGTGCCGATTCGCGACATTAAAGAGCGCGAAGTAATCAAGCGCGATTATATTAAGCCCGTCCCCGTGCCGGCCGCTTACTTGCAGAAGGATGCTTTCACCTACTCCACGCCCGCCGATTTCAAATCTATTGAAAACGCCGTGGCGCGTATCCAAATCCCCAAAGGCAACCAGATTTCCAAGTATGCCGTAACCTCGCTGTCTCCCGAGGCCGGTCTGTCCAGCAAAATCCCGGTGCAAATGAGAGGCTTCGTGCTTACCAACGTGCCGATAGCCACCGCCAGTATGATTAAGCCGGATGATAACGTGGATATTTTGCTTACGTTTGAAGCCACGATGAAGAGCGGACAGCGCCAAACCGTAACGGTTACCTTGTTGCAGAACGTAAAGGTGTTGGGCGTCGGTTCCGACTTAGGCCAGGGCTTGGATGCTAAATCCGCCAGCGCAATGAAGAGTAAAGAGGACGATGCTGCGGCCTATTCCGACCAAACGGCTTTGTCTTTGTCTCTTTCCCCGCGCGACGCGCAGTATTTGGCGTTGGCGCTCGCCCAGTCTGACGGGGCCGTAACGGTCATCTTGCGTTCGCACGGCGACGTAACGAACTACTTGATGGAAGTAGCCACTTTTGAAAAATTATTTCAATAAATAGGACAATTACGATGAATAAAAAGTTTATAGCAAAAGTTTTTCTGGCCGTCTTGCTTTTAGGCGTGCTGTTGCCGTCGGGCGCGTTTGCCAAACAAACACGGCTGGTGGCGGTCAGCGCCGATGTGGTGGAAATCAGCGGTACGATGCAAAGCGTAAAGGGGTTCTCTTGGAACCAACTCTTTGACTTTGAAGAGGCCGCTATCCCCGGTGTGCTGTCCTTGGGCGAATTTGAACGCAAAACAGCGGTTGCTACCCGCCTGCGCTTAATGGAAACCGAAGGCCGCGCACAAGTGCTTTCCAACCCCAAGATTGTAACGTCTTCCGGCAACGCCGCCAAAATCAATGTAGGCGGCAAAATCCCGATACCGGTGGTAAACAACCAGGGCGTCGGCTCCCAGTTGGAAGAATACGGCATTTTGCTGAACGTTTTGCCTACCATTATGCCGGAACGCAACAACCTGATTGATTTGCAGGTTCAGTTGGAGGTTTCCACTGTGGACTATTCCAGAACTGTGGTAATCGGTACGGCTACGGCTCCTTCTTTTACGAACCGCAACGTGGAAACCCATGTGGAAATTAACAGCGGCGAAACCTTGGTTATCGGCGGGTTGAAGAACAGTTCCCGCAACGTATCCGAGGACCGCGTGCCCTTCTTGGGCAGAATCCCGCTTATCGGCTTACTCTTTAAAAACAAAGACGTAACCGAAGAGCAGCGCTCGCTCTTCTTGTTTATCACGGTTGAAATTGTGGAATAGTTTTTATGGCAGAAGAACAAGACACCCCTAAAAATGAAGCAAAAATTATCGCGTTTGCCGGGCCTAAGGAAGGCGCCGGCAAAACCACGCTGGTACTGAACTTGGCCCTTGGCTGGGCGGGTATTCAAAAGCGTCCGGTGCTGATTGTCCCGCTGGACCCCTTGGCCCGTCAGGAGCATAGTTTCTATTTGGATATCAAAAAGCCGGTCAGCGTGTCCGATATTTTGCAAACGCTGGGCAATACCTCTATCGCTGTGGTGGGGGGATTGCTGCGCGGTAAAATTTCTATGTCCCAATGGGGCGTGGGTGTGCTGCCGCTGGGCAATACGCGTGCGCAGGTGTCTGCCATCAGCCCGAAGATTTTAATCCCTATTTTATCCCGTTTGTCGCAAACCTTTGATATTTTCTTGGATGTGGAATCCAGTTTCCCAATGCAGGCGTTCTCGTTTGACATTGCCGACAAGATTTTTTGGGTGTCGCAAGCCACGCGCACGCACTTAAATTCCACCGTTCAACTTTTTAACGATTATAAAGAACAGCATTATCCTTTGGACCGCGTGAGCATTATCTGCAACGCCTATGATATGCCCGGTTCTATTCCCTACGAAGAAGTGGAACGCTTTTACTCCTCCCTCGGGCGCGAAATGGACGTATTTTTGCCGTGGGATGAGGACGTAATGGCTACGGCCAACCGCAAGGAAGTGGAAATTATCACCAACCCGCAGTCCGAGTGGGTAAAGGGCTTGCGCTTGGTGTTGGCCAAAATCCGCGATTTAAAACCGGCCCCCAAGGATTGGGTAGCGTCGGTGTCCGACGAAGAATTTGCCCAAGCCTCCAAGGAAATTTGGAGCCCGGTGCTGTTTGACGACGGCAAAACCACCACGGCGGAAAGCCACGTGGCCGAGCCGGAAGAAGAAGCCGGAAAGACTAAATTGTCTTTCTGGGACGATTTAAAACAAAAAATCCATAAAGAAGTGGTGCACACGCTGGAAATTGAACACATCGTCGTCAGCGACGAAAGTTCCGCCAGCGCGCAGACCCGCAAACGTGTGGCCGCGATTGTAGATGATATTTTGCAAAAACAGCCCAACTTGCAGTTCTCGCGCGACCAGCGCACGCGCTTCTCTTCGGAATTGTTGGACGAAATTTTGGGCTTGGGGCCGCTGGAAGTTTTAATGCGCGACCCGGCCGTAACCGAAATTATGGTCAACGCCTTTGATAAGATTTTTATTGAACAAAAAGGTAAGTTGACCTTAACCAAATACAAATTCCGCAATAACGAGCAGGTCGTGCAGGTTATCAAACGTATCGTGGCTCCGTTGGGCCGCCGTATTGACGAATCTGTGCCGCTCGTGGACGCCCGTTTGAAGGACGGTTCCCGTGTAAACGCTATTATTGCGCCGCTGGCCGTTTCCGGCCCGACGCTGACAATCCGCCGCTTCTCGCAAAAGCCCTTCGGACCCGAAGATTACTACCGCTTCGGCACGATTAGCCCGGAGTGTATGGCGTTTATTGAAAAATGCGTCCGCATCCGCAAAAACATTATTGTCTGTGGCGGTACGGGTACCGGTAAAACTACCTTTTTGAACGCCATTTCCGGTTATATTTCCCATAACGAGCGTATCATCACCGTAGAAGATACCGCGGAACTCCGTTTGCAGCAGCCGCACTGGGTATCCTTGGAAAGCCGTCCGCCAAACGTGGAAGGCAAGGGTGCTATTACGATTCAGGATTTGGTAAAAAACTGCTTGCGTATGCGTCCTGACCGCATTGTGGTCGGGGAGTGCCGCGGCGGCGAAGCGTTGGATATGTTGCAGGCGATGAACACGGGCCACGAAGGTTCTTTGACCACGATTCACGCCAACACGCCGCGCGACGGTGTGTCCCGCTTGGAAGCAATGTGTATGCAGACGGGCGCCGATTTGCCGATTTATGTAATCCGCGAAATGATTGCCTCCGCCGTCAACCTGATTGTCCAGTTGTCGCGTTTTTCGGACGGTTCCAGAAAGGTAACCTATATTACCGAAATGCACGGCCAAAAGGATAACGAAATCCAATCCACCGACCTGTTCCGCTATGTGCAGACGGGTGTGGACGAAAACGGCAAGGTACAGGGTGTTTTCGCGCCGACAGGCGAACTGCCGACGTTCTTTGGCGATTTTGCGGCCAAAGGCCAGCCGGTGGATAAGGAAATCTTTTTAAAGAACGCCGTGCCAGTGGGCCCGGACGGAGACCCGGACTTAAACGCCGTACACCGCTTGCAGGCGCAAATGGCGGCCGGAAAGCAAACTCCGCCTCCGCCGCCTGCTGCTTCGGTTAAGGCATAAAAATTTTAGTTAAAAGAACAAGGATTATGACGAAGAAAATTCAAGTGTTGTGTTTGGCCCTTATGTTGCTGTCGTTTTTGTTGGCGCCTGCTGGTGTGTTTGCCCGCGCGCTTAATAAAAACGACCGCGCTCGCATCCAATGCGCCCAGGAAAAAATGCGCATTATGGCGGAATTTTTTGACGTCAGCCTGCCCGCCGATAAAAAGGTATATAAACTGCCGGACCAGTGCGGTGCGGCGGCGGGTAAAGTGGTGCAAATGCCCAAGTGGTTCGCTTCCGAACTGGCGCGTATGGATAAAAACAAAGTAATCTATGTGCCCAACGAAGGAACATACAGCGAGGTGGACTTGTGGCGCCAGGCGTTTTCCAACGTATATTATTTCTTGGACCGCGCCGATAAATCCTTGGACCCCACACAGCCCGTAGTGTTGGACCAACTTTCCCGCGGGTTCGTCAGCGACCGCATCCGCTTGGTGGCCGCCTTGGACCGCTTGAATAAAGATTTGCTGCGCGGCAAACAGCCCCTTATTATGAAGGACAGTATGGAAGGCCGCGCGCGCTCTATGCTTTCTACGCTGGAACTGATGAACAGCGAATTTTTCAGCACGATTGAATCTTTTTCCAGTCCACTTTCCCAGCGTGAAAACAAATACCGCCAGTCCGTTATCGGCGTAGTGGTGCTGTCCAATCACTTGTTTTCCCAATTCTTTGCGGCGCCTATTCCGGCCTATCCGCCCAAACCTGATATTTACAAAACGACTGCCGCGGAACGCTTTATCAATTTGATTATGCTCTTGTTGGGATCGGCGTTGGCCGGGTTTGCGGTCTATTTATTGTTAGACGGCAAAAAGGAAACCATTGCCAAATTAGTGGCCGATTACCGCCAAAAAAGCGTGGCGTGGGCCGAGGATTTTAACCGCCAGTTCGTAACCATTGATATCAAATACATTGTGTTTGGTACGGTGGGCGTGTTTGCGCTGTTTGGGCTGTTCTTGGGCTTAATGGTGGGCGGCTTCTTTGGCGTGTTTGTCTTTTTAATGGTCGTGCTGTTGGGGGCGTTTGTCAGTATCCGTATGCCGGCGGCCGTGTTGGACGCGCTTAAAAAGAGCCGCGGCAAACGCGTGAACAAACAGTTAATGGACTCGCTTATTTTGCTTTCTAACTCCTTGCGCTCCGGTATGGATATTGTGCAGGGATTTGAACTCGTGTCCAAGGATATGCTCCCGCCGATTGCCGACGAGTTCGGCTTGGTGGTAAAAAATTACCAGTTGGGTACTCCCTTTGAAAAAGCCTTGGACGGCCTTTCCGACCGCGTGGAAAGCCGTATGCTTTCGTATATTATCAAGGCTATTATTATCCAGCGCCAGGTCGGTGGTAACTTAACGGTTATTTTCGCCCGCTTGGTGGAAAACATCCGCGAAGAAAGCAAACTGGAAGAAAAATTGCAGGCGATGACCGCCCAGCAGAAAATCCAGTCCATCGTGGTCAGCATTATGCCGTTTGTGATGATGCTGGTAATGTTTATCTTCAACCCGACGCAAATGATTTCGTTCTACACCAGCCCGGTGGGGATGTTTGTGTTCTTATTCTGCGTCATTTGGATTGGTATCGGTATGAAGGTACTTAAAAAAATGGGAGAAGTGCGGGTATAATTATGAACAGTTTAGCGTTTACGTTAGGGCTCAATTTACTGTTGGCGGTGGGGATGTTTGCCGTTTTCTTGACGATTTTCGGCTTGCTGGCCCCTAAACCTAAAAAAGAGGAAATCGTGGACGTGGCGGTCCGCCGCTTTAAATCCACTTCCAGTTTTGCACGTTTAAAACCGGAAGAGAAAATTATGGACCGCTTGGCGGTGTTCTGCCTGCATAACTTCCACTTGGAAAAGAGTTTGGAAGAGTTGCATATGCAACTGGGCAGCCCCGATAACCCGCAGCCCGTGGATATTTTATATACTAAAATTATCGCTTCTTTGGCTATTCCGGCGGCGATGATGCTTTTGTTTCAGGCCATTTGGCCCGTTTTCTTGGTGCCGCTGTGCTTTATGGTGCCGGACGTGCTCATTAAAAGCAAAATCCAAAAGCGTCAGGCGGAAATTCTGGGCAACTTCTCCACGACGGTGGACTTGGCGGCCCTGATTATTGAATCCGGTCTAGACTATTTGACCGCCTTTGAAAGAATTATCAAAATTGCCAAAGAAAAAACGATTTTGGAAGAGGAACTGGAAAAAACGATTAACGAAATTAAACTGGGTTATTCCCGCAGGGAAGCGTTGGAACGCTTTTCCGCGCGTACCGGGGTGGCCGAAGTGCGCTCTCTGGTCAGTTTGATTATCCAGTCCGATGAACTCGGTACCAGTTTGGTGGATTTGTTGCGTAACTTCTCGTCTGACTTGCGCTCCCGCCGTTTGAGTCGCGCCGAAAAGTTGGCCGCGCAGGCGTCCACCAAAATGTTGTTTCCGCTGTTTATGTTCATTTTCCCGACGATTTTTATTTTAATTTTAGCCCCGATGATTAGCGGTTTGGTCAGCGGCGGCGCAGGTTTTTAGAGGATAAACATATGAAAAAATATTTCACCTTGGCTTTTGTTTTAGCCCTTGCTCCCGCGTGGTTGCAAGCGGCCAATACGTTCCGCAAGGAAGTTCCCGTCCGCCAGCACGGCAAGGAAGAGGGGATGCTCTTGGATTTGAGCAAAATTTCTATGGGCACCTTGAACGATGTGGAAGAGAAAAAACAGTATCTTTCTACCGTACAGTTGGAAAAACAGCGTATCCAAAACTATACGCTTCGTATGGTATATGAAAACGCCTACCGCCTGTATAAATACGGCGATTACCAGCGCGCGCAGGAAATGGCCCAAACCATTTTAAGCATTGACCCGAACTTTAAACAGGCCCAAACGCTCGCCAAACAGGCCAGTCATATGGGCACTTACGGCACCACGTCCGAGGCCGAAGTAATTGAGGCCAAATTCCAGGAAACCATTCGTCTCTACGACAGCGGCCGCTTGGTGGAAGCCAATGACAAATTAAACGAAATTTTGACGATTCAGCCCGGCAACTCCAAGGCCCAGTCTTGGAAGCGCAAAATTGATTACGACATTGCCAAAGAATATACCCGCCGCGGCGACGAAGCCTATCAAAACGATAACTACCAGGCCGCCTTGGATGCGTGGTATAATGCCCTTTTGATGCGCAAGGACGACCCGAAACTCGTCTCCAAAATTGCCGAAACGGAAAACAAACTGCGCAAACAGCAGGTGGAAGAATCTATGAAGCAGGCCTTGGAATTTTATAACAAAGGCCAGTATGTGGAATCTTACGCCGTGTTTGAACGCATTACGAAAATCCAGCCCGGCGACCCGCGCGTGCAAAAATATATGTCTCAGTTAAAAAACGAAATTGCCGCGGGTTACTATCAGGCGGGCAACCGCTCGTATAACGCAAACCGCTTTGACCAAGCCGTTTCGTACTGGACGAACGCCAAAAAATGGGGCGCCGATACGACGACGATGGACGGCCTTATCAAACGGGCCCGCAACGCCAAGGAAAACCATTTGCGCGTAAAACAACAGCAGGCCGTTACCAAGGCCGAACAGGCCGCCAAAAAGGCGGAAGACGCCGCCAATAAAGCCGAACAAAAGGCCGAAGAAACTCTGCCGGAACAGCCCGAAACCGTGGTGGTGGACGGCAATGTGCCCGGTATGACGGGCGGTACGGTTATCCCCGGCGCTTCTACGGGCGGAATCGGCTCTTCTGTCGGTACCGTAGGGGCGAACGAAACCTTGCCGACTTTAACGGGTACGACCACGAACCCGGTGTCTGCCGAAGCGAGCAACGCTTCCCGCGCCAAATTTATTGAAGGGTTGGATGCGTACAACCAAGACGATTACGAACGCGCCCGCCAGGCTTGGATTGTGGCCAAGCAACTGGACCCGGGCAACAGCGATGCGGACTTGGGCTTGCGCAAACTGGAAGAGTTAATGAAATAGGAGCGGTGTTTTTGATATGAAACTGACATCCAAATGGCTTTTGTGGTTCGTCTTGGTAACGGTATATGCGTCCGTTATCGGCGGGTTGTTCTATTACAATTTGTTTAAATTTGTCTTTGACAAAAAACTCCAAAACGAAATGGTGGAAATGGTCCGCTTCCGCGCGCCGTCCTTGGTGCAGTGGTTGGCCTCCCGCCCTAAGGGCGCGGCTACCTTCCGCGAGGCCGAAATTATGAAGGGCCTCCAACGAAACGATAACCGCATCCGCAGTTTGGTGTATTTGAACTACGACGGCTCTATCCGCTGGCACGAAAATACCAAATTTTTGGGTATGTCGTATGCCGATTACAATGCGTCTGTGGGGTTTGATTCCAATGCCGCCGTACAGGCGATCCGGGACGGACTCCCCCGCGCTATTTTAACATCCAACGGCGAATATTACGATATGGCTATCCCGCTTTTGGCCAAGGGCAACGCCGTGGCCGGGGTCGTCAACGTAACCGTTTCACGCGAGAACGCCCAAAAGTTAATTCAGTCCTCTATGGTGCGCTATGCGTGCGGTGCGTTTATTATGATTTTGCTCATTGGCGGCGTGCTGTATTTGTTCTTACTGCTTAAAATTATCCGCCCGCTGGGTGCGTTAAAGGATAGCGTAGAGGCTGTTTCGCTTAATAATTTAACGCTTTCTTTTCCGCCGCGCAAGGATGAAATCGGCGGCGTGGCGCAGGCTGTTTCCGGGTTGCTCGTCAAAATCCGCGAAGACATCAAGAGTATGGAAAACGTGGAAATTATGACGCTGGAAAAGGAACAACGCTGGTGGAAGACCATTTTGGCTGTAACGGTGCCGAAAGGTTCCCGCGCGTTAGTTATTGACGAAAACAACAACATCTTATATACTAACTTTGAACTGAAAGTGCCGGGTAAAGAAAAAGTACACTTGTTGGATATTTTTGACGGTCGCCAACAGGAAATCATCCAGGTCGTAGGCGAAGCGCTTGAAAACCCGACCAAGGTACTGCGCGGCACGGTTGTAAATAAAAATGTAAAATGTTTGGTAAAAGCCGTTCAACTGCCCGACGATGCAGGTAAAAACCGCATTGTGCTGGTGCTGGAACCCGAAAAATAAGATTTAGGAGAAGATATGAAAGTAGAAATCAAAAAAATTAATATTTCAGCGTTGTTGTTTTCTGTTTTCCCATTGGCTGTATTTGTGGTGATGCTGTTAAGCGCGTTTATGGAAATGTTCAACCCCGACTTTTCCTTTACGGTTGCCTATGTAATGGGCCTTATTATGCGCGCTATCCAAGGCACGCTGTTGTTCTTGGTTTCGTCGGTGCTGTTTGCGCTGGCTTACAATTTGTTGTGCTCTATCGGTATCCGCGGGGTACACGTAGAGTTGGAAGATAAATAAAAAGGAGAATAAGGGTTAATGAAAAAACTCATTGTCATTTTAGTAGTTTGTGCCGTCGCGGGACTCGCGTTTGCCGCCCCGGCCAAAAAAGCGGTCAAAACCGCTAAAAAAGCGCCTGCCAAGGCGGAGTTCGTTATTATTGAAGCGGACGAATACAAAGCGGGGCAGGAAGACCCCCAACTAACGGCCGGTATCGCCCAGTTTTTGGAAATGGAACCGGCGGTAACCAAGGTATCTTATAAAGATGCCGCGGACGATGAAAGATTGGCCGGCTTGGATTACAGTTTCTTGCCGCTTTATTTGATTAAAAAGACCGATGCCATCCGCACCAAATTGGAAAAACACCTGCAATACGGTTACGCCCAAGAAAATGCGGACTACATCATTTTGCCGCACCAAACCCGCCAAGGCGTGTTTAACAACAAAACCGCCAAACCGGGCGTAATGGAAATTTTTGTAATGTCCCAATGCCCTTATGGCGTTATGGCCGAAAACTTGGTTATCCAAGCCCAAAAAGACGGTAAAATGCCTGCGGGAAAAGATATCCGCGTGCGCTATATCGTCAATCATAGCGATAAAGACGGCTTTTCCAGTTTGCACGGTTCCGGCGAGTGGGAAGAAGACATCCGCCAACTGTTAATTGCCAAATACTATCCGGAAAAATTCTGGAAATATTTGGAAATCCGCAACAAAGACTACCGTTCCAGCCGCTGGGATAAAGCGATGGAAGAAGCCGGTATCAACTCCAAAAAAATTATGAAGAAATTTGATACCGAAGGGGTGGAACTTTTGAAGGCCGAAGCCAAATACACGCAGGAATACGGTATTAACGCCTCTCCGTCCTTTGTGTGGGAGGGCAAAGTGCAGTTGGATTCCGGTTCCGCAGCGGAAATTGAAGGCTTTGGGTTCTTGAACCCCAACGCCGCTAAATCCGGCGCGGCCGCGGCTCCTGCCGGCAGTTGCTAACCTGATTTTGACACATTACGGGGGCTGGGAAAACACTTCCCCGCCCCCGTTTTGCAAAGTACCCCGGTGGTAGGCCCCCGGCTTACGGCCCGGATATTTTGAAGGACAAATACAAATTTTATGAAGACAAAGGGAAGTCTGTTTCGCGGTTTATTTTCCAACGCGGTTTTTGTGCTGATTTTAATTTCCATTGTGCCGGTGCTTATTATCGGGTATCACTTAATGGACGTAAACAGCCGCGTGCTGAAAAATGAAATTTCGCAAAAACAGCAAACGGTGGCCAGCCGTTTGGCGGCGGCGGTGCGCTTTAACATTACGCACAATACGCAGTATTTTTCCGTCTTTGTGGATTTGCACAGTGATTTTGGCGGCCACAATTTTATTAACGGCGCCGATTTAAAATACCTGCGCCGCAGCGACCCATCCGTTTTGTATCTGGCGGCCCTGGACCCGGCGGGCAAGTTGTTGCTGTCCTCCGGCGAACGGGCGGAAAACGTAAATTGGGCGCAGGAAATAAAATCCGTTTTGCAAGCGTGCGTAAAAGAGAAAAAGCCGTATTACTTGGGCGGCGTATATCCGTCCGAGGACGGGCTTTTTATGTTAATGGCGTTTCCTATCCGCCAGCGGTTAAACGACAGCCGCGTATCGGGCGTTTTGGTGGCGGAAACGGGCCTTGCGGAGTTGGGTAAAATGTTGTTGCAAGTCTATCCAATGGATATGAACGCCGTGATTGCCACGCGAGAGGGGCAGATTATTTCGTTTAACGGGGCCCCTGGTGGCCTAGCCACCGATCCCCAGCCCGAAATGACGGCCCGCGTGCGCGAAATCAGCAACCTTTTGGGCAGTGCGCACAGCCGGGAACTCTCGCTGTCCAACGGGGAAAAGATTTTGGTGGCCTCGGCCGAGTTACCGCTTTCCGGCTGGCGGGTGTATGTGGACCAACCTGCGGATGTAACCTTGCAGTTGCTTAAAGAAAGTACCTTCCACTCGCTGTGGGATGTAACGCTTTTGGTATTAGTGATGTTGCTGTTTGTGGTAGTGGTGAGTTATTGGGTAATTAAACCGATTACGCGCCCTTTGGAGCGGCTGCGCCGGGCGGCGGTTAAACAGCGCGAAAACGGCGATTATGTCGTGCGCCAAGAGGATTTGGATATTCCCAATAACGAAATTGGCGAACTGGCGCAGGCGTTTGTGGATATGTCGGGCGCGTTGCACACACGGCGGCAGGAGTTGATTGGCGCGCAAACGGAACTGGCGCAAATGAACCAAGCGCTGGAAAAACGCGTAGAGGAGCGCACGCACGAATTAAAGGCCGCCACACGGGAACTGGTAAAATCCGAACGCTTGGCCGCTATCGGGCAAATGGCTTCTATCATCAGCCACGAAATCCGCAACCCGCTGGCTGTCATCAGCAACGCCACGCGCCTAATCAAAATGTTGGTGCGCACGCCGGACGCCAAGTTGCTTAAACAGTTTGGCATTATTGAGGCGGAAATTAAGCAGGCCAACAGCATTATCAGCGAGGTGTTAGGCTATGCCCGCACGCGCGATTTGATTTTAAGCACGATTGATTTAAACAGTTATCTGCGCGAAATTTTGCTTTCATACCCGTTTATTCCGGGTATTACGTTAAAGGACGAATTGGACCCGGAATCGGTGCGTATTAAAGTGGACGCGGAGGAAATCAAACAGGCCATCCGCAATATTGTGTCCAACGCCGTGGAAGCGATGAACGGCGGCGGTACGCTGACCGTAGGCACCAAGGTAGGCCGCCGCGTGGTGTGTATTTACATTGCCGATACGGGCCCCGGCATCAGCGAGGAAGTCCGCCATAAAATGTTTGCACCGTTCTTTACCACCAAGGCCCGCGGGACCGGGCTTGGCTTGGCCGTTGTGGGTAAGGCCATTAGCCGCCACAAGGGCAAACTGTTTATTCAAAGCGAAGTGGGCAAGGGAACCTGCTTCCAAATTTATCTGAAAATTTATAAAAAACCCGGAGACACGAGTTATGGAGAAGCAAGTTAAAATTTTGGTAGTGGATGACGATAACAACCTGCGCGAAACGTTGGTGGATTTGCTGGAAATTGAGGGCTATAAAGTCTATCAGGCCGGTACGGCGGCGGAGTGCTTGGAGTTGTGCGCCAGCGAGTTTTTTAACGTGATTTTAATGGACTACAACCTGCCCGACGAAACGGGTATGGAACTCATCCGTAAAATCCGCTCCTTTAACCAAGATACGCAGATTATTATGATTACGGCCTATGCCTCGTTAAACGCCATTATGGAGGCTATGCAGGAGTCCGTTTACGACTTTTTAATTAAGCCGGTGGATTTTGACTATTTAAAGCGCACCATTAACCGCGCGTTGGATAAGTATTTCTTGGAGCAGAGCAACAAGGAATTGCTCGCCCAGTTAAAAACGCGCAACGACGATTTGGACCGCCTGAATAATATGAAGTCCAAATTCTTTTCCATTGTGTCGCACGACTTGTCCAACTCGCTGATGACGCTTAAAATGAGTTTTGATATGCTCAAAAAGAAACTCACGCCCGACGACGACCAAAAGAAAAAAATGATGTTTATGGACGAGTCTATCGGACAAATTGAGCATTTGATTAAGGATTTGGTGGATTGGGCCGCCATTGAAAAGGGCAAACTGCGCATTGAAAAAGCCCGCTTTGAACTGACGGAAAGTTTAAAGAAGACGGCGGAAATCTTCCGCGCCAAGGGGGCCAAGCGCAACATCCGTGTTACGTTTGAAAGTTGCGGCGCGGTGCCTGTGTTTGCCGACGAGAAACGTATCCGCCAAGTGATTTCCAATATTTTGGAAAACGCCGTGCGCCATACGCCGGATAACGGCACGATTGAAATTGTTGTTAGCAAAATAGATGAAAAAAATGTTAAAGTGTCAGTAGCGGACTCTGGGGACGGTATTGACCCCCAGCAGGCGCCCAATTTGTTTACCAGTTTTACGCAAGTAGGCGATAAAAGCCGTGTCGGCCGCTTGGGGTTAGGCTTATCCATTGCCAAGGATATCGTCGTAAACCACGGCGGGCGCATTTGGGCCCATAGCGAGGGCCTGGGGAAAGGGGCTTCGTTTAATTTTACGCTGCCTATTATGAATTCGTAACATTTTACAACGTGTAGGGGAGTTGCTATGAACAAGAAGAAAAAAGTAACGGTACTGATTGCGGACGACCAAACACTCTTCCGGGAAGGGATTAAAGACGTATTAACCGGGGAGAAATGGATTGAAGTGGTGGGGGAAGCCGCCGACGGACTGGAAGCGGTTGCCAAGGCTAAAAAATTAAAACCCGATGTGGTTTTAATGGATATCAAACTGCCGAAGATGGACGGTATTAACGCTACGCGCCAAATCCGCCAGCAGTGCCCCGAAGTAAACGTGCTGATGCTTTCCAGTTTTGAGGATGAAGCGCACGTCTTGGACGCTATTCAGGCGGGGGCCAACGGCTATTTGTCCAAAATGCTTCCGGCCGCCGAACTCGTCAACTCTATTAAAACCTTTACCAGCGAGGGGTTAATGATTCCCCAGCAGTTAATGGGTAAACTCCTCCACGGTCTGCGCAAAATGGGCGATAACGGTATGCCCTCCCAGGCCACGCTGACGAAGACCGAAATTAAGGTAATGGACTATTTGGGTAAAGGGTTAAGCAACAAGGAACTGGCCAAAGAGTTGGGGTGCAGTGTAAAAACGATTAAAAACCACTTAAACAGCGCTTTTCATAAATTGGGCGTAAGCAGCCGCACGGAAGCGGTGGTAAAAGCCATTGAAAAGGGGCTGATTTCGTCGGAAGGCAGAACCGTGTCCGACGATATGGACGGAGAATAATCTATGCCGGTAAAGAGGCCGCCAGTTTTATTACTTCGCCGCCGCGGGCAAGCCACTATTGAATATGTGCTGATGCTTGCCACGGTGGTGGTGGTGCTTTCGGCCTTTTTAACGGCGTTTCACACGCACATTGTGCGGTTTTTGTTTATCTTTATCGGGCAGTTACTGGCAAGTTAAAAATGTTTAATTGGCAGCGTATAAAACACAAACTCCAAGAGAAAAAGGCGCAAATCCTGTTGCCTTCGGTGCTTCTTGCGCCTATTTTTATCTTGGTTATCTATTTGCTATTTGAAACCGCCAAGGTATCTATGGCCAAGGTGCGCGAACAGTTCGCCTTGGATAACGCCGCCTATACGCAGGTATCTGCCGCCAGCACTTATTTGAACGCGCTGGGGATGGTAAACGGTCCGCTCCCTTACCGTGTAATGCTGTATTACAAGGACCAAAAGGTCAACGCTACCGAAGAGGCCAAACGTCAGGGCCGCCCGGCGCAGGTTAGCGTGTTTGAACTTTTTTACCACGGCGGCGGTATTCCGGCTATCGGGCCCGATTACGAAACGGGCATTAACGCGCCGCCCCGCGCCGAATCCACCGATTGGGGCCTGCGCTACGACCCGGCCATTACCACTAAGGACGAAAACCACTATCCCCGCACGGATTGGGAAAAGGAATCGCCCAAAGAACCGTCGTCCGGCGAGTGGGTGCCGGTGATGAGCCGCGAACTGGTGGAAAATTATTACATCCCGGGCGTGGATTTTGCCAAGAACGTTATCCAATACTATTTGGAAATGTTTTTGTATGTGGGTTCTACCTATGATTCCCAGACGTATGTGTATAAGCAAAACAGCAAAAATGCCGTTATGTACCGCTCGGTGTATTATTTAAACGTAAGCAACTGCAAACGCTCCGATTGCGCCCGCCAAAGCGCGGCCAAACTGCGCAACTATTTGCCGCTTAACGCACAGCCCTTTTACTTAAATAACGTGCGCTTCTTCTTATCCGATTCGTCCCGCTCCGGGGCGCACTACGGCGCGTACAACTTGGATTTTAATATGGAAGAAAACGTAAAGACCAAGATGTTCCAGTTTGCGTATTTAGACCCGGGTTCCCGCACGCGTTTGCGCCAGTTTGGGCACGGTATCCTGCTGAAACAAAACTATACGTTGCCGAAAAACCATTTTAATATTAACTTGGAACAAAAATATAAACCGTTTGTGCGTACCACCGTTAAATTGCAGTGCCCGCGCGCTAATAACAACTGCGTGTGGCCGAACCCGTTGCCTAAGTACAACGTAACGCTGGCGCCTTAATTTATGATGATAAAGAACTTTTCTCTCTTTCGCTCCCGCCGCGGGCAGGCCACTACCGAAGTGGTACTGCTGTTTCCTATTTTTGTTATTTTCATTTTGTTTATTATCAAAATCTTCGGGTTGCTGATTTTGAGCCAAAAAATGGAAATCGCGGGGTATTATGCCGGGCGGCGTTTCCAGTTGCAGTCGCACGTTACGGACTATTACGCCAATACGTGGGATAAACGCTTTTTGCAGAAAGACATCCAAAAAAAGGTGGAAAACTACCTAGGTTTTGATAACCCCGGTATGCGGAAATTTTTGAGTTTAAACGAACTCAAATTGGACATTAACACCTCGGGCACTTGGACGAAGGTGGTTATCACGGCCCGCACGCGCCCGCCGCGGATTCGCTTTTTGTGCAAATACAACCGCGACCAAGTCTGCCAGCAGGACGCCAAATGCGTAAAAGGTTATAACTATTTGTGCGAGACTGGGGGAGAGGTCGTCAGCACCAAATATGTAGGTGCGAACGAGCGTCCTTCGCCATATCAACGCCCGGAAGGACGGTAACGGTATAGGAAATACCCTTGACAAGGGGGTATTTTCTGCCT
Organism: Candidatus Avelusimicrobium stercoris; assembly: GCA_002432025.1. GTDB lineage: Bacteria > Elusimicrobiota > Elusimicrobia > Elusimicrobiales > Elusimicrobiaceae > Avelusimicrobium > Avelusimicrobium stercoris. Next base: position 77,450 of record DJFE01000016.1, on the reverse strand, counting down.
ATACTAAAAGTAGGTAAATATAACTCTGTGTTTGAGCGCACCCCCGGGTGCGGGTCAACAAGAGTAGTTTTTATTATTATGTTAAGGGGTTTTGTATGTTTAAGTTAAAGCCGGGAAATGTCTTCCAAAAGATGAATAAAATGGACCGCAAACAGGCCTATACCTTGGGGGCGATTGTGGTGGTGGTGTTTGTGGCGTTAATTACAATGGCTTCCTTTTTGGGCAAGGCGGACGATTCGTCCTTTGAGGATTATAATTCCCGCGGGTATGATTTGGCCCAAATGCCTTTTGTAAACGACGAGGCCGAAGAATATTTGTTGGCCTCCAAATACCCTGATATGCAGGGCAACAATTCTACTATGCTTTACAGTTCTTCTGAAAAAGAGGAACGCCAAGCGGAGGATGCCGCGCAGGCCGCGGAAGAAGAAGCCTCTACCGATACAGCAGCGGAATCTTCGTCTGCGGATTCGTCTTATTCCGGCTATTCCGGGCGCGGTTATTCGGGCCGCGGCGGAGCCAGAACGCCTACGCAAATCGGCCAGTTGGGTTCGGCCAGTATGCGTAGCACGGGCGGAAGCGGTATCAGCGCTACTTGGGGTGCGCCCAAGGGGGACTTTTCTCCCTATAAAAGCCAAGATAAAGGCACCGAAGCGCCCTTGCAATTAAAGAACACGGACGCCAAAAAGGCCTTGTCCCAGTTTGCGCGCGGCAGTGCGGCGGCGGCCGGGTTAAAGGACGGCAAAAGCATCAATGCCAAACGCGCGTTAATGGGCGCCGGGATTAAAGGAAGCGAAGCATTTTCCGAAACCGGCGGAGTGGATTTGAGCAAAGCGGGCGGGCTTAATTTGGATACCAACGCCCCCGTATCGTCGGCCGATTTGAGCAATTTGGATAAAAAGATTGACGATGCCAATCAAAGAGGTAAGGACGAAAAAAAGAAAGAGGAAGAAAAATTTGGCAACTCCTTGGCTAACGATTTGTGGAAACAGGTGCTTACCAAGGTGGTGGATATCGGTATGCAGCAGTTAAGCCAGGGCATTGATACTTGGATGGCCAATATATCGGCCAACAAGGCGGGTAACAATTATGCGTCGGAACTGGGTAAAGAACTTTTAAACAAAGATGTTTCCGCCTTGACCCCCGAAGAAAAAGCATTAGTTACTTCGGCTTTGGGTAAGTCGGATTTAGGAACAGGTACGGTGCGCGACGCGTGGAAGAATAACGGAGTAAAACAATCAGAGCAAAAAGTTCCCACGATGCCCACGAAACCGAGCAAACAGGATTATATGACCTCTTCTTCGGACAACGGTTCGGAACAGGTGTTGGATAAAACGCGTTGGAACGCGGCCAAAGAGCAATATCAGAAAGATAAACAAGCATATGACAAATACAACTCGGAGCAGAAAGATGAGGCCGTTGCATTTGGTAAAATGATGAAGCCTACTTTGGCCCAAGGGTCGGATAAAATGTCCCGCCAATACCAAAGCACGCGTGTCGCGGCGTATAATTCCCGTGCTAAACACAGTAAGCAAGAAGTGGTAACGGTAACGCCAATGCAAAAATCGTCGGACGGGAAACTTGACACATCGTGGTGGACGGACGAGATGAAGAAAAACCACGAGGAGATAAAACGCAAAGCAGAAGAGTATCGCCAACAGAAGGAGCGGGACTGGCAAGAATACATCAAAAAGCACCGGCAGCAGAAGCCGCCGTGGAAACGTGGATAAAATTTAGTTTTTAAGTTAGGAGGAATTTATGAATATCTTTAAATGGCTGACAGGCCGGGCCGGTAAAATGGCTCTTTCCGCCGCGCAAGCGGTGGGGCTTTCCGCCGTGGTGGGGGTGGCGGGTATTGCCGCTTGGCAATATTTGGATACGCCCTCCGACAACACGGCCTTCAATCCCGCCGCCCAGTACGACCCGGGCGAGGTGGTTTATGTCGCCGGGGCTTCGGGCGGTTCCTATGGGGCCAATGGCGAGGTGGAATCCTCTTTCCGCGCCAAACCCTCCAAGGCGATTGAAATGACCGAAAAAATGACCTTGGCGCAAAAACAGGCGCAGGCTATGGAGGATGACGTAATTCCTTCCGTGTCCGTGTCTCCTACGCCGTCTGCCTATCAAATGGGCGCAACCGAGGGCTTGGGGATGAACGCCAACGACGGCAAAGGGGAACGCTTGGACAGTAACCCCTTGGCGGCCATACAGGGCACGATGAACGGTATGAAGGATGTTATCAGCCGCGCGCAAGAGCAAGCCCAAGCGCAGGCCAATGCGCAGGGAGAAAAGCCGGGGGCTCCTACCTTAGCGAGCGCCAAACGCACCAGCGCAGGCTCCTCTAACGCAGGGCACGGTCAGGCGTTTAATTCCTCCTTTGTAATTCAGGACAGCGGCAAATCCGCCAGTTCCCGCGCGGCGGCCGCGGCAGGTTCGCCCGAAGAAGTGGGTAACATTTTTGCTTCCGCGCAGGCACAGGCCAACCGCACGGTAGAGGGGATGCAAATGCGTTCCCGCTCCAACTTTGGCCCGGGCAATAACTCCTTGGGGGCGGATAAAGATTTGTCCGTCGGCGATGCGCGCTCCTCCAAAGAGGGAAAAGATTTAGTCTTTATTCAAAAGCGTTCCGCCGATGCGGCCCGCAACCGCAACCGTTCCGCCAACGAAGGCTCCCGCGCGTTCTTGGCTAGCACCAAGGTTTCAGGCGGTATGCGCATTGTGGGCGATACCGTGGCTATCGGCCAAGGGCAGGGCTCTAAGGATTTTGACAACGTAAACGAAGCCAACCTGCGCGGTATTGGCAGTTGGACCCAAAGTGCAGTGGACGAAGCCACCCAGCGTATGATTGACCGCCAAAACCTGCAAAAATGGCTTTGGAAAGCGATTGCTACCTGCTTGGCCGCAATGATTGCGATTCCGCTCCTCAAACTGCAATGGCCTTTTGGTTGGATTGCGGCTATTGGGGTTACCGTCGCGGCCTTGGCTGTTGCGGCTACGGCGATTGTTAAAGGCGGCCAGTTTGCCCATAAATGGGGCGGCTCGGGTATGTCCACCGCCGTGATAATCGTAGGCGGGTTAATGGCCGCAGGTGTGGCGATGGCTTGGATTTTTAGAGGGGCTTTTGCCAAATTCTATTCTAGTATTGGTAAAAGTTTGGGCTTGTCTGGCGCGTCCTCATCTGCTGGTGGCGCCGGGGGAGCCGGTGGTGCCGGCGGCGCTGGCGGAACTGGTGGTATGATGGCTGGTTCTCCGGCATATCAAGCAGGTGTTCAAGGAGCACCGCCACCTTTTGTAGCACCTTAATTTATAGGTTTTGACTTATGCAAATTGGAAATTTGATTATTGAGCCGTGGAATAAACACAATGCTATTTGGCGCATAGTCGCGCTTTTGCTGGTGGCGTTGTGGGCGTTGTGGGGCGCGGTAATTTATTACGAAAGCGCCCAACTGACCGCCAAAGTGCGCGCAGAAAAAGAAGCACAGCAGCGCGAGGAGGAACGCTTGGAAAGAGCGGCCTCTTACCGCCGCGCCGCTTTGCAACGGCAAGCGCAGCCGTCCGGCGTACAAAACGCTGTGGACGCGTTTAAACGGTAAGGAGAAAAATTATGAACGTATTTAAATTTTTAAAAAGCGTCTCCGGCAAAGTGCAACTGACGGTGCTGAATACCTCCGTTACCGCACTAGCCGTGGGCGGTTTGGCTTCGGCTACCTTGTTTGGCGTAGGCGCCGAACAGGGCAAGCAGGAGTTAGCCGTCCGTTCCTTGTCCTCGGTGGCGGGCTCTGCCTCGTCCTACGAGGGGTTACAGGAAAGACACGGGCAACTGACCTCTATTAACATCGTAGATTCCAGCAACAAACTGGCCAACCCCGACGATGTAGCCCGCTTGGGCGATAACGGCTCGGCCAGCCGCTTTGGGCTGGATAAAGTGGATAATGTGGCGGGTTCCTTGGGGCAGGCCGTGCAATTATCCGGATCCGACGGTTTAAATATGAACGCCAACGTCGCCACCGTGCAGGAAAATAAGGCCACTGGCGAAGCGCGCCGCTATTCTGCGGGTGGGGCGGTGAACGAAGCGGCCCGCCGCGCGGGTGCGGCTAATAATGCTTCCCGCCCGGTAAATACCTTAACGCGCGCCTCTATGGGTTCCGTGTCCGGCGGAAATGTGTTCAACCAAGCCTCCGGCGCGTTGGGCGGTGCCCGCGCAACAGGTTCTACGTCTGGCGGAAGCGACTATCAATTTTCGGGCGCAATGCCCAGCGGCTCCAACTTGGTATCCGCTATGGATACGGGTTCCGGCGCCAGAGGGCAAAATTCCGGCTTTATGGCCGGCGGCAGAAGAACGACCGTTTCCAACGGTAAATTTTCCCGCGGCGGAAACGATTTGCAGGCTATTGCCAAACGCTCCGCCGATGTGGCCGGAAACAGCCACCGCGGCGCGAACGAAGGGGCTACGGCCTTTTTAGCGGGGTCCAATAACTCGGGCGGTATGCGCGTAGAGGGCGGTGTGGACGTCGGCACGACGGGTTCCGCTGATTTTAAAACGCCGACCAACAAACGCTTGAAATCTGTCGGCAAGGCTACCCAAAAGGTGGAAGACGAAGCCAAAGCGCGCCAAAAGGCCCGCAATACGCTTACTATTTTGCTCTTGGCCAGCGTGGCGACCACGGCGGCTGCGGCGATGTTTGGGTATGGTTTAATCCGCGCCGGGAGAACGGCTATTCCCGTGGGCGTGTGGTCCATTGTGGCTGGGCTTGCAATTATTGCGGCCGCGGCGGCGACTTCTATCGCTACCCTGGTAAAGGCCGGGCAGTATGCCTCGCGCTTTGGGGGCGGTTCGCTCCCCTTGGTGGCGGGTATTCTCAGCGGCTTGTGCGTCAGCGCACTGGGCTTTACGATTGCGGCTGCTTTCTCCGGCAAAGAAAGCCCGATTGTTAAATTTATGGATAAAATCACGGGCGTAATGAAAAAGTTTGCTATGAAGGAAGGCAAAACGATGCTTAAAGCCGAAGGCATCAATATGCTTCGCCAGCAAGGTACTAAGATTATAAAAGGTAAATAACCTAATAGGCGGGGGCGTACACCGTCCCCGCCCTTTTGCGTGAAAATTATGGCAGAACCAAATAAACCGACCGAACAGGAAGAAGATATAAAACCGTTGCCACTCTTGTGGCAAGAGGTTAAAAATCTCGCGCGCTCCAAAAATGTGCGTATTGTGGCGGCGGTTTTTTTGGTTTTACTGTTTTTAGGTTCCGTGGTCCCCGTGGGCAAAATTCCGTTCCTGCGCAATTTGGCGTGGGCTATGGGGTACTCCGCCGAGGAAACGGAAAATATTTCCTTTTTAAAGGCGCTTTTAACCTGGAACGAGCATACCAAAATTATGAACGGCGAACGCCCGGACCCCGACGGCTCCAATGTTTTTGCGGGCGATTCGGGCTCGTTAAAGGACCAACTGGAAAAGGCCAAGGCCTCCCAACTGTTTAATTTGCGTGCGTTAAACGCTTCTTTGGCGCGCCAAGGCCGCAGGGGCGATGCGCTCGCCACTGCATACAGCCAGGTGGATACGGGCGACGGAATAAAGCGCCCGGGCGTAGTGGTCCCCGGGAACGGTGTAGCCAACACGCAGGCTAATTCTACCCAGCAGGCCGAGGTGTATTTCGGCACGGACTCTTCCGCTCTTGCGCGTAACCCCAAGGACGGGTACGACTCTTCCCAAACGCTTAAAAAAATTGCCAACGCCAATATTGCGGGTGGCAGCGGTACCGATTGGTTTATGCACGCCGTGGATAAGGCCCGTAGTGTGGATTCGGGCGTTACTGCGCTTACCCAAACGCTCAAAAACGGCGGTTCTATGACCCCGCTTAACATTAATTCGGATTTTGACACCAACAAGGCCCGCAAGGACTTGTATTATGTGTGGCTGACGAGTCTGGCGGCCAAACGCGCCAAGCACCCCGGTTTAAGCAAAATGCTGGCGGGTGCGGGCTTTAACGGGGCGGAAATGCCCAAGCGCGTGTTTGATTCCTCTGGTATGGCCGGAGGGATGGGCATTGACCCCGATAGCGTAGTGGCGGAAATGGACAGTATTAAAATGGCCCTGCACCAGGAAGAAATGTGTAACGCTTCCTTAAAAGATACGGGAGGGAGCATTGACGCGCAAATTTCCAATTCGTACGAAGCCATTAAAAGTTTGCCGGGCTCTTTTCCCGCCAGTTGCGACGATGTAAACGGCAATTTCACCAATAACTTGGCAGGCATCCGCAACAGTTGTAAAGCGGTGGAAAAGGCTTATTCCAATTTAAGCAGTACCTGCGGCGTAAAAATGAAGAACGCCCAGACTGAAAAATGCACCACCCTGCGCTTGGAAGATAAATACGATACGTATTCCAATTATTGCGAGCAGGAAAAGGAACGCTGCCAAACCTTGGCCACGCTGGAAGAACAGCAGGCCTGTATGCAGGCGCGCAAGAAATCGGCCGATTACGAGGGCGTGCGCCCGTCGGACATTGAAGCCACGGTTAATGATACGTTTGCCCGCGGGGCGGATTTCTTCCCGGAGCCGGAGTGGGGCTCGTCTATCGGGGACAGTTTGCAGGATAATAAATTAACCCCTTGAAAAAAGGCGATTTAATTGTATAATAGAAGTAAGGGAGTACGCATAAAGAAAGTTGTTACGGAATGGGCATCCAGTTCCGAACAACGGATTTCTTTATTTATGTATCGGGATAAAAAATATCCCCCGGCCCTATAAAAAAGGGCCTAACCCAGCAGTTTTATTTTAATAGGAGGCACTTATGCCAGAGGAAAAAGATAAAAAGAAGTCTTTATTCCCCTTTTTAGGCGCGTCTGACGCTAAGAAGGATAATAAAGACAGTTTTACCTTTAGCGATAAGATTAAGAACAGCAAGCCTATGGGTTCTAAATCTTTTGCTAATCGTGTTTCCTCCAAAATCGGGAGCGACGGCAAACCCAGAAAAACTCTCTTTGAGAGAACCAGACGGGACGCGCCGTTCTTCATCGCCGCTTTGGTGGCGCTCTTGTTACTGCCGTTCTTGTATAAGTACAGCGGGCAAGTGAGCGAAGAACCTATGGTTACTCCCGGGAGTGAGGAATCCGTGTTTGACCCCGAACGGTACGGCTTTGATACCGCCACGGGCAACCCGGACGGTCAAATCGCCCAGTTTGCGGGGCGCGATTCGCTTAGTTTGATTAAAATGGGCGACGACACCACCGCTTCGGACGAAGTAACCAATGATTATATTCCTTCCCACGACGGGTACGACGCTTCGCAAGAATCCTCTACCAGCACGGAAGTGGAAGAGAATAACACCAACATTTATAAACGTGCCGCGGCTCCCGCCACGCGTGCGGCTTTCCGCCGTGCGGCTACGAAAATCAATCAGCTTTCTTCCGCTGGTTTAGCCACCCGCGGCGGCAGCAGATTGGGCGTAGGTATGTGGGGCGGCGGTATGAAAACGGCTGCCCGCAAAGTGGGTGCCTCCGGTCCGCGCAACAGCCCCAAGCCGGTTTCCTTGCAGCCCTTGCAGGCGGCGGGTAAACCGTCCAGAGTCTCTTTTGGTAACGGGTCTGCGGCCGAAGCCAGACGCTCCAAAGACGCTATGTCCAAAGCCAATGCTATGCAGGCGTTGATGGACGCGCAGATGAAACCTGTCCAACCCGGCAAAATCGGTGGTTTGGGCGGCGGTAGTTTTGGCCCTGGTGGCGGCAAAGGCAATTTGGACCGCAAATTTACCTACAACGGCAGAGAACCCTGGTGGTGGGATATGATGAAGACCCGCGCCCAGAAAGAGTGGCAGGCCAACTTTGACCGCAAATGGGACTGGATTAAATGGAAAGATAAAATGTTGCAGGGCTTCCTCAACGGTGTCTTATCCTGCTTGGCCACGGGTACCGACGATTGGTCTATGGGTAAAATGTTCGGTGCGGCCGAGGGTGCGGGAAGTGAACCTACTTGCTGTGGTAAAAAAGCCAGCAAAATTGCGGGTTTGATTAAGCAACAAACAGGCCTTGCTTTTGGCAAAGAAGGTTGCAATAACTATGTGAGTTATGTAGGCAAGGACAAATGTCCCGGTGGTTGGAACGATGGTAACAAAAATTCTGTTACCTTGGGGCCGATTGCCCAGCGTGTGGACTGTCTGAGCAACGGTTTTGGCGGTGCGTTTGGCAAAATGTGGAGCAAACTCTTTGGTAAAAACAAAGGTACGTTTGCCGAAGCAGGCGACTGCAACACCTTTGCCAAAGACGGCCTCTATACGGCTGATTTTGACAGCACCAAAGATGCCAGCAAATGGACGGTGTTCCATTACGTAGTAGGTATTCCTACTGCCAGATTGTCCGCTTACTATCAAATGACGCCTACCAAACAAGCGCAAGAATTGGTGGTGGGTTACATTGATAGAGGTACTACATTTAACAGCAATATCCCGGCAATGACGAACCGCAAGGATTTTGTGCCGTTGTTTGTGGAAAGCGTTGCTATTAAGAATAAAAAGATTAGAAAAGATAAACCCGCGGCTACTAAGGCCTCTACGGGTACGGCTACCGCTGATGCCGCTTCCGGCACCGAAGTAGCCCCCGAAGATGTAGATGCTTTGCAGACGCCTATTGCATACACCAAATTCTTGGGTGTATTGCGCAAAGGCGGCGTAATGAAAGATGCGGGCGAAACCGACGCCAAAGATTCCTTGTCTGTTTCCACCAAAGGTGCCAAACAGGGCAAAGGCTTTGTAACCGGTGCGCGCTGCCCGTATCCGCTGGTGCGTATCACCTGCGAAAACCACGCCACGGTTTCCAGCCAAGGCGCCAAAATTGACGGTATGCCGTATGCCCACCTGACGTTTACCAACGGTATGACGGGTGAAGCGGCTTACAACGCTATGAAGTCCCGCTTCCTGATTTCGTATATGATTCAGGGCGACGATAACGATGTGGCGTCCGCGATTACCACCTCTACGGGTATGGCGCAAGGCCAGTATTACGATATCCCGCATATGGATATCAAACCGTACAAGGGTTCGTGGAGCCAGCAGATGACGGGCAACGGTTTTGTAACCAACTCGTTGGGTACGGAACGCAATGCCAAGGATTTGGCCACGGGTTACCAAGTAATTGCCAACTCCGCCAATATCAAAGCGTTGCGCGGCGATAGAATGAATCCGTCCCGCCGCACGATTATCACGTGGGAAATCCGCCAGTGCGACAGCCTGTCCATGGATGGCGAAAGCATCAATAAAGGCGGCTGCCAAAACGGCGTAATCAAAGACCGCGACGAGAAAGGCAATGTTACGAAAATCTTAGGCCAAGCCCGCCCGGGCCGCGTAGTCAGCACCGCTACCTGCGTGTATGACGACGGCGGAAACAATTATGTCGGTTTCCCGGTGAACTTGGATGATAAAGATGATCAGGAACCTGTACCGCCTCAGCAGGACCCCAAACCGCAGAATCCGCAAGAAAAAATCTTGCAGTTTGCGGATAATATGAACGGCAGCAAAGGTATTCCGTCTAAATACCAGGAACGCACGGGCTTGCTTAACATCCCGACGCTTTCTGTAAACGGTAAAGGCGGTCCTAAACCGTTCAATGAAGCCGTGAACACCAAAGAGTGCTTGGCTGTGGGTGTGGCCCGCGGTGGCGGTTCTGCCCCCTTGTTACAGCAAGATGTGGCGGCTGATTATATTAACAGTGTAATTGCCCGCACGAACGCTTCGCAGGCTTTTACGGCGGCGAATGCCAAGTTCGTACACTCCGGCAAAGTGAGTGTGCCGCAGTTGGTGGACGCTATGACGGTGGCCTATGCGCAAGACAAAAATGCAAAGGTACCGCTGGAAGTAGTCTGCTCTTTGGGTAAAACCATTGGGTACAACTCCTACGACCCGCAAATGATGAAATTGCGCGCTCCGTGGAGAAATACGTTTGGTGCATTTGCCGCTTATACGAGTGCCGATTCCTCGTATTTCCCGGCTCCGCTTACGTTGCAGAACGCCAAGAACTTGGACTTAGCCAATATGTCTGAGGCACAACTTAAAAAATTAATTATTGCCGATAGACGCTTCTTGGGTTGCGGTGCGGTAAAGCAGGGTAATGGCGCAACCATTAAGGCTATGGATAGTGTCAGACCTTACCACTATGGCCGCTACAACTGGAACGAAATGAGAACGGGCGATAAGGCGGATGTACCGTTTATTGGACAGAGCGGCCGCGACGGCTATTTGGCTGCCTTGGAACGTGGTGGTTGGGTAACCAATGCTAGCGACCCCAAAGCCTATCCGTTGCACGCCATTGCGGAAGCGGTTGGTTTCCAACGCAAAGAATCCGTAACCAAGCAGGAATTGGCGGCCAGTTCCAACAAGACGATTGACGCCTTGAACCGCAGAGCCTATTTAACGAAGTATATGCACTTGTTTAACGAAAGTGCGGCAGACCCGTGCGGTTTAGGAGATGGTGTAATGCCCGTAGAAGATGCTTTGCGCTATATTGGGGCACTGTGCATTAACGGTAAAAATGCAAAACCGAGCAACAGCAACAATAGAGTGTGTGGCAGATATTACGGAGTGGCTGGTGAATCCACAACCAGTACCTATGATTCTAATGACACGCTTGATGTGGATAAAATTGATATAGAGTAAGTAGCGTATGTATATCAAAGGCCCCGGGGGGATAAAACCTCCCGGGGTTTTTTCTTTGTTCTTTTTTGGGGCGGCGTTGTCATCCCGGGGCCCGCATACGAGCGGGAACCCGGAATCCAGGAATAAAAAAGGAAAAGGCCTTTATAAACAGACTGGATCCCGGAGCCACGTCCGGGATGACACTTCTTTTAGCCCTTTGTTGAGTTTGCCCAGTTCTCTGTGCTGATAACCTCCAAAAATTTCCTAGTCATCCCGTAGTGTTTGTCGGCCCGCGGGGTTTAGGATGACTTTCTAATTTTATAACGGCCTTGTTGTGTCTTTTTGTCGTCATCCCGTAGTGTTTTTATACGGGATCTGCCGTTGGCTGTTGCCGTCATCCCCGAGTGTTTCTGTCGGGGATCCGTCGTTACGAAAGAGAGGAACAAAGGACACAACAGATTCCCGAACGCTCCGCGTCGGCTACACTCGGGAATGACAAGAGGAAAAGGGCTTCTTATTAAATAAGGGGTCATCCTGAATTTATTTCAGGATCTACCGATTGGGATGTTTGTCGTTTATAAAAATAAAGGTCATACTGGAAGGTTTGCCGGCGCGGCGCGTTCCAGTATCTGTTGTTTTCCTCTTTTTTATTAACGACAGATCCTGGACTACGACTTTCCAGGATGACGGCGACGACCCACAACCACAGCCCAAGCAGCAGGTCCAGAAAGCCCTGCGGTCTGCCAGTTCAGAATGACCCCCGATTTTTATGACGACTTTGTTTTATTTATTGATGTTGTTTCGTTTGCTTGTGTCAATGCAAAAAGAGTGTCGCCCAATTAATCGTTACCCTGCGCATAGAGGGGCCCGGTGCGCAGCACCCAACTAATCAATTTCTAGGTGTTTAAAAGGGCTCTCGGTTTGGGTACAATAGAAAGTAAGTACCCTGTGGGAGGGAAAAATGACAACCGCTCTAAAACCCAAAAAAACAATGTGGAAGAAGGCCCCTGTCGGGCCGTGTATGGTGGTCCGCCGCCTGATAGACCGCCGCAACGCCGCGGCATTGGACCCATTTTGCTGGCTGGCCGTGTGCTATTGCAGTGCGGACTTTGACCGTTCCGACATATTGGCCCCGTCCGCCGTGCCGGGCAGGGACCGTTTAAACTATTTGGTAACCGGGCCCAGCGAGGAACCAGAACTATTAGACGAACTTACCAGCCAAGCGGGCATTTCCCGCTGGATAAATACGATAGGCGGGCTCAAACGCCATACCCCGGCTAAAACCGTCTATATTTTAAATGCGGAACTGTGGCTCCACGCCGATTCCAGCACCGAAAAGCCGCAAAATTTGCAGACAGAGAGCGAAAACGTCCCGCTGGTGGCTGAATACTACGGGGCGAATGTGCGCGTGCTGTGCGGGCAATTTGAGGGGAAAACAGGCCCCTTTAAACCCTCGTGCGGGGAGTGCCTAATGCTGGATGTTACGCTGTCGCCCGGGGCTTCGTTTGGGTGCCCGGTGCCGCCCGAAAATAATACGCTTGTGTATGTGTTTGGCGGGCGGGCGCACTTTGGCGAGGGCGAGGAACTTTTTTTCGGCAAGGATTCCTTTTTGCATATGTCCGGCGGAACCGTAACGGCCTATACCTTGCAGACGGGCGCGCGCTTTTGGCTGTTGTCCGCCCCGCCAAAAACGGGCAAAAGCCTTGAATTTTGATAAAATACCAGTAAATTAAAAGAAAGGGGATTTTATGAAAAAATGGATACTTGTGCTGTTCTGTGCGCTATTTGCGGGCCCGGCGTCGGCCCAAATCCAGCGGTCCTACCATTATGGGGTAGTGCCGACGGAAAACATCACCACCTTTGAGGTAAATCCCTCGCTTACCACGATTGACGACAGCGCGGGGATTTCGTCCAGCCAACTTACGTTAAAGACCTACCGCGTGATTAGCCCCCGCTATAACTGGGGGGTGGAAGTACCGCTCGCGCGCTACGAATCGCCGGAAAAGTCCGTTAGCGGGTTGGGGGATGCTCTGGTCAGTATGTCTTGGCTGAACCCGCAGGCGGACGGCGTGTTTGGCTACGGTGTAAAAATGGAAATGTTTGTGCCCACGGCTACCGATAAACGCTTGGGAGCCGGAAAATTGCAGGCCAGCCCGTCCGTGTTTATTTTGCGCAGACTTTTTGACGGGGCCTATGCGGCCTTGGGGTACAAGTATTATGTTTCCGTGGCGGGCGACCACGCGCGCGACGATATCAATATGGGCCGCTTGCGCTTAAATATGGGATACACTTCGCCCAACGAGTGGTGGGTAACCACGAACTTGTACTATTATATGAATTACGAACACGGCGGCCAGGCGGAACTCATCCCCGAGGTGGAAGTCGGCACATTGGTTAATGACGGCACGGCCTTTTATGCCAACGTCAGCACTCACGCCGCGGGCAACTGGAAGAGCAAGGATTGGGGCATTAGTATCGGCTTTAAACTGCTCTATTTGTAGGCGCTATTTAGGCACATAAAACAGCCCCGGGTATTACGCCCGGGGCTGCTTTTCATAGTCTCTCTACTAGGCCTAGTCGGCTTTGTGTTTGACGGGTTCGCCGTAGTACGCTTTCAGGTACAAGTCCTTAATTTCGCTGATAAGCGGATAGCGCGCGTTGCCGCCGGTGCACTGGTCGTCAAAGGCCAATTCGGAAAGTTTATCCAAGTTATCCAAGAATTCCTTTTCCGGGATGCCGTATTCTTTGAGGGATTTTGGAATATCCAATCTGTTTTTCAGGTCCGTAATCATCTCAATCAGTTTTTCAACCTTGGCATCTTTGTCGTCGCCCATATTGTTGTGGGGGAGTAAGAAGTCCACAATCTTGGCGTAGCGGCCCTTCACAAACGGGTATTTGTACTGCGGGAACAAGCCCTGTTTAGTCGGTTTATCCGTGGCGTTGAACTCAATTACATACGTGAGCAGCAACGCGTTGGCCAAACCGTGCGGAACGTGGTACATAGCACCCAATTTGTGCGCCATAGAGTGGCACAGCCCCAGGAACGCGTTGGCAAATGCCATACCGGCAATGGTGGCCGCATAGTGCATTTTTTCGCGGGCGTTGATGTCTTTGGCACCCAAGGTGTAGGATTTTTCCAAATATTTGAATACCAAGCGCATCGCTTCCAAGGCTTGCCCTTCCGTAAAGTTAGTGGAATAGACGGAGGTGTAGGCTTCAATGGCGTGGGTCAGCACGTCCAAGCCGGACCAAGCCGTCAGTTTTTTAGGCATACCGAGTACAAATTCCGGGTCAATAATAGCCATATCGGGCGTTAAGGCATAGTCCGTAATAGCGTATTTGGTGCCGGTTTTTTCGTCGGTGATAATGGTGAACGGCGTAACTTCGGAGCCGGTACCGGACGTGGTCGGGATAGCAACCATCGTGGCTTTTTTGCCCAAGGGCGGAGCCGCGTAAATGCGTTTGCGGATATCCATAAAGCGCATAGCGATATCTTCAAAACTGGTGTCCGGGTTTTCATACAGCAACCATACCATTTTGGCTTCGTCCATAGCGGAACCGCCACCGAGACCGATGATAATATCCGGCTGCCAAGAGTTGGCAATCGCCAAGGCTTCGTTGACGTTGGAGATGTTCGGATCCGGCAGTACGTTGGAGAAGACGCGGAATTTAATGTTGAGCCCTTCCAAAACGTCGGCTACGGAGCGGACGTGGCCCAACTGTTCCATCGTTTTATCCGTAATGATGTACGCGCGCTGTTTGCCGGCGAGTTCCGCCAAGGCTTGAGAGAGCGCACCGCGTTTGAAGTAGATTTTGTGCGGTACTTTGTACCAGTACATATTTTCGCGGCGTTCCGCGACGGATTTCACGTTCATAAGATGTTTTACCCCAATGTTTTCGCTGACGGAGTTGCCGCCCCAAGAGCCGCAGCCAAGCGTCAAAGACGGAGCGAGTTTGAAGTTGTACACGTCGCCGATGGCACCCTGGGAAGAGGGAATATTAATCAGCGTGCGTGCGGTGGGCATATCCTTAAAGATATCAATGTGTTCTTCGTTGGATTCATCGGTATAGAGTACCGAGGTGTGTCCGGCGCCGCCGTAGAGAATCAAATCGCGGGCGAGTTCCACCGCTTGGTTGAAATCTTTGGCGCGGTAGAAGGCCAACACGGGGGAGAGTTTTTCACGCGCGAATACTTCCTGGTCGTTTACTTCGCTGGCTTCGGCGATTAAAATCTTGGTTCCGGCGGGAACTTTAATCCCGGCCATTTCCGCAATCTTCATAGCGGTTTGGCCCACAATGCCGGAGTTGAGTTTGCCGTTTACTACAATGGTTTCGGCCAATTTCTTGCGGTCTTTGCCCGTTACAAAGTGGCAGCCGCGGGCGATAAATTCCGCTTTTACCTGTTCGTAAACGGGTTCTTCCACCACGACGGACTGTTCACTGGCGCAAATCATACCGTTATCAAAGGTTTTGCTCATAATAATGGAACTTACGGCCATTTTGATATTGGCGGTAGCGTCAATGACGGCGGGGGTGTTGCCTGCGCCTACGCCCAAGGCCGGTTTGCCGGAGGAGTAGGCGGCTTTCACCATACCGGGGCCGCCGGTGGCGAGAATCAAGTTAATGTGCGGGTGGTGCATCAAGGCGTTGGAAAGCGGCATCGTCGGGTTTTCAATCCATCCGATGATGTCTTTCGGGGCGCCGGCTTCCACAGCCGCATCTAATACGATTTTAGCCGCGGCAATGGTGCATTTTTTAGCGCGCGGGTGCGGAGAGAAAACAATACCGTTGCGGGTTTTCAAGGCCAAAAGGCTTTTGAAGATGGCGGTAGCCGTCGGGTTGGTGGTGGGGACTACACCGGCAATCACGCCGATAGGTTCCGCCACTTTGCGGTAACCGAAGGCGTCGTCGTCGGACAGGACGCCGCAGGTTTTAGTATCTTTATATTGGTTATAAATGTATTCGGAAGCGAATTGGTTTTTGATTACCTTATCTTCCATTACACCCATACCGGTTTCTTCCACGGCCATTTTGGCCAAGGGAATACGTTGCTGCGCAGCGGCAATAGCGGCCGCGCGGAAAATTTTGTCCACCTGTTCTTGCGTATAAGTAGCATAAATGCGCTGGGCGGCTTTTACCTTATCCACGACTTGGGTCAAATGTTCCAATTCTTCGGGAGTGGCAACAGCCGGAGCAGCGGCAACTTTCTTTTCCGCCATAATTTTCTTGTTCTCCTTTAAGTGTTTAAAATACCTTTTATAGATATTTCGTTATCTATATTTTAACTTTTGGGGGTTTTAAAGTCAATAACTCCTCGGCAGAAGGGCGTTTTCAACTTGACAAAAACGAATTAAAAAAGATAACATAGATATCAAGATATCCAGTAGTTTACGACGGAGCATTTTTATTTATGAGCCTTTTTCACCGTAAAAAAGAGATTAGCGTCCAAACCATACGCCGCCTGCCCCAATACCTGCGTATTTTTTATAACTTGCATACTTACGGGCGTGAATTGGTTTCCTCCACTACGTTAGCGGAAGAAACGCAACTGCTGCCGATTGTTATTAAAAAGGATTTGCAGGCCGTCGGCGCGCCCAGTAAATTGCGTGCGGGGTTTAAAGTGGCGGGGACGATAGAAGTGATTGAAAAGTTTTTAGGCTGGAACAATTTAAACAAGGCTTTCCTCGTGGGGGCGGGGCATTTGGGTTCTGCGCTCTTGGGCTTTGCCGGGTTTAAAAACCACGGGCTTGAAATCGTGGCCGCGTTTGATACGCACCCGGAAATTGTGGGAAATTCCCTGCACGGCGTGCGCGTGTATCACACCGCGCAACTGGCCAGCATTATTGAGCGGGAAAATTTAAAAATCGCTATTTTGACTGTCCCTGCCGAAGCCGCCCAAGGCATTACGGATACTTTGGTAGCGGCGGGTATTAAGGCGATATGGAACTTTGCCCCCGTTAATTTGACGGTGCCGGAGGGGGTAATTGTGCAGAAGGAAGATATCTCTTCGGGCCTGGCCGAACTGTGCGCCAAGTTAAAGCGGTAAGTTTTTAAGGCTTATATAAGTAGCCCATAGAATCCCAGGGGTTCTTTATGGATGCTAGTAATTTTTTCAAAAATATGTTATTCTAATATAAGATTTTAGTTAGGAGTATAAGAGTACAGCCACAGATAGTGGCAACTTTACAATTTATACTGTTTTTGGAATCCTATTGAAGAATAGGAAGGCTTTGGGAAACCAAAGTTCTAAGGAAGTCCAAAAACGGCTGGTTTAGGCAGAAGATGAAGGGAAGTCATGAGCCCTTTGTCTTCTGCCGAGTGTTGCGCACATATTTCGCGTGCAACTACGGCTGTTTGATGACAAGGCACTTCCTTAGACTTGACATTACGCAGCCGTTTTACTTTCCAAACCTTCCTCGCTTCTCTTACTTTGTTTCTACTTCATTTTTCCATAGGTTTCGTTCGCTTTCATACGCTACAGCACGGCGTATGAACGGGAAAGGGACTTATGAATATCTCAACCAAGAGTTTCCACAAGTCCTTTTCCCTCTGTTTTTAGAGAGAAATTTCTAAATAAAGTTTCATATGTCATTGGTATGTTTACAAAAATCATAATTGTAAATTATGACAAATTTTTATATAGGAGAGTATTCTATGAATAATTTAGAGAGAAGAATGGTGGAAACATTAAAAGATTTAAAAGCTAATCACCATGTCGTTGGTATTAAAGCAGAATTTGAAGCAGAAGGAACTCGATTAGAAGAAGCGATGCGTTTAAAGGATGTTGTAGTTTGTGCTGGGTTAGATTTAACAATTAAAATAGGTGGTTGCGAAGCCTTAAAAGATATGTATGATGCCAGAGTCCTTGGCGTTAATGCAATCGTTGCTCCAATGATAGAATCACCTTACGCTGTAAAAAAATACTTGCAGGCAACTCGGATGGCTTTTCCTGAAGAAGAACGCCAGAATATGAAGTTTTTAATCAATATTGAAACTCAATATGGTTTTCAGTATTTGGAAGAAATTTTAAGTAGTGAAGTATCAAAAGACTTGGCTGGTATTGTTATGGGTCGAACGGATATGACGGGCTCTTTGGGAATGAGTAAAGACGATATTAATCATGAAAAAATTTTAAAATTGGCACAAAAAATTGCGAAGTTGACTCTTAAATATAAAAAGGAGCTGGTAATTGGCGGGGGGGTGTCGGCAATGTCTTTACCATTTTTTAAACATTTACCAGAAGGTGCATTAACCCGATTTGAAACAAGAAAAGTTATTTTTAATGCTCAAGCTGCTATTAAAGACGCTAACGCCGATAAAGGTATTTTGAAAGCTGTTAGTTTTGAAATGATGTGGATTAAAAATAAGCAAAATTTTTATGGAAAAATTGCGTGCGAAGATAATCAAAGAATCGCTATATTAGAATCTAGATACAAAAAATCCATTCAAGAGGTAGGGGGAGTGCTTGAAATATAAGTGTTTTATTTTTGACCTAGATGGGACTGTTTATTTTGGAAATTATTTAGCACCCCAAGCGAATGAAGTGATAGCGACAGCTCGGAGAATTGGAAAGTACTTGTTTTTTGTAACCAACAATTCAGCGAAGACCCGTCATCAATTATATGAAAAGATGATTAATTTAGGAGTAGATATTAAAGAACCTGAGATAATTAATTCCGGTTATGGGATTGCTAGATATTTAAAAAAACATCACTATAAGAAAGTCCTTTGTCTAGGAACCAGTGATTTAAAAGAGGAAATTATTAATTGTGGCATAAGCTTGTCGGCAACGATGCCAGACTGTGTTGTGGTGGGATACAATAAAGATTTCAAATTAGATGATTTGATTCCATTGATCTCTTTAAAGGACAAAAATTGTGAACTAATTGTTGCCAATACAGAACATTCATACCCAATATCAAATGGAGTAGTGCTTCCAGGTGCTGGTCCAATTGTTGCGGCAGCAGAGATGATGTTAAATAAAAAATTTGATATTTGCATAGGAAAACCCAATCCTACGATGTTGGAATTAGTGTTAGATGGGTTAGATGTATTACCAGAAGAGGTTTGTGTGATTGGGGACAGTTATCAAAGTGATGTTAAAATGGCAAAAAATTACGGGGCAGATGCCATATTGATTAGTGAGCATTCTTGCCCTGAACCAAAAGTTCAAGTTATAAAAAAATTGGAAGATTTTTTAGGAATGGTCTTATGATTAAATTATCTGATTTTATTGCAAAAAGATTAAAAGAAAAATATCATATTCGTTATGTGTTTATGGTATCTGGCGGTGGGGCAATGCACTTAAACGATAGCTTTGGTAAATACATTCCCTATATTTGTAATCACAATGAGCAAGCCAGTGCTATTGGGGCGGAAGGATATGCCCGCCTACATCAGGAATTGGCTGTGGTCAATGTAACTACCGGACCAGGCGGACTTAATTGTTTAAATGGGGTATTTGGGCAATGGACAGATAGCGTTCCTGTCTTGTATATATCGGGGCAAGTTAAACAATCTACCACCCTAGCTAGTTGCCCAAATATATCGTTGCGACAATTAGGAGATCAAGAAGTAGATATTATTTCTTGTGTGAAACCTTTAACAAAATATGCCATTAGTTTGACCCAAGCACAAGACATAGAATATGTATTAGATAAAGCCGTTTATTTGGCAATGCATGGGCGGCCAGGGCCCGTATGGATAGATGTTCCGCTTAATTTGCAAGCCTCTTTGATTGATGAAAATTCATTGCGCAAATATAATCCGCATGAGGATGAAATTTTTCTGCCGTCAAACAAAGACGGATGGAACGCGTTGATTTCCGCCTGGAAGCACGCTCGTAGACCTATTATTATAGCGGGACATGGTATTACACTAGCAAAAGCTAAGCGGGAGTTTTTGAAATTACTTGATAAACTAAATGTTCCCGTTGTTACCACAATGAATGGTTTTGACACTGTGGCACAGAAAAATAAAAATTTTATTGCTCGTATTGGAACGGTTGCAAATCGGGCTGGAAATTTCGCACTACAAAATGCAGATTTGGTTTTATCCATTGGCTCACGTAACAATATTCGGCAGGTCAGTTATAATTGGGAAAATTTTGCGAAGAATGCTATTTTAGTATCTGTTGATATTGATAAAGCAGAATTGGAGAAACCAACAGTAAAACCCAATATTAAAATCAATACAGATGTTAAAACTTTTCTGAAAAAAGCATATACAATTTTGGAACCATTGGAGTGTTCACAATGGCGAACTTTTTGCCTCCATTTGAAAGAAAAATATCAACCTCTGACAGAGGCTCCTCGGGTTGGACATCATCCAATAGAACCTTATTATTTTATAGAAAAATTGACGGAACAGTTTTGTGACGATGAGGTAATAGTCTGCTCTAATGGTACGGCATTTCTTCTTCCGTTTCAGGTGGGGAAAGTAAAGGAGAACCAGAGATATATTTGGAATAGTGGGGATGCTTCTATGGGGTATGGTTTGCCTGCGGCGATAGGAGCTTGTTTTGCTAATCATAGGAAACGTACTGTATGTGTAGAAGGCGACGGTTCTATTATGATGAATCTTCAAGAGCTCCAAACCCTGAAACAGTACAATTTACCTATTAAATTATTTGTATTGAATAATAATGGATATATATCCATCCAACAAACCCAGAAGAACTTTTTTAACGGTAGAATGACTGCCTGTACCCCCGAAACAGGCGTATCTTGCCCAGACTTTATCAAAATAGGCAAGGCGTTCGATCTCAAAACCATCAAAATAAACAAACTAAATAATTTGGAAATACAAATTCAAAATGTATTAGAAACGCCAGGCCCCGTATTGTGCGAGGTAATGTTAACACCCGGATATACCTTTGCTCCAAAACTTTCCGCAAGAAAGCTCCCGGATGGTACAATGGTTAGCCCATCATTGGAAGATATGTTTCCTTTTTTGGACCGCCAAGAAATGGAAGAAAATAAATTTTCTGATTAGGAGAATGTGGAATGAAATATTATGGGGCTATTATTTCTTTAGGACAATATTGCATAACGGCTACAGCATTAAGGCGCTTGCATCTAGTAAATTATTCTCTGCCATTTGATTGGTCGGCTGGAATTATAGAGGAGTTATGCGGAAAAGGCGGATTAGAGGGAAAAGTAAATTTGATTTGCAATGATTTTAAAAATTTCTTTAATTTTGAAGATTTTGAAAATAGGGGAAATAACCAGGAAAATGATACTTATAATTTATGGGTTGTAAACAGAAGAACAGGATTACAATATAAGCACGATTTCCCAGCTGAAAAGAACTTTGAAGAAAGTTTTTTGGATGTACAAAAAAAGTATAACAGAAGAGTAAAACGATTGTATAAATTTATCAATAAATTTGACAGTATATGTTTTTTATATATTGCCCGAGATATTAACTTTTCTGAAAAGTATTTATGTGAACAACAAGCTAAGTTGGCGCGGAAATTCCCAAATAAAACTATTGATTTTATTTATCTGTTACACGATAAAAATTTAGAGTTTTCTAGTTCTGTATTTTACAAAAAGAAATTAAATAAAAATGTTGTTTGTTTTTATTTAAATCTTATTCATTCTATGGAATCATATCCCGAAAGTTGGAATGGTAATACAAAATTATATTACCCTATTTTATGCCAACACTTAATAACTTTTAGCCGAATTAAATATTTAATCCCTGTTACCTTTAATATGGCTCGATGTGGAATTTTATGGTGTCTTTTTATTTTTGTTAAAAAAAAGAAAAAGCATTATTCAGAAAAAATATCTTTTTTACTGTCTAAACTCACAGGTAAAACCTACTAGTGTAACAACTAATTTAAGGAGGTAGCAAAATGACAAAAGATCATAAGTGTTTGGCGCCCCTAGTTTCCATTTTTATTCCATATTATAATGATGAAAACTTTCTGCGTAAGTCCATTGACTCGGTTTTAACCAACAATTATGAAAACTTTGAATTGATATTATTAAATCACGCCTGTACGGATAAAAGTAGAGAAATAGCTCATTCTTATCAGGACAAGAGAATTATTCATATAGATATGGATAGTAATTATGGTGCAGGAGGGGGAATTCTGTTTGAGAAGATGCTAAATGTAGCTTCTGGCAAATATATTAAACCCTTGTGCGCGGATGATATCTTACTTCCTAATGGCCTTATATCCTTGGTTTCTTATATGGAAAATAATCCAGAAAAAAGTTTCGCTTTTGGAAATATAGAGTATATAGATAAAGATGGAATAGATTTAAGAGATAGTTGGTTTAATAACAGACCATTTTTTTCTGTTCATAATAATGAGATAAAATGTTTACAACTTTATATGCAAGGAATTTCTTTTCTCCCATATATTGGTTCTATAATTAAGCGTTCGGCTTTGAAATCCGTTAAAATAAATAAAACTTATATTATGATGTTTGATATGTCCTTATGGGTTTCTTTGTTGTGCAAAGGCTATAAAATTGGTTATGTAAATAAGTTGGTTTGTTGTTATCGCATTTCTGAATTTCAAGTATCATCTATAGAAAATAATTCCAAGGCGTGCTTTTTGAGTTATTTTGAAACGAAAACTTTCTATAAATTATTTTTTTCAATTTCTAGTATTAAGCTGGCCAAAAAGTTATTCCCAAAATCCCCTTTTTTGTCAAAATTATGCAAAGAGGAGGATATTCCTTTTTTTGTGGCTTATAATATATTTATAGCACGTTATATGTTAGATAATGCCGCTACTTTTATTGATGATTTGTTAAATGATAAAAGAGCCGCGAAAAAATTGAAAAATAGATTTGGTTATACTGTAAAAGAGTACCGAAAGGATTTGAGGTCTTTTATGACTATGGAATCTGATGGGCCAAAGGGAACTCGTTTTTATGAATTTAAACACAAAATTTACTCAACCCCCTCAAGGTCACTTGGATTAGGCTACTTGTCCTTTCTCATAGCGCGAAGAATACATGCTATAGTAACATTTCGGTCTTTAAGAGAGAAACATAAAAGAAAATACTCTTTATAATAAATTGGATTTACCATAATGAAAAAATACTTAAAAAATAATTTACTTATTATTAATTTCCGCCGAATGTGGCCGTATATTAAGCCATATTGGTTTCGGGCGTGCTTGGGCGTGGCGCTTACGGTGCCTGTCGGCGCGTTGGATGGCGCCGTGGCGATGTTCTTAAAGCCGTTTATGGATAAAGTAATGGTGGATAAACAGCCCCATTTCTCGGCGCTAATCCCGTTTCTTATTGTGGGTTTTACCATTGTGCAAGGGGTGCTGATTTATTCTTCCAACTACCTAAATACATGGGTGGCCCAAAAGATTACTATCGGGGTGAAACGCCGCCTGTATGATAAACTCCTCTCTATGGATACTTCCTACTTTGATACGCACAATTCCGGTGAAATCTTATTTCGGTATTCCAATGATGCCGAAACTGCCTCCACAGGGCTTATAGATAACCTGAAACAGTTTTTATCCAAAACATTTTCCTCTATTTCTTTGGTTTGTGTTTTGTTGTACAACTCTTGGCAGTTGGCGCTTATTGCTATTGCGGTACTCTTATTTTTTGTATATCCGATGGCCAAGGTCCGCAAGAAAATGAAAGAAATTTTGGAAAAAACCGTAGGCAATCTTTCGTATGTAATGACCATTTACAACGAAACTTTTGCGGGGAATAAAACAATTCGTTCCTTTACGCTAGAGGATGAGTTCAAAAAACGCTTCCACAATGTAACAGATATGACTTTTTCCCTAGCCATGCGTATGGTAAAGGGAACAAACTGGCTTTCGCCCCTCATGCATATTATTATGTCTATTGGGGTGGCGTTGGTGATTGGGTGCGGCAGTTATTTAATTGTAAACGGAACTATTACCAGTGGTAATTTTGTGGCATTTATTGCGGCCCTAATGATGCTTTATACCCCCTTAAAGTCTGTGGGGAATAACTATATTTCTATCCAAAATTCCTTTTTGGCCATAGACCGTATTTTTGATATTTTGGATTTACAGCCTAATATCAAGGATTTGAGCACGGCTAAAGAACTGACATCAGTTAAAAAAGATATTGTGTTTGACCACGTGCACTTTGAGTATGTTCACGGGCGTGAGGTTCTGCACGATATTAATTTAACTATTCCCGTCGGCCATACAATCGCCCTTGTAGGTAACTCCGGCGGTGGAAAAACCACAATATCGGCTTTAATTCCACGCTTGTATGATATCAAACAGGGGACTATTAAAATAGACGGGGCTGATATTAAAGATATTTCCCAAAAATCGTTGCGGAAACAAATTGCTATGGTGTTCCAAGATAACTTTTTATTTTCAGGTACGGTTAAGGAAAATGTCCTCTTGGGGAACGAACACGCAGATGATGCCACTATTTGGATGGCCTTAAAAAGTGCGTGTTTGGATGAATTTGTCAAAGGCTTACCCCAAGGGTTAGATACGCAGATAGGGGAGCGCGGTATTTTGCTTTCCGGTGGACAAAAGCAACGCTTGGCTATTGCGCGTGCGTTTGTCAAAAACGCTCCTATTGTCATTTTGGACGAGGCCACCAGCGCCCTAGATAATAAGTCCGAACGCGTCGTGCAAGAAGCCTTGGATAATTTGATGAAGAACCGCACCGTTATTGTTATTGCGCACCGCTTATCTACTATACAAAATGCAGATAAAATCGTGGTTATAAACGATGGTAAAATTGCGGAACAAGGAACGCACGAGGAGTTATTAAAACTGCACGGAGCTTATTATGCGCTGTATTCTATGCAATTTAAAAAGCAGGAAAACAATTAAATCAAAATGAGGAAAATATGAATCGGATAGGGTGGCCCTTATTTTGGGGGATAACATCTTTTATGGGAACGGGTTTGAGCAGATTTTACAAAATGCTGAGCAAAATACTGCGGGAGCCACTGTGTTTGCGTACGAGGTAAGAGATCCGGAGCGTTTTGGCGTGGTATCTTTTGATAAAGACGGAAATGCTGTATCTTTGGAAGAAAAACCTCAACATCCCAAAAGCAATTTTGCGGTTACAGGGCTATATTTTTATGATAATAAGGTTGTTTCTTATGCGAAGAATTTAAAACCGTCAGCCCGTGGCGAACTGGAAATTACAGACCTAAACAAAGTATATTTGGCCAATAATGCCTTGCACGTCACGCGATTAGAGCGTGGCTTTGCGTGGTTGGATACGGGGACGCACGAAAGCGTCTTACAAGCGGCGAATTTTGTGCATAGTATGCAGTTAAACCAAGGGATAGAAATAGCGTGTTTGGAAGAAATTGCCTTAAAGAAAGGTTTTATTACCAAAGCGGAGTTAGCACAAACATTGTCCAAATATCCGTCTAATACATATTATCAATATGTAAGCCGGTTATTAAATAACATTCGCTAAATTTCCGCTGTCATATTGGGGGTATTTACGCCATATATCCGTGTTTTATGCGGAAATTTAAGCGTTTTGGCGCTTTAATAGGCTACTATAAGCATACTATTTATTCCCCTTATGGTCTCTTTATGTTTGTATTTATAAAAGTGGATAAATTGCAACCGAAATACCTGTTTGGAGGCAAATTCTCAAAAATTTCCCCCAAATTTTTAGAGCGGGTATTATGTAAAAAATCCTAGAAAAATATTTGCCCCAAGCCATTTTTTGTAAATAAGAAAAAATTATTTTTGTGATGTTATAAACTACTGGTGGCATAAGAGCGCCTACAACCTTCTTTTTGACCGGCGAAAGCAAGCGGCTAAAATAGGCCTAAATTAATCCAAAATAAATGAAAAGTGTCCAATTTAGGTAATAAAATGCTGGCTTTTAAGAAGAGAAAACCACCTAAAATTAGGTGCCCAAAAAGTGTCCATTTTTCCTAAAAGGCCCATTTTGTGGCTTCTTTACCTTTACTTAAAGGCACTTTTTACCTGTTCAATAATTTGCATGGCGTGCTTACGGTCTAAACCCGTTTGTTTGGCCAGTTCTAGCATATCTGCTTCGGTTGGCAGCCCCTGGCCCAGTGCCGTGGTGGTATGCTGGCCGTTAAACCCCTCAGAAGGCACTAAATCGTACGCAGGAGACACCTGCCAGCGGTTATTTTCATATACAAATGAGAAATTTTTGGCGTGGTCGTCTTTATTCTGTCCAATTACATTAAATGCCATCAGGCGGAACATTTTTTCCGCTTCCTGCACATCTCGTGTTAAAAACAGGGTCGTTTCAATCAAGGTTTTATAGTCCAGTGACGGAATGCGGAAATCCGCCTGGAGCAGGCCGGCCGCTGTATGCATATGGATACGTTTGTTTCCTTGCCTGTCAAAGCGTTTTACACCAAAATAATTTCCTTCAAATAAGCGTGTTTCAGGCATAATAAGCCCCGCTTTACGCGCCCTTTGCGAATATTTGTACTCAATTTCGCCTATATTGGTCGGATCCTGGGTATTACGAAATTTAATCAGCCATTCTTCCCCGTCAATAGTAAGCAAGACCTTGGGCCGGGCCCCGCCGGAACTGCCGCCCTTGGCCGCAAGTAAAGATAAATCTTTAGTAGGTTCATCGTGCAATACTTTTTGGGTTTCTTGTTCCAAGTAAGCAAGCGTTTTATCTTGATTATCTCGCCCGATGGGGTGCGTGGGTTGGTAGGTGAGAGCCCCCATTGTTTTGGGCCCAACAATACAAAGCCAATCTAAGGGTGATAAAGTAGCTGGATTAATCCCCTGCTGGCGCAGCAAGAGCCTGTCTATTAGGAGGCGTCCCCAGCCGTCCGGTAAACTGTCATTAAACACCCCAAATAAACCGTCAAAAGGATCCCATTTACTGGTAAAAACACCCGGTTTTAGCGGAAGTATCAAGGGAGAAATAGAAAAGCCTTCTTCCAACCACTGGGCACTATATTCAAAAGCGCATAAATTATCACGGCGCAAGGCTAATGTGCCGACTAATTGTTCATCATAAAATACCTGTAAAGATTGAACGGGATTAATCATTTTTGCGTCCTCTTTGGCGGGTTTTGTGTCGTTGACTATCAATTACTTCGTCAATGTGTTGATAATTAACCACGCTAAACAACTGCTTAAATTCAGCTGTAGCATTCAGCGCTACTGCCAGTTTCAAAAGCGATTTAATGGATATTTCCGCTTGGTTTTCAAAGCGTTGTAAAGAACCAAGACTGACTCCAGAGCGCTTGGCAAGAGCCTGTTGCGTAAGGTTTAGTTCTAGCCGTCTGGCCCGTACGCGCTTAGCAATCCCTTCTGCTAAAGCCTGAGGGTTGAAATCTTCTATTAAATTAGAAACTAATATATTATTTATTAAATTGTTATTATTCATATAATATATAATATATTATGTATTAATATTTTTCAACCCCCTGTAAGATCTCGGTACATATTGGACTTTTGCGGGGTCAAACGCAAAGCCGTGAGGGTGTAATTCAAGGGAGTCATCCATTTCAATCCTTGATGCGGCTTTTGAGTATTATACCAGATTAGATATTGCATTAGTTTTTGTTTTACCTCGTTTCTATCGTAAAAACTTTCTCTGTTAGCATTAATAAACCCCGGGCGTAAGCCCGAAGAGTTTCATTTTTGGTTAATAAAGACTTAAATGAATACTCTGCCTGCTTCTTGGGAAAAATATATTTAGAGATTATGAAAAAGATAGACTTTCCCTTCCCAAAAGACACTCATGCAGAAGTTATCCAGTTATTAGAACAATTTCACTCTAATGCAGATGTCAAAACTGTTTATGAAGATATTAGAGGCGAATATGTATCAAAACATTGGCTAAATGATTTTTTCCATTTTTTCCAAACAACTTCGTAATTCTTAACTGTCCACAATTTGGCGGTTTATAGAGGGAAAAGAGGTGTCCAAAAAGTGTCCAAATGGTATTAAAAAGCGCTAATTTCGGTTAATAGACATTAAAAAAGGCCTCCCAACAATTTTGGAGACCTTTTAGATTGTTTTGGTTCTTTTCTCGTCGGAGATTAACCTTCATTAATCTCTATTTAGAACCATTTTAAATGGTGCGCCCAACAGGAATCGAACTTGTATCTTCAGCTCCGCAGGCTGACACTCTATCCATTGAGCTATGGGCGCTTAAATCGGATTTTGTTTTGCGGATTTCTTACTACCTAATTATTTTAACATTTTTATTTATAGTTTTCAACGGGTTTTGTAAAAATTTATTTTCCCGTCGTAAACTGATGTATTTATTATATCATTTTTCTTTCCGCGCGTGCACCCCAAACTGCTATAATAACAGTATGAACGAAGCAAAAACAGGTACCTATGTGTACGATAAAAAATTAGGAAAAGTCGTAAAAGTGTCCGACCGCGTACCGTCCGTTAAAAAATCCGTGGGCCACGTTTGCGGCGGATGCTGTGGCTGCTGCCACGGGCATAATGACTAACCTGCGTCCGACGGCAGGCGCACTGTTTGCACAAGCCTTGCAAGGGCTTGCGGATATTTTGCGCAAAGTTTTTCTGCCGCATTTGGCCGCCGGGTTAGGATTGTTTATTATCTCGGTGTACAGCGTTTATTCCTTTGTTTTGGCGCCCGCGCATTTGCCTGCCCCAGTGGAGTTTATCTTCATCGGTACGCTCTTTTTAGGATACGGGCTGCTTGCCTTTGCATATGCTTTTATCACCGCGTGCGCGTTTGCCCTGCGCATTGCCTGCGCCACTTGGGAAGAGTTTATTGATAATACGCTGGACCAAGTGAAACAGGCCGCCGCCAATAAAATTGACGATATGAACGAGGGCCTCGCCAAAGACCAAGCCAAGGTCATCGTTTCCGGCAGCGTGCGCGAAGTGTTTGGTGAATTTAACCAAGGGCGCAAAACCTCCTTCGGGCGTGCCTTAACGCGGCTTTTATTGGGGGTAACTTCGCTCGCGATGCGCTCGGTGCTTTTGGCGCGTGTGGTTAAAATTTCAGACCAAACGGTGCAACTGGGCAAATTGTTTGCGGGACGGGCTACCTTGGTGGGAGCGATTTTCCTTAATTTGCGTTTATTTTCCACGTTACTTTTGGTACTCTTATATGTGTTGGGCGCCGTGGCCCTGACGCTAAATTTCTTACTCGTGTTTTGGTTAAAATAATATGATTCAAAAATGCTTACTTGTAATACTTTTCTCGTTTATTTCCCTTTCCGTATCGGCGGAGACGGGATTGCAGTTATTAAACCGTGCCAAAAAACAAACGGACCCCGTCGCACAAATTAAACTTTTAAATAAGGCGATTTCCAAATCCCCCAAACTGGCGGACGCCTATCACTACCGCGCCGATGCGTATTTTGCAAGCGGCAAAATTAACCAGGCTCTGGCCGATTATTCCAAAACCGTATCGCTCCGCCCCAAGGACCCGTTCCGCTATTATGCCCGGGCGCTGGCCTATATGCAGGCGGGGCGGGCTTCGCTCGCGCAGGCGGACTTGACGAAGGCCATTTCATTAAAGCCAGCCCACCGGGAATTTTATTTGGCGCGGGCGCGAGCCAATGTGGCGTTAAATAAGTATGAACTCGCGATTGCCGATTACCAAAAATATTTGAACAAACGCGCGCCGTCCGAAACCCTGGGGCGTGAATTAATCCCCGTATATTTGGCCGCCTACCGCTATTCAGCGGCGGAAGATTTGATAGTCGCTCAGCAGGCCGCCGGCAACGATTCGGCCGATTTACACTATTGGCAGGGTCGCATTTTTGCCGGCCAAGGGCGGTTGGATGAGGCTGTTTCCGCATACAGCAAGGCCATCAACCGCGACGACGCCTATGCTTCCGCGTACCGCTACCGGGCAAGTGCGTTTAAGGATATGGGCGATTTTGAGGCGTCCCTTGCGGACTATACTGTACTGTTAAAATTACAACCCGAAGCAATATTTTTTAACCGCCGCGGGCTTGTGTATGAAGAAATGAAGGATTTTACACACGCGGCCGAAGATTATTCCCGCGCCATAGAACTTTCGCCCAAGTGGGCTATCCCGTACAACAACCGCGGCTTTGTAAAAATGCAACTGAAAGACTGGAACGGCGCCAAAGAGGATTTGGAAGCCGCTATCCGCTTGGACGGCACCAGTCCGACCCCGTATGTCAATTTGGCGGGCGTGTATTGGACAGCCAAAAAGGACCGCAAAAATATGTATGACAATTTGGATAAAGCGGTGCGGCGAAATTTCAAAAATTTTGAATCCCTCTACGATGAGGACCAAAAGGGCTGGATGTTTAAAAGCATTAACAAAACCGCCGAGTTCCGCGCTATTTTGTACAAATAAAAATTATTATTTGGAGTTTAACGCACGAAAAAGGGCGTGTTGCCAAAGAAGTTTTTTCTCTTCATAGGAGCGCGAAGCGTGCGCCGGGCTGGTGGAGGGGAGAACAGCGCAAATTTTCCCGCCGTCGTCAAAGGCGCGCTTAAAATGGTTCCGCGCGGCTTGTCCGTTAAACAAAAGCGTTTTTATCCCTGGGTATTTTTTAAATAAAGTTGGAAAATCGTTGGGGGTGGGTTTTAGAATATTCCCGTCCAAACTGCCCGCCCGTTCACACGCGGCCAAGGCATCCCATAAACCAATGCCTTGGGCGAGCAACACTTGCTTTTTATCCTTATAGTCTTTGGGCGTACGGCTGCCAGCAAACAGGTCAAAAATAATCT
Organism: Candidatus Avelusimicrobium stercoris; assembly: GCA_002432025.1. Taxonomy (GTDB): domain Bacteria; phylum Elusimicrobiota; class Elusimicrobia; order Elusimicrobiales; family Elusimicrobiaceae; genus Avelusimicrobium; species Avelusimicrobium stercoris. The sequence continues at coordinate 47,174 of DJFE01000016.1, read as the reverse complement.
TCCAAAATTGGTTGTATTTAAAGGCATAATATTCCTGCGCTTTTAATGAAGCCACGCCCGGCATACTGCCGATAACCAGTACGCGGGTTTTAGGAGTGATAAGTGGGGGAAAACTGTAAAGCATAAAAAATCCCGGGGCTTTTTATATAACCCCGGGTGAAATTTATTTTCCTTTTACTTGGTAGGGCGTTAAGACGAGTGTTTTCCCGTCTTTTGCCAAGTTGGCCCGATACCAAATGGGGAGACCCGCCGGACCTTTTAGCAGGACGGCCACCGCCGTAAATTGCTCGGGCTTAATGTCCTCTTTAAAGGTGTAATAGCCGGAAATTGGGTCTTTGCCGCGCATCCCGTGTGTGGTTACCACCACAGGTACTTTGCCGTCTTTAAAACTGTTGTTTTGGGCATAGTGTGCGGCTTCCTGCGCGTCAATCGTAAAGTTAATGGCTTTGGCCTCACTCATCTTATCAAGCAACGGCTGAGACATCCCTGGCGTGCCAATACCGCCCATAGCCAAAGAGGTGTTAAACCAATCGGACGCTCCGCCCGCATCTTCCAAGAGTACACCTTTTTGCAATACCTTTACCAAGCCTTCTTCTGTCAGCCCCATACCGCGGTGCAAATAAATGTTGCGGTTCGGGTGCGGAAGTGCGGGCACGACGCCTTTGTAGCCGTCCAAGGTTAAATCTTTAAAAGTTTGCTTGTGGATAGCGCCGTCTGCCTGCAATTTTGGCCAGCCGGGCTGTGCTTTATTGACACCCAATTCCACCGCTTTGCGCAACGCCTGCGGGCGGGATAAGCCCTTTAATTCAAGGGCTTTTACCACTAATCCTTCCGGGAGCCGCTGGGCTAATCGTGCGGAAAGAGATGCCTGGCTAGCAGTCGCCGCGGCTTTGGCAGAGGATTTAGCCCCTGCTTCGGTGGCTTTGGCTGCGGTATCGGTTACTTTTACGGCACTTTTACCAGCCTTTACCACATTTTGCGCTTGAAGCGGTGCAGATAAAAGTAGGGCGACGATAATAGGTAAAAGAAATAGAGTGCGTTTCATATAAAACTCCTTTTTCGGGGTTACTTATAGTATAAGCGTTCCCGGCTAAAAAACCATAGGTCTTTGGACCTATAATCCAGTGGTGTCAAACAAATACGGGTTAAAAGTGAAGCCGTCTTTCTCGGCTTTTACCCGGCACCATACGGTGCTGTCGCCAATTTTCAACGCGGCAATGACTTCCTTGATGTTTCCCGCCGGAATATCTCTGCTCACGTGTTCAATTTTTCCGTGTTCCGGCAATCCTTGCACACGAACCACGACGATAATATCCTTGCTGTGGTGCATCTTTGCGTAATGAACGGCGGTGTTTGGGTTAGCGGCCAAAGAGTTAAATTTCATAGAAGAAACCGTTCTGACCATACGGGGATCAGCACTAACATAAACCATTGCGCGGTTGTTACTAAACTTGCCGACATCCTTTAACAAAAGGCCGTTTTCCATAATATTGCGCAGGGCTATTCCGTCGGCTGGCAAACTTAACGCGCGGTACATATCCTGCGGGGTTTCCTTCCACGGCGTTTCATCGGGGAGGGTTTTTAAATCGGTTTTATAATCAGAGAAATCTTTAATTTTTAAAGATAAGTCTTCACGCAATACCTGTGGTGGCAACTGAACAGCCGGGGCTCTGCCTATTAAGCGGGTTAAAGCGCCTTTAATACTGGCAAAGCGGGAAGTCTTTGCCGGAGCGGACTGTTTGGGAGCAGGCACAGAAACCTTAATTTGTTCAGTAATTTGGGCCAGTTTTGCTTGCTGGGACATCGCTTTTGGCGTAGCCTTGGCGGCAGCACTGCGGGCTGCCACTGCACCTGCTCTGGCGGAGGAACGGGCGGCAATTTCACCCGCCTTTATATTAGCCTTAGCGGTATTTTTAATCAGTTTGCCTTGGGCAAAAGCCGGGCTGGCCGTGCAAACGGCGAAAACGAAAATAAAAAGAGTCGTTAATTTTTTCATATATACATTATATAGAAAACTAGGGAATAAAAAACAGGGTCAAAGGACCTATCTTGGCGGTGGGCCCTATAAAAAGCGCCCGCAGTTGGGGAGCGGGCGCTTTTACACAGGAAGATTAACGGACTACTAGGTTTGTCCGCTACCCATAAAACCCCAAAAGGGCCGTTTTTATTGCAGGGGCTCGAATTGGAGCAGATTTTCTTAAATTAAAAATATATATAATGCTTACTTGTTGTTCTTATTAAAAGCCCATTAATTAAAAGGTTTATTTTTATGAAAAAGTCTTTTTCCACGCAGTTATTTGCTCTTCTTTTGGGCGGGGTATTACTGGCGGATAATGTTGCCTTGGCGCCTGTTCCGCTTACGGTTACGGATTATGCCTCTCTCAAAGAGGCGGTGGGTAACGCCACCGAACCCACGGAAATTACCCTAGAAGGAACAATAGCCGACGATGCTTCCGGTCAGTTATATGTAGAAGGTAAAGAATTTACCTTAAAGGGCGCTACCTTGCAATCCACCGGTACCAAGCACTTGGGGCTGGATGTGCAGTCGGACGGTGTTTTTTCTAAAATGAAAAATCACAAAGAGTTTCGTAGCGCAGAGATTATTTTTAGCTTTTCACCGCTTCCTGTCGTTTTAAGGCGAAGTAAAGGGATACGATACTTATATAAGATATGATTTTTTAACTGATCTCTTTGGTATTGTTTTGAACCTTCCTTATGATGCTGTGCTCCGTCCACTTCAATCACAAGTTGTGGAATTTTATCCATACGATTAAAAATTAGGAAATCGATATGGGTGTTTGGATGAGAAACATATTTTTTCTCATCGGAAGTTAAAGCGGAGAAATTTTTTATCAGCCTGCGCAACGGCATATGTAAAGCAACTTGCAATGATGAAAATTCCTCTAGTTTCAAAATACCCAGAATTAGTTGATGTATTAAATTTTCACTATCGTAAGCAGAGACTCTCTTGTTCTTCAACATCTGCTGACGAAGGGCTTCATATTGATGATAAAGATAATCAAAAACAGATTGAACGTGGCTCTGATTGGTTTTAAAATTATTGTATTCTATGTATTTGATTAAGTCTTGCAAGCCTCCTTCTCGATTGTCATCATTTCCATTGGTTACTACGATTAGTTGATTTTTTGCACGTGAGATTGCTACATTTAGCCGATTAGGCTGATCGGTAAATTCGGAGATTTGGTTATCAACGGTTGTTAAAATGATTACATCTTTTTCCCTGCCTTGGAATTTATCCACGGTATCGGCTTGAATTCTTGTTCCCTGAAAGGCAAGTTTCAGCGCGTTGCTTTGTTGGCGATATGGCGTAACTATTCCCACACTCTCCTGTGTATTAAGTAAGTCCTCTTGTGGCAATACTTCCTGTTTAATGACATCAATCTGGCGTTGGTTAAGATGGCCGCGAGCATGGTTTCCTGGCACAGTTTTGTATAGAATCAATGGAGCACGCGAATTTCTCTCGTGTGAGAGAATGATAAGTTGACCGTTATAAAACTTCTCATTACAAAATCCAATAATTTTCGGATGGCATCGGTAATGCTCCCTGAGCATTGTTTGCGGAATAAAAGGAAATAGTTCCAGAATTGATTCCAAGAAACTATGATTACTATAGCGATAGGGATTTGGCATCGCATAGTATTTGAAGATGTTATCTGTTTCTTTTTGTGTATCTGCCTTGACCACATTAGGCAATTGTTTTGAATCTCCTACAATAACAGCATTTTTAGCACAGGATAAGGCTAATGCCCCAGTGATAAGATCAACTTGTGAGGATTCATCTATAATTACATAGTCATACATTACTCGCTGTGATAGACTTGACCTTAAGGAGTAAGTTGTACTTAGTATAATCGGATAATCTTGTAAAAATTGTTGAGAATTTTTCCACAGTTCGTCTAAATTATAAATCTGTCGTTGCCGCCTCGCATATTTTAAACTAAGTTTGGATTTTAATAATTTAAGGGATAGAAGTGTGTATTCCCGCATTTTCCTTTCAAAATCAAATTTATCAAGAATTTTTTGTTTTAAATCAGTTTCACTATTTAGTTCATTTTCCCTTATTTGATAGTAACGTTTCTGAATGGCATCAATAACACTGTGCGCGGGGTAGCTTTTCATCTCAGCAAATCTTAACCTATATTTAAACCACAAATACACTTTCTTCCAAAAAGAAGGATAGTCTGTTTTTTCGCAATACTGTTCATATTTTAATGATAAAACAAGTAGCTCGGAGGATGTTAACCCTTGTCCAATTGTTAGTGATATTTTATCTGTTAGTTTGTTGTAATATTCGCAAAAGTGCAAATATTCTGTGTGTAAAACTCTTTTTTCTTGTTGTAAATTTGCCAAATTGTTTTTTGTATTTAGTATGGTGGTGATTTGGGTTATCAAACTAGGCATTTTCTGCCAAATTTCGCTATCTTTTTGTGGTGCAAGTTTCCATTTAGTAAGAGCGTCTGGTAAAGGTTGGATTTTCTGCTCTTTAATAAAATCTTGTTTGTTTTGCGAGTTTCCTAAGTATGCGGACACAAAATCGATACCATATTTTTGGAGTTTTTCCTGTATATTAGCAGTGGCAGTATTGTTGTTGGACACGACAGCAACTGTTTCTCCTCGCATAACGGCATTAGCTAGGATATTTAGAATTGTTTGGGTTTTTCCTGTCCCAGGAGGACCTTGTATGACACTAATTGTATGTTTAAATGCGGTTTCTACTGCCTTTTTTTGTGATGAATTAAAACCGAAGGGAAATATAGTTAAAGGCAAAGGTTTGATGCTTTTATCGTATGTTCCTGATAAATAAGCGGTCAGACAGGAATTCTCTGGTATGAAATCAATTCTGTTATAGTGTTGCTCTAAAATATTGGTTCCATCCTCTGCGCGGATTCCTACGAACTTGGCAATTTCTTTCAAATATAGAAAACCTTTGTTTACAGATTTATCGGACAGGGCAGATTTTATAACCTGTATATTACGACGATGATATAGGTAAGGTTTTGGATCATTGGTAAAAACAATCTTTGCTTTAGGGCCGACAAATTCCATAGACCGAATTTGTTTGGTCTTATCTTCACCTTTAATCATAATGATTGCATTATGTAATACCATACGAATATACTACTATATTTATTACATATGACTAATCCTCAAAATAAAAGAAGATAATAAAAAGGGCGGGGAACTTTATGGCATATATATCAGTAGCACAAGCAACTAAAAAATGGAAATTATTGCAGCGCAGAGTGCGGAACTATTGCACACTGCCGGTGCGTTTTTAACAGGCAAGACCTGGAATATCCCGGAAGATGCCACAAAGCCTACCCGCAAACCTAAACCAAGCAAGGTGGCTAATACCGTACTACAAGTATTAAAGGCAGAGCAAGCAGCCAAACAGCACGGTGGCTTTTATCACAAAATACAAATTGACCTCACTTATAATTCTAATCATATAGAGGGAAGCCAACTTTCGCACGAGCAAACCCGTTATATTTTTGAAACCAATACCATAGGCGTGGAAGATAATGTGGTCAAAGTGGATGATATTGTAGAAACGGCTAATCATTTCAAGTGTATTGATATGATTATTGAAAATGCCAATTATAAGCCCAGTGAACGCTTCATTAAAGAGTTACATGGCGTGCTTAAAAACGGTACTTCGGACAGCCGCAAAGCGTGGTTCGCAGTGGGAGACTATAAACGCCAAGCTAATGAGGTCGGCGGACATCACACTACGAGTCCAGAACACGTAGCGAACAAAATGAAAAAACTGATTACAAAGTATAACCGCAAAGATAAACACACATTTGAAGAGTTGTTAGATTTCCATTATCAGTTTGAAGCTATGCATCCCTTTCAAGACGGGAATTGCCGTATTGGGCGGCTTATTTTGTTCAAAGAGTGTCTGCGCAATAATATTGTGCCGTTTATCATTACGGACAATATAAAGATGTTTTATTATAAAGGACTGAACGAGTGGCCTCATAACCACGAACGTTTAATAGATACCTGTTTATCAGCTCAAGATCAAATGAAAGCGGTACTGGATTATTTTAAGATTATCTATTAAAACAGTTTGATACCGCGTAGGACTTGAACCTGTGACCTCAATAAAAATTTAAGTAAAGACAAAAAGTGGATCCTGCGATTTTTGCCGTCGGAGAACTTGGGGCGAATTATCTGACTTTTACGCCCAAGATAAAGCACTCTAAGACGGTGACTGATGAAAAAGTAAGAAGTTTCTCGTCGGAGAAAGATAAAATAACACACAAAAAATCCCCGTCTCTTGGGCGGGGAAAATAGAAATGGGGCAGGCGTGCGTGATGATTCTTTCTCTCTAAAACCCGGATGTTTCGTTCCCTGTTTATCAGGGTAAAAACAGGGAATTTTGCCCATTTTGTGATAGTTTTGAGGATTTTGGAGATGTAGCTCTATAAAATGTCTTGGCGGAGAAAACCAGAGAAGATATCTTCAAATTCCCTAAAAGAGCGAACAGAGAAAAAACAGGGAGAAGCAGGGAAAAAATATGCCTGATATAAATAAAAAGGAACTTATCAGGCAAGATAATATCTATTGAAAGGCAAAGCCTATTTGGAACAAACTGAAAACAAACCTGTGCAAAAACTGCACAAGTTCAATTTGCTATAATAAGCGTATGAAAACCTTATACATCCTAGCCGGAGCGAACGGTAGCGGCAAGAGTACCATTGCCAAAGAGTTATTGCCGGAAGAAAATATCGTCTATGTAAATGCCGATGATATTGCTAGGGAACTTTGTCCCCAAAACATACAATCGGCACGTATCCAAGCCGGGAAAGAGGTTCATGCCCGTATTGATAAGTTGCTAGCCGAAGGGAAATCATTTGCGCTAGAAAGCACGCTATCCGGTGTGGGACATGTAAAAACGATTGGAAAGGCCCAAAAAGCAGGGTATGACGTGGTTATTATTTATGTTTTTGTAGATAAACCGGAAGATTGTATCGGTCGTATTCAAATGCGTGTCCAAAATGGAGGACACCCCGTTCCGGATGAAGATGTAATCAGGCGTTTTGAAAGAAGCAAGCATAATTTCTGGTACAAGTATAAAGATTTGGTCAATTTTTGGGTATTATACTATAATGGCGGTGGCCATGTTGTTCCTGTAGCAGACCAAGAAAAAGGTCGAGATATTGAAATTCTAACTGAAAATCTTTATACTGTCTTTAAGAGGGACTTATGACAAAATTGACAGTTAAACTAACTCGTATTGCGGATCGAGCTGTACAAAAAGCCCAGGAAGAAAACCGCAAGAACGGGATTCCAAATATGTATATAATCAATGGCAAGCAAGTATGGCAATTGCCAGATGGATCCTTTACAGACAAAAATCCTTTTTAAATTGTTTTTCTACATTAGAAAGCCCCGCATTTAGCGGGGCTTTTCCTTAAATAGACATCCTACTTGCCATTAGTAAATAAATCTGGAAAGAAATGAGTTGTTGCCCCATCAATATCTTTACTAATTTTGCTTTTTTCCAAGGATTGTTTTTTATAACTACTGCTCACAATAAACCCCGGGCGTAAGCCCGAGGAATGGAGTGTGCAAACCCGCTACTAGAAAAACTTTGTTTTCTCATTGAGTTTAGTAGCGGGCAAAATTAAGCAACGCTGAAATTTTGGAGCCAAAGAAACCCCAGGCGTGAGCCCGGGGAGTTTCATTTTTATCTAATCAAAGTATAACAAAAAAGATAATTCCCTTCGAAATTCCCGCATGGGATGTCGCGAAAAATCGGGAGATTCTGCTACTTCTTTTGGTTTAACGTATATTTTCGGTTTTTCTTGGAAGTGTCGGAGATGACAAAACCTTGTAGTACCCATTTTTGTAAGAGCTGACGGGCCGCTCTGCCGGCAAAGGGGAACAAGTATTCTCCATCTTTGGACGTAATAAAATCACTTTTCTCAAACAGTACCAAAGCTTGTTTTTGTAGTGCATCTAATGCACGGAGTATTTGGCTATTCTCTTTGGTGCCATTTTCCCTACATAAATGCTTTTGTACGCTTTGAAAGGAGTGGAGCATGCCGGATACAAAAAACTCAATCCAAGGGGTTATGTCAGTTTCCGCATTTCTATCCTTAAAACGGTTGCTATTTTCGCCTGTACTATATGTACGCTCTTATAGGGGAGAGAAGTCAACTAATATGTGTTATGAACAAGATTTTTTAGAATTGAACAAAGCGGTATTTGCCTTTGCCCTTTCCAGAAACAGGTTCTAAAAGTTTGACGGCTAACATTATTTTTAGTAAGCGAGAGGTCATCGCAGGTTTGAGGCCTAATACGAGAGACACCTCAGTTCGCCCAAAGTAGGGAACCGTTTTATAAGTTGCATAGAGTTTAGCAATATGTATCCTGGTTTTGGTACTTATTGTGGGTAATTTTTCTTTAATAAGTTGTTCAATGTCCACTTTTTTAGATTGAATGTCTATTTTTTGTGTTTCAATGTCTACTTTTTCAAACGTATGGCTGATATGCATCGTTCGGTTAGACAGCAGGTTTTGTTCTTTTAATAGTAAATTTCTTAAAAACAACTCTAAAAACTCCGTAGTAGAGTGAATTCCATTCTTTATATCGTTATAATTCGCACGAACGAGCGCATTTCTAAAGTACCAAGCGTGCTTGGCAAAGATGTCATTGGTAACATTGTAACCCAATGTCCTTAAATACTTGATAAAAAATACAGCTGTAGTACGCGTATTCCCTTCGGCAAAAGCATGTATCTGCCATAGTCCTGCCACAAATATCGCTAAATGATGTAATATGTCATTAGATGATAAACCTTGATAAGAGAATTTTTTTTCTTCGGATAAGTCATAGTCAATCGTATTTTTTAACTCCGAGGCCGTTCCATACACTACCGTATCACCGTTTAAGACCCATTCTTTTTTCGTGATGTTATATGTGCGGATCTGCCCTGCATGTGCATAGATACCTGTAAAAAGTTGTTTGTGTATAGAAAGGTATTCACTTGTAGTAAAACTAAACGCTTGTTCAGACAGGAGTTTGGCAATACGAACAGATACCTTATCGGCTTCTTCTGTTCTGTCTTGTGCAGATTTGACTGGATTTTCCTTATAATAACTATTGAGCAATGCTTGCGCTTGTTCAATGCTAATTTCGCCTTCAATATTTCTTCTTGCCGTGTCCAATAGATAAGAGGAAGGTTTTAAGCCGTCTACATTTTGTAAACCAATAGCCGTATACCAAGCATAACATTTTTCACGTTTGCTTGGTTCGGTTTGCGCTAGATACTCTTTAAAGGGGTCTTTATCCATATCGTTTTCCTATTCTTTTATTATATGATATCTTGCTAGTAAAATGAGGTGGTAATCTTGTTTAGTTTTCATTATGCTGTGCCCGTGCTACATATATGCTCTTAGTGGAGAGAAGGCAAGTGGACTATGAGAGAACTTTTTCCACATAGAACGGATTGCCTCGGATTTGTCGCGAGGATATGTATAGGCGATAACAATAGAGTAAATACTACTCGGTTACGAACGTGATTGAGAAAGGAAAGACTCGAAATTTTGCCGTTTTAATTTAGTGGTCAATGTTTTTAAAACTTCAGAAATATCTTGGTAAAACAAAGGGGGCCAAAGAGAATTTAGAAAAAGAAGAAGAGCGCTTAACGCAAGAACTTATTTCTTTTTCTACAAAAATCCTTCTGTCTTGGGAACCTATTTACACGCGTATTTTGAAGATTATTTAGACTAGTGAATAAGGTAATAAATCGGAAAATATCAAAGGGAGTATAGTTACTTTATAGGACCTAAAAAAACACCTGGCTAAATTTACAGCAGTATTGGAAAAAAGTGTAGTTGTTCCTTGGTAAGAGTGCTAGATGATAGGTTTCTTGCGCTGAAACACGTTTTTAATACACTATGTGATTTAGTCTAGGCTATTATTGAGATATGTACAATTAAACTAAAATATGCTATTCTAAAAGAAAATTTTAGTTAGGAGTATAAAGTACAGCCACAAGGAGTGGGCTAACTTACAATTTATTCTGTTTTTGGAATCCTATTGAAGAATAGGAAGGCTTTGGGAAACCAAAGTTCTCATCACGTCCAAAAACGGCTGGTTTAGGCAGAAGATGAGGGGAAGTCATGAGCCCTTTGTCTTCTGCCGAGTGTTGCACACATATTTTGAGTGCAACTACGGCTGTTTATGACAAGACTGTGATGAGACTTGTTATAGTCAGCCGTTTTTGTTTCCTTCCATTTCATTTCTTCCTTAGTGAATAAATTCAATAGGTTCCATCGTTTTCATACGCTACAGCACTGCGTGTGAACGGGAAAGGGACTTATGAATACCTCCGCCAAGAGTTCCACAAGTCCTTTTCCCACGGTTTATAGGAGTGGCATATGAAGGGTATCATTTTGGCAGGTGGAACTGGTAGCCGCTTGTATCCGGCAACCTTTGGTGTATCCAAGCAACTCATCCCCATTTATGACAAGCCGATGGTTTATTATCCATTATCTGTTTTAATGTTGGCGGGTATACGGGAAATTTTACTCATCTCAACTCCTACTGATTTGCCTCTTTATCAAAAACTTTTGGGCGATGGTTCCGCTTACGGCTTGCAACTTTCCTATTGCGAGCAACCCAAACCTGAGGGGTTGGCCCAAGCCTTTATTTTAGGCGAAAAATTCATCGGGCGAGACTCCGTGTGTCTTATTTTGGGTGACAATATTTTCTATGGTAGCAATCTGACCCAACTACTACAACAAGCAGCTCAAATTTCTAGTGGAGCCAGAATTTTTGCTTATCCTGTAAAAAACGCTTCACAATATGGCATTGTGGAATTAGACAAGCACAATCAAGTGATATCCATAGAAGAAAAGCCTACTCATCCTAAGTCAAATTTTGCTGTTACAGGGTTATATTTTTATGACAATCAAGTTGTCAATATAGCAAAGGCTCTAAAGCCCTCTGCCCGAGGAGAATTGGAAATCACATCAGTCAACGAATGGTATCTTAAAAATAAACAACTATCCGTAGCGTTTATGGGGCGAGGAATGGCTTGGTTGGATACTGGTACGCATGCCGATTTGCTAAATGCCTCTATGTTTGTAGAGACCCTAGAAAGTCGTCAGGGCCTTAAAATAGCGTGTTTAGAAGCAATTGCTTACAAAAATGGTTGGATTACTTTGGAACAAGTAATAAAGCGTGGTAAATGTATGAAGAGTACAGAGTATGGACAATATCTATTATCTATACCAAAAGAAGAAAAACGAGGGTTTTTTTAATGAGTAATATATTAATTACTGGTGGGGCGGGATTTATCGGCTCCAACTTTATCCCGTACTTTTTAGAGGCGTTCCCGCAGTATCGTGTGCTCAATTTGGATAAGTTGACCTATGCGGGCAATTTGGACAATTTGAAGGAGTGCGAAAATAATCCGCGCTACACCTTTGTGAAGGGCGACATTTGCGACGCCGCCCTGGTGCAGGACCTGTTTGAAAAATACGATATCCGCGGGGTGTTCCACTTTGCGGCGGAGTCCCACGTGGATAACTCTATCACGGGGCCACTTCCATTTATCAAAACGAATATAGAAGGCACATTTACACTGTTGGAAGCAGCCCGCAAACATTGGATGACTGCCCCCGGCCAAGTGAAACCCGGGTATGAAAAGAGCCGCTTTCACCATATTTCTACAGACGAGGTGTATGGCTCATTAGGTGAAACAGGACTTTTTACCGAAACCACGCCCTATGCGCCCAACTCGCCTTATTCTGCTAGCAAGGCGTCTAGTGATTTGTTGGTGCGGGCTTATCACCATACCTATGTGCTCAACGTGACTACCAGTAATTGCTCCAACAATTACGGGCCGAAGCAACACAATGAAAAACTGATCCCTACCATTATCCGCAAGGCGCTGGCAGGGGAAAATATCCCGATATACGGCGATGGGAAAAACGTGCGTGACTGGCTGTATGTGCTGGACCATTGCAGGGGAATTGCCTTGGTGTGGCAGCAGGGCAAAGCGGGCGAGACGTACAACATTGGTGGTCGCAACGAGCGTAACAACCTGCAAATTGTCCATACTATTTGCACCCTGTTGGATGAGTTGCACCCCGCGAAGGATGGAAGGCCCTATGCTCATTTAATCAGTTTTGTAAAAGACCGCGCCGGGCACGACCGCCGCTACGCCATTGACGCTACCAAATTGGAAACGCAGTTGGGCTGGAAGGCGCAAGAGACTTTTGAGACGGGTATCAAAAAGACCGTTCAGTGGTATTTGGGGAAGATCTAATTATGTGTAAAATTTTTGTTACCAAACCTTACTTGCCACCACAAGATGAATATACCGCCCAGGTAGAAAAGATCTTTCAGGCCTGTCAATTGACGAACCAAGGTCCTCGCCTAAGAGAATTAGAAGAGAAAATACAATCTTTCTTAAAAGTTCCGCATTTTCAATATGTTACCAACGGAACTATTGCCCTTCAATTGGCTTTAGAGGCCTTAGATATTAGAGAAGGGGAAATAGTTACCACTCCGTTTAGTTATGTAGCCACGACATCTTCTATTCTGTGGCAGCGGTGTAAACCCATTTTTGTGGATATAGAACCCCATAATTTTACCATAGACGTTTCAAAAATAGAGGCCGCTATTACGTCCAAAACGCGTGCAATTATGCCAGTGCATGTTTTTGGATATGCATGCGATACGGAACAAATAGAGAATATTGCCAGAAAATATGGTTTGAAAGTAATATATGATGCTGCCCACGCCTTTGCCTCTGTTTATAAAGGACGATCTTTGTGTGGCTATGGAGATGTATCCACTCTGTCTTTTCATGCCACTAAATTGTACCACACGGTGGAAGGCGGGGCCTGTATTGTGCGTGATGAATTCGTAAATACAAAGTTAGATTTAATCAAGCGCTTTGGTCATAACGGAAACACGCATTTGTGCTTAGGAATAAATGGGAAACAGTCAGAGTTTCATGCGGCTATGGGATTGGCTATATGGCCGCACTTAACCGAGATTGTACAAGCCCGTAAACGTATCTCAGCCGAATATGATGAACTACTGGCCGGGGAAATAGGTCGCCCAATGGAGCAAAAAGATTTGATATATAATTATGCCTATTATCCCGTGTTATTTAAGGATGAAGCACAACTTCTGCGTGTGTTTGCTGCACTGGAAAAAGAGGATATTTACCCTCGCAGGTATTTTTATCCGTCCTTAAACACACTACCTTATTTGCAAGAGAAACAGCATTGTCCCGTATCGGAAGATATCTGCGCGCGCATTGCTTGTTTGCCTCTGTATCCGGCCCTTGCAATTGCAGATGTTAGACGTATTGCCCATATAATATTGGAGAATTTATAAATTATGAAAGTCGGTATAATGCAGCCTTATTTTTTCCCTTATATTGGATATTTTTCTTTGATTAAATATACGGATAAGTTTATTCTGTTTGATCCCGTACAATTTATTAAACATGGTTGGATTGAACGAAATAGAATCTTAAAACAAGGTGGCGGGTGGATGTATATTGCGGTGCCTTTGGAAAAACATCCTCGGGAAACCCTTATTAAAGATATTCAAATACGGAAAGGACCATGGAAGGAAAAAATTTTTTCGCAACTGACTGCGTATAAAAAAAGAGCTCCATATTATAAAGAAACATTGGAAGTTATAACAAAAGCGTTAGATATTCAAACAAAGAGTATTACACATTTGAATCATAAGATATTAAAAGTGGTGTGTGAATACTTGGACATTCCGTTTGAAAGTTATATCTTCAGTGAAATGAATTTGACTATAGAGCAGCCACACGCACCCGATGAATGGGCCTTAAATATTTGCAAATCTCTTGGAAATGTGGATGAATACGTCAACCCTCCAGGCGGACTGAATTTTTTTAATCGAGATAAGTATGAAAAAGCAGGCATTAAGTTGCTTTTTCAACAACCTATTTTGGCTCCGTATTCCCAATGCCAACCTTTTGCATTTGAGGAAGGCTTGTCTATAGTGGATGTGATGATGTTTAATTCCAAAGAGCAAATTAATAAAATGCTGGATAATTATACTTTGCTATGATTACAAAAGAAGCGAAAAATATCAAAAATGCTCAGTTCCATCGGGTTTATTTCAATTCGGCCCGTGCTGCTTTTCTGTCATTGTTAAACGCGGTTTGTACTGATTGCAAAGATACCATTTTAATGCCCGCATACATTGGGCAATCCGTTAAGGAGGGCAGCGGAGTGTTTGACCCTGTCCGTACATTGCGGATTCCTTATCAATTCTATAATTTACAAGAAAATTTACAAGTAGATATGGAGGATTTTATCAAAAAAATACAAAATCCTCATATTAGGGCAGTGTTTTTAATCCATTATTTCGGATTTCCACAAGAAAATATAGTGTCCATCAAAAAAATATGCCAGCAGAAAGGTATTTTACTGATAGAAGATTGTGCACACTCTTTATATTCCTGTTTAAATGGACGACCTATCGGGCAGTTCGGTGATTTTGCCTTGTTTTCTATTCATAAATTTTTACCGAGTAACGCTGGCGGTTTTTTATTATTAAATAATAAAATTTCTGTGGAGGCTTCGCTCCCTATTGCGTTGGAGGATTTAACAATTTTTGCCAACGCATCCCAAAGGGACGTAATGGCTAAACGCTGCCAGAATTATAAGTATTATTTGGACCATTACAATAAATATTCATCATTATACCGCCCTATGCTTCCGGCATTGCCGGCGGGGGTTATTCCGTTGAATTTTCCTATTTTTATTACAGGCATCCCACGGGAAAAAGTATATTTTGAGTTACAAAAGAAAAAGATAATTACAGTTGCATTGTGGTATAAACTAATTAATGAAATCCCTCAAAGTGTTTATCCTCATTTATACAACTTGTCTAATCATATTCTTAATTTACCTGTTCATCAAGATATTTCTTTACAAGAAATTACGCAAATTTTGCAGGCTTTAAATGATTTGGAAGGTCAGTTATGTCATTAAGTTATACTGCCAATGCAAGGGTTTCTTTGGAAGAATTAAAACATTTTTTTTTAGATAAAGAATGTCAATTTGAGCCTTCCTTGGTTACATTAACGGATTTTGATTCTTATTTAGAAAAATTACATAAGTTTGCTTCTTTTTATGTTTGTAGAGAGCAAACAGGAGAGTTGGTTGCTCTTTTAGCAGGATATGCCAATAATTTAGAAACCCGAGAGGCGTTCCTCTCTGCATTAATGGTAAGGGCCTCGTACCGCGGTTGTGGTATTGCCCAGCATTTATTAAATGAATTTATAAAAGATTTACAAAAAAAATTTTTTATAACTATTAGGTTAAGTGTCTTGACTACTAATTCCAAGGCGCTTGCTTTTTATAAAAAAAATAACTTTTTTACCAATTGCGCCACCAAGAGTGGTTTGATGTGGTTTGATTTGGTCAAACACTTAAAATAAGGCGAAAATATGAGACTATTTCAATGGCTTAAAAATTATTTTTACCATAGTAAGACGAAAAAAATTTTAAAAATAAGTGGTACGAACAATCATGTGGATTATAACCCGGAAGACGAAAAGTTTTTGAAATTTCTAGAGATTAGAGGGAACAATAACCAAATTAGAATTCACAAAATGGATGGTGCCAGTCTTGGGCATTTAGTATTAGTGATAGAAGGTAATAATTGCAAGATAGAGATTAAGGAAAATCTTTTTGTTGGCACAAATTTAACTATACGATTAGGAAGTTCCCATGAATTTATGGGGGCTATTTCTAATGCTCATTGTGAAATAGGCAAAAATGTGCGTATAGAAGAAATGTGTGCTTGTACCTATAACTCAAATAATACTATTTCTATAGGGGATAATTGTTTAGTTTCATTAAAAGTTTATTTATATAATACAGATGCTCATCCCATTTATGATAAAAGTACAGGAAAATTAGTTAATTATGTAAAAGATTTAATCATTGGGCCCAATTGTTGGTTAGGTTGGAATTGTTCCATATTAAAGGGCGTGAGCTTGCCCGAGGGAACAATTGTTGGTTGGGGTGCCGTGGTAACAAAATCCATAGATACATCTTTTTGCGCAATAGCAGGAAATCCGGCAAAAATTGTTAAAAGAAATCTTATATGGACTACTGGTCCAGATACGAAATATCAGCAGAATGATTGGGGAGATGCTACATGATAGTTATTCCTGTATGCCATTGTTTTGATAATCGCTATGTTTTGCCTGCGGCAGTATCGTTTTATTCTATGCTTAAAAATGCAAATCAAAAGCACCATTATGCGCTTTATGTTTTGCATACGGATATTACAAGACAAAACCAAAAGGAACTACAAAATATAGTTGCTGGCTTTGCAAATGCCTCTTTGGAATTTATTCAAATGAATGGTAGATTTAAGGAGTTGTTTAATAGGACGAAAAGTAAAAATCACTATTCTAAGGAAATGTTTTATAAATTTTGTCCGCCTTCGTTGTTTCCTCAATACGATAAAATTTTGATATCAGATGTTGACGTGGTATGGGATGGGGATATTTCCACTTTATTTTTTGAGGACATCTCTAATGAATACCTTGCCGGCTCTAAAGGAATGGTGAAAAAAGGGTGCTGGGTAGAACATTATTTGGAAGACAGCTATAAGGATTTTTCCACACAAGACCGCAAAAAACTTCTTGTGGGGGCAGGGTTGCTGTTATATAACCTGGCTAAAATGAGAGCCGATAATCTGGAACAGAAATTTATTGAAGCTGCTGACACGTATGCCCGACGGGTCAAACAACCAGAGCAAGATATATTAAACTGTGTGTGTTGGCCACATATTAAAATATTTCCGGCTAATGCGTTAGTGTGTAATTATGCATATGAATATTACCCTGACGCGGCTTCCGCCTCACAGGATTTGTATTACAAGAAAGAGGAAATTCTTTTTGCCTTAAAATCCCCTATTCAATTACATTATGCCGGGCCTCAAAAACCGTGGACAGATATAGATTGTGTCAAATCCGAGCGTTTCTTTTATTATTTAATGCAAACGCCTTTTGCTCAAAAATTTCTAACAAGTCTACAAAAAAAAATATCCTCCCGAACTAAAACAATCCTAACGGTAAATTTATTTCACCGAACATTTACTCTTAATAAATTAAAGGAAAAGAAATAATGTATCCAATTAGTATTTCTATATCTGTATTGGCTTATAATCATAAGAATTTTATTCGTCAAATGTTAGAGGGAATTATTATGCAAAAGACGAATTTCAAATTCGAAATTCTCATTCATGATGATGCCTCCACAGATGGCACAGCAGATATTATTCGTGAGTATCAGGTAAAGTTTCCACAAATTATAAAACCTATATTGCAACAAAAAAATCAGTTTTCACAAGGGGTAGATCCGCATATCTATTTTAATTGGCCAAGAGCGCAGGGTCAATATCTCTGCCTTTGTGAAGGGGATGACTATTGGACAGATCCGTTTAAATTGCAAAAACAAAAGGATTTTTTAGATGCGCATCCAGAGTGCTCTTTGGTGTTTCATCCGGTAGAGGTGCATTGGCAAGATGGGTCTCATCCCAATGATACATGGGGTCCTGACTCAGCTAAATATGGCTCATTAGATCAACAAATTTGGGTTAAAAATATTATTCCTACTCTTTCGGTTATGTACCGCTGGAGGTTTCACAAAGAACCCCTTACTCTCTTTCCTCAAGATATGTTACCTGGCGATTGGTTCTTGCATATGCTTCATGCTCAAGTTGGTAAGATAGGCTTTTTACCTGAAACAATGGGAGTGTATCGTAAACACGCAGGAGGCCTTTGGTATCATCCGTTCAATGATGAAAAATACTTTGTTAATAATTTCTGGAAACATGTGAATTTTTTCATTTATGCGGAACGCCAATTCAATAAAGATTATACATCTTATATTGCGGAAATCTTTGGGCATTTTGTTGATTTCTATCAGAAAAATCCAAGTTCTAATTTGGGCCAATTATTGAGAAATCAAGCTCCACAAAAATGGGATGCCTTAATTAAACGCTTATGTAATCAATCTGGCAATATTTCTATGGCGTATCTCAGCTGGAAATTGTCATCTGCCGCAAAGCGACGAGTATATAAGAAAGAATATTTTTCTCTAAAAATTGGAAAAGCTTTACAAAATATTAGTTTATAAACGGAGCGTTAATATGCCGAAAATTAGTGTAATTATTCCAGTTTTCAATACCCATCTCTATTTAGAACAATGCTTAAAAAGTGTTGCTGAGCAAACTTTCACTGAGTGGGAAGCATTAGTCGTCAATGATGGTTCTACTGACGACAGCGCCCTAATAATAAATAAATGGAGCGAGAGGGATTCTAGGTTTCATATTCTTAGCCAACCCAATAGTGGATTATCAGCGGCCCGCAATACTGGCTTAAAACACGCAAATGGTAAATATATTTTCTTTTTGGATTCCGATGACTTCCTGTCTCCTAATGCCCTGAATGAACTCTATCAGATTGCCGAAAAAGAAAGATTAGACTTAACAATGTGTAGTTTTTACGAATATGATGCTATTTCAAAATTGGCGCGTCCTCGTAGTACGGCTTTGGAACTGGCACATAAGGACTCCTTGGCAAAAGAAAGAAACGATTCTTTGACTGATTTTGCAGACTTTTCTTTTGCGTTGCCGTTTGCTTGGAATAAATTATATTTACGACAAAAAATTCACGATATATCACTACAATTTCATAAAGGCGCCGCAGAAGATTTTCCCTTTACCGTATTCTATGCCGTCAATTGTCAAAATGCTCGTTTTTTAAAAAATAAATATTTGGTGTATTACCGAGTAAACCGCAAAGGGTCTTTATCTCATGCTAATACGCGAATGTTGATAGATGGAATAGGTCAGTTCGCTTTTTTGGCGGAAAATTTACGAAAATACGGCGTTTTTGAAGAGGTGAAAGAAGCATATTGGTTTAATTTTATGGTTCTTTTAATTGGGGATGAGCGTCTATTTGTTGGACGTTTGGGTAATGTGTCTAGTGATACCGTAAAACAGGCTTATGATTTAATCCGTCCTCAAATAGAATCCTTGGATTTGAAACTGTTTGCAAACCGCAATGCAATGTTTCGTTGGAAAGTTCGCCATTTCAAACAGGCTGTTTTACAAAATGATTTAAAATTTCCGCGCAGACTAAGAAAAATACGTAATATTTTAATGATTGTTTTAAATCCATGGTACAAATTAAAATCAAGATTAAATCCAAAAAAGTAAAAATATTATGAAAGGGATTATTTTAGCAGGCGGCGCAGGTACTAGGTTATATCCGGCCTCTTTGCCCATTTCCAAGATTTTATTACCTATTTACGATAAGCCAATGATTTATTATCCGCTTTCTACCCTTATGATGGCGGGGATACGGGATATTTTGATTATTACCACCCCCGAAGATATAGAAAACTTTAAAAAGTTGCTAGGGGATGGTTCCCAATGGGGTATTTCGTTATCTTATGTGCCGCAGTTGGTAAAAAAGGGTATTGCCGATGCGTTTATATTAGGGGAAGACTTTATCGGTGCGGATAGGGTGGCCCTTATTTTGGGAGATAACATCTTTTATGGGAACGGCTTTGAGCAGATTTTACAAAGTGCTGAGCAAAATACTGCGGGAGCCACTGTGTTTGCGTACGAAGTAAGAGATCCGGAGCGTTTTGGCGTGGTATCTTTTGATAAAGCCGGAAATGCCGTATCTTTGGAAGAAAAACCTAAAACCCCCAAAAGTAATTTTGCGGTTACGGGGCTATATTTTTACGATAATAAGGTTGTTTCTTATGCTAAACAATTAAAGCCTTCCTCGCGCGGAGAGTTGGAAATTACAGACCTAAACAAAGTATATTTAGCCGATAATGCCTTGCACGTCGCGCGATTAGAGCGCGGATTTGCGTGGTTAGACACGGGGACGCACGAAAGCGTCTTGCAAGCGGCGAATTTTGTGCATAGTATGCAGTTAAACCAAGGGATAGAAATAGCGTGCTTGGAAGAAATCGCCTTAAAGAAAGGTTTTATTAGCAAAGCGGAGTTAGCACAAACTTTGTCCAAGTGTCCGTGTAATACATATTATCAGTATGTAAGCTGTTTATTAAATAAGAACTAGAACCAACTTGACTTTGCTCCCGATAGTAAGGGTAATAGGAGTGGGCCAAAAACAGCCCATTTTTTATGAAGAAGAGGGCTACGATATAAATACTGCGAATGAAACTCCCTAGGTGTGAGCATAGAGAGTTTCATTCAGACTTTCCCAACGATAAAGTGAGAAATAAAGTCCTTTACTGTACCCCACAAAGGGTCCATTCACAATATATACTTTTTGTTCTAATGTTGTGCATTGTGTTCCCAAAATACCATCGGAAAGGCATAAAAAAAGAACAACTCTCGTCCGGAACTTCCCTCTTTTTGTATCTAGGAAACCTATTGTTCAGAAATTCCGAACGGTTCCAGAAAATAATGATAGTGAGTTGGTAATTTATTAAAAATAATCCGCATAATCTCCGCAAAAAATGCGTATATTGTGTGGGGCTTCATGTTATAATGAATGTACACAGGAACTAGTTATGTATATTTATAACTACTGCTCACAATAAACCCCGGGCGTAAGCCCGAGGAATGGAGTGTGCAAACCCGCTACTAGAAAAACTTTGTTTTCTCATTGAGTTTAGTAGCGGGCAAAATTAAGCAACGCTGAAATTTTGGAGCCAAAGAAACCCCAGGCGTGAGCCCGGGGAGTTTCATAACTACTGCTCACAATAAACCCCGGGCGTAAGCCCGAGGGATGGAGTGTGCGAACCTGCTACTAGAAAACTTTTTTCTCATTGTGTTTAGTAGCGGGCAAAATTAAGCAACGCTGAAATTTTGGAGCAAAAGAAACCCCGAGCGTGAGCTCGGGGAGTTTCATCTTCCGAAGATAAAAAGAAATTACAACAGCTTGCTTCTGATCTATCTGTGGCAATAATTATTGCGGAAAGAGAAAAATAACAAAAATGTTTCTTATTTATTCTCTTTTTAGTATATAAGTAAAAAGGGGGAAAATTATGAAAATAGGTTTTTTAATTGGAAAAGTTGTAGACAATCCCGATAGAAAGGAAGAATTAGATATTCTAAAGGTAGAATATAAGATAGTTTATTCTTGGAGAATTTTGAAAAAATATGAAGGCTTGGGTTATTCTAAAGAGGCCTTTAATTGTGTTCGGATGCTATCTGAAAATAAGGTATTAGTGCAAGCCATTGAGACCTTTAGGAAGGAGTTTGGATTACCAAAAAATGGTGCAGATTTTGTGAAAGATAGTGAAAAAATACGTAATAGGAACTATGGCTCTCACCAACCAATGTGGTGTTATGAAAACTTTTTACCTGAGGATCTGCGAGAAAAAGCTAGAAAATATATACAAGATTTTATAAAAAAGCATCATATTCAAGCGCCGTTGCAATATCAAATGAATAGTTTATTTTATTGTGGGTATGTAGATAGCCGCATTGGTATATATGGGAACCCGCTTGCGGTGTATATTCCGACACAATATGATATAAAAGAATGTGGGTTTGGGTATCGCTTGCCTGTATCTATCCAGTTAAATTCTGCGACTTTGACCAAAAAAGAAGTAAAAGCGTATATAGATAAAAATTGGAAAGAGATTCAAGCCTATTTTGAGCAAAATCCTGCAATAATTGATACTTGTTTTTCAGAGCAAGAGGTAAAGATTGCCAAACTGCGTGAGAAAAAATATAAGCATGCCGAAATATTAGAAAAGATTTCTCCGGCAAATTCTCTAAATGCGAGTGGCAGTACAGAACAAATTTCAGAGCGATATTATAGGATGCGGAAAAAGGCAAACAAAGTAATTTCTCCAAGGAAAAGCATAACAAAAAAATAATTTTTTTTGTTATGGTAATCTCAACGCAGTATTCATAAAATATCCTTGCCTGATGTAATTAGATTAATGGCAAGGAGATATTCTTGATGGAAAAAGTAAAAATTGCAGACCTCAAACCATACCCTAAAAACGCGCGGACGCACAGTCCAAAGCAAATTCGTCAAATTGCCAAGAGTATCAAAGAATTCGGCTTTACCAACCCGGTACTGATAGACAAAGATAATTGCATTTTGGCCGGGCACGGCCGGGTGGAAGCCGCCAAGTTGGCGGGGCTGACGGAAGTTCCCGCCGTCGTAATCAGCCACCTGACTCCGGCGCAGAAAAAAGCCTATATCCTGGCGGATAACCGTCTCGCGGAACTTTCCGGCTGGGATAAAAATATCCTCAAAGTGGAACTGGAAGAGTTGCAAAGTATAGAGGACGGCGACTTTGACCTGACCTTAACAGGTTTTGATACGCCTGAAATAGATGTACTTCTTGCTCCGCAAGACGCTCCTGCCACAGAAAATGCTGGCTTTTTAGAGAAGTCTATTCCCGCCCGGGTGAAATCCGGGGATCTTTGGCAGTTGGGGGCGCATAAACTTTTGTGCGCGGATAGCACCCAATATTCCTCTTTCAGTCGGTTATTGGGCGTGGAAAAGGCCAATCTCATCGTAACGGATCCGCCATATAACGTAAAAATTTCCGGACATGTGCGGAGCGGGGAAAAATACCGCGAGTTTGCTATGGCGTCCGGCGAAATGTCCCAAAGCGAGTTTTCCCAATTTTTAAAGGGTGTTTTTACCTTGCTTGCTGAATACAGCATCCCCGGCAGTTTACATTACGCTTTTATGGATTGGCGGCATTTGGGGGAAATTTTGGCAGCAGGGATGTCGGTTTATACCGCTCTCAAAAATGTTTGTGTATGGAATAAGTTAAGCGGCGGAATGGGCAGTTTGTATCGCAGCCAGCACGAACTGGTGTTCGTGTTCAAAAACGGGGATGCGCCCCATACTAACAACATTGAATTGGGAGTTCATGGCCGCTACCGTACCAACGTGTGGGATTATCCGGGTATATTCATTAAAAACAAGGTAAATAAAGCCAATATTAATCTCCACCCGACGGTTAAACCCGTGGGCTTGCTGGCGGATATTCTGTTGGACGCCAGCCCGCGTAAGGGGATTGTACTGGACCCCTTTGGAGGTAGTGGCAGTACGCTCCTAGCCGCCGAGCGTACGGGCCGTCAGGCGCGGATTATAGAAATAGACCCGCATTATTGCGATGTTATTATCCATCGCTGGGAGCAGCAAACGAGTAAAAAAGCCGTGCGCATAGAGGAAAAAAAGTATGAAAATTAAACGCAAAGAACCGAAGATGACCGAAGATTACAATAGCTCAGATTATGTGGGGTATAAACACCCGCCGTTTAAATCCCGCTGGAAGAAGGGGCAATCAGGCAATTACCACGGAAGGCCTAAAAAAGATGAGTCTTTCCGTGGCATTGCCGAGCGTGAGTTAAAAAAGGAAGTTTCTCTAAAAGAAAACGGCCGCATCCGGAGAGTATCCTTGAAAGTAGCCATTGTCAAACGGTGTCTAGCGGATGCGGCGCAAGGTAAAATCCGTAATTTGGAGTTTCTTCTTAAAATACTTAACCAAAGTTCCCCTATTCAGGCGGAAGAAGAACTGACTGCACAGGAAAACGAGTTATGGAGCACTTATTTTAAGGGGGCAAGCAAGTGAATATTACGCAAAAACGGAAATTTTTGATTAAAGCCGTACGGGAAAATTTTTTAATTTTCCTGCATCGGACTTTCTTAGAAATAGACAATAGTCAAGACTTTACTCCAAACTGGCATTTAGAAGTGATTGCCGATAAATTATTGTCGGTAGAGCGGGGGGATATCCGGCGGTTGGTGATTACACAACCGCCCCGGAGTTTAAAATCAGTTTGTGCCAGTGTGGCGTTTCCAGCGTGGATTTTAGGGCACAATCCAAAGGCACGCATTATTTGCATTAGTTATAGTCAGGATTTGGCGGATAAATTCGGTCGCCAAACCCGTCAAGTAATGGAAAGCGCTTGGTATAAAGCGGCGTTCCCTATGGCGCGCATAAATCCGGCTAAACGGGCCGATAGCGAGTTTGAAACCACTGCGCGGGGATTTAGACTAGCTACGTCTATTGGCGGGCGTTTAACCGGAATGGGCGGCCAGTATTTAATTATTGATGACCCCATAAAACCAGGGGATGTGCTTTCCCGTGTGCAGCGGCAAGACGTAAATGACTGGTTTCACAATACGCTGTATACTCGTTTAGATAATAAAAATACGGGGGCTATTTTGCTCGTGATGCAGCGGGTGCATGAAGAAGACTTAGTGGCCCATGTACAAAAATGGGATCGGTGGGATGTTTTGAGCCTGCCTGCTATTGCCCCGCAGGATGAAAGTTATAATCTTCAAAACGGTAAAGTATTGATGCGTAAACAAGGCGAGGCTTTAAATCCCAAGTTGGAAAGTCTGGAAAGGCTGAAAGAGATACAAAATACGCTAGGAAACTATAATTTCCAAGCCCAGTACCAGCAGAACCCTATCCCTGAAAAGGGAAATGTGATTAATTTTGACTGGTTTAAGCGCTATACGGAACTCCCTAAGGATGAGAAAGGGTATCTGCGCATTATCCAAAGTTGGGATACGGCTATGACGGAGCACGACGGGAGTGATTATTCGGTTTGCATTACGGCCCAAGTGATTAACAAACAGTATTACATCTTGGATGTATTCCGCAAGCGGTTATTGTTTCCAGATCTAGTGAAAGAGGTAAAGCGGCTGAAATCAAAATATAATGCCCGCGAGGTATTTATTGAGGATAAAGCCTCTGGGGTAGAGTTGATTCAGTTGCTCTGCCGCCAAGGTTTTTCCGGGATCCAAGCTATTAAGCCGGAGGGCAGTAAAGAAGACCGGATTGCGGCCCAATCTTCACTGGTGGAAAGCGGCCGGGTATTTATTCCGGAATCTGCACCGTGGATTGAGGAGTTTAAGCGGGAAGTAAATGCCTTCCCTCGCGGTGCGTATGACGACCAATTAGATGCACTGGCCCAACTTTTAAAGCGCGAGGAAGAAGTGGGGGATAGCCTTGCTTGGTTAAGGGCCTTTTCGCGAAATGAGGGCTTTTTTAGCAATTTATATATTGGAAGAAAAATCTATTAACTAAACTTGACTACTAGGCTAGTAGTAATGCTTACTTGTATAGCAAAAGACATACATAAGGAGAAAATATGGATAAACTTACATTTTTAACACAGCATTTACAATTATTAGCGGAAGTTGCGGCGGATTTGCAAGAGCAAATAGCCTCCGCCCAAGCCGGTGCAAAAGAACACTCTGCAAGCCAAATAATGGGCAGCCTTTACGGGCTATCCAGCACGGCCGAACACCTAAAAAACATATACGAAACAATGGTATTTGTATATAGGAAAGAATAAAGGTTCATTTTTAGATTACCAAATTGCTACAATACAAGTAAATTATCTTTTTGAGGTTATTATGAGCAAAGAGCAAGAAAGAGCAGAATTGCACCGTGTTATTTGGCGCATTGCCGAAGATTTGCGGGGTAGTGTTGATGGCTGGGATTTTAAAGCATATGTGCTAGGGATGTTGTTTTATCGTTTTATTTCAGAAAATATAACCGCCTATATTAACGAGCAGGAACGCAAGGCAGGCAACCCCCATTTTGACTATACCACTTTGACTGACGAAGAAGCCGAGTTCGGTCGCACTTCTACCGTTAACGAAAAAGGCTTTTTTATCTTGCCGTCAGAACTGTTCTGTAATGTGTGCAAAAAAGCCAAGAATAACCCTAACTTAAACGAAACTTTAAGTACTGTTTTTAAAAATATTGAAAATTCAGCCAAAGGTGTAGAAAGCGAAGAAAATTTTAAGGGTTTGTTTGATGATATAGATGTTAATAGCAACAAACTTGGTTCTAGTGTAGTAAAACGTAATGCTACTTTGACCAAAATTATGGACTCTGTCGCCTCCTTAAAGTTAGGCAATTATGCAGATAGTTCCATTGACACCTTTGGCGACGCCTATGAATTTTTAATGACGATGTACGCCAGTAATGCGGGCAAATCGGGCGGTGAGTTTTTCACTCCGCAAGAAGTGTCCGAGTTGCTAGCTAAAATCACATTGGTAGGTAAAGACGAAATAAACAAAGTGTATGACCCCGCCTGTGGTAGTGGTTCGTTACTACTTAAATTTGCCAAAGTATTAGGTAAAGATAAAGTTCGTCAAGGGTTCTTCGGGCAGGAAATCAATATCACCACCTACAACCTGTGCCGTATCAATATGTTTTTGCACGATATTAACTATGAAAAATTTAATATTGCGCTAGGGGATACCCTACTAGACCCCAAACATTGGGATGATGAGCCTTTTGACGCAATTGTTTCCAACCCGCCCTATTCTACCAAGTGGGAAGGGGATTCTAACCCTGTTTTAATCAATGATCCGCGCTTTTCCCCAGCGGGTGTGCTTGCACCGCGTAGCAAGGCGGATTTGGCCTTTACAATGCATATGCTTTCGTGGCTTTCCACGCAAGGTACAGCGGCGATTGTAGAGTTCCCAGGGGTGTTATACCGTGGCGGAGCAGAGCAGAAAATCCGTCAGTACCTTATTGATAACAACTATATTGATTGTGTGATTCAGTTGCCTGCTAACCTTTTCTTTGGGGTGAGTATAGCCACCTGTATTTTTGTACTCAAAAAGAGCAAAGCCGATAACAAAGTGCTTTTTATTGATGCCAGTAACGAGTTTATCCATTCAGGCAATAAAAACAAGTTGTCAGAAGCCAATTTGGAGCGCATTTATAACGCCTATGTGAACCGCAAGGACGAAGAACACTTTGCTAAACTGGTGAATAATACGGATATTTCCGAGCAGGATTACAATTTGTCTGTTAGCACTTATGTAGAGCAAAAAGATACGCGCGAAGTAATTGATATTAAAGTATTAAACAAGCAAATTGCCGATATTGTAGCCAAAGAGCAAATTTTACGCACCGAAATAGATAAAATCGTAGCGGAGATTGAAGGATAAAATAATAATGCCACAAGCGCGTAACAAAGATTTATTACTTGAACTGCTGTCTATGGCTGTTGATAAATGCTATGCCAACGATACTTGTTTAATTCAGCGTGGTATGGAACGGGCCAGTGTGTCGCGCATTTTTTTGTATATGTATGAGTTAATACAAAATGAACCTCGTTTTGAAGTGTTTAGGGGCTATGATTTGGATTGTGAATACAATAAGAACGGGGGGCAGGTAAAGTGGACGCCACGCTGTCCAAACGGGACTTTCCCTGATATAATTTTACACAAACGAAATTGTAATGAAGATAATTTATTAGTGGTGGAGTTTAAGCCCGAGAAGGGACGATTTCGTTATTTTGATAGAATAACGCATAAGACAAAAGATAAGAAAGAAAATTCCAGTGATAAGGAAGTTGATTTCGTAAAACTAGAAGATTTTACAAGTCCAACGATATATAACTATTTTTTAGGTGTATTTGTAAGATTAACTGAGCAAGTACCACAATTTCAATATTTTCAAAAAGGTAGTGAATTACCAAGAGAAGAATTAAAAAATGACTAAATTAGAACAACTTATAAAAGATCTTTGTCCAAAGGGTGTGGAATATAAAGTGATTGGGAGTATTTGTTCTATTGATACAGGTGAACAATTAAACCGTTCGGGCCTTTTAGAAAAAGGTCCATTTCCAGTTTATAATGGTGGTATAAATCCCTCAGGTTTCCATACTGAATATAATACCCCTGCTAGTACGATTGCAATTAGTCAAGGTGGTGCTTCGGCCGGGTTTGTTAATTTTGTTACAGTACCCTTTTGGTCGGGAGCGCATTGTTATACTATTCAAAATATTCACCTGTGTATTAATCCTCGTTTTTTGTATTTTTTATTAAAGAATTTAGAACCAGTTTTGCAAGGTAAAAAACAGGGGGCAGGTATACCTGGTTTGAATAGAAAACAAATTTTAGATTTGACCATTCCCGTGCCGCCCATTGAAGTACAAAATGAAATAGTGAGGATTTTAGACGCCTTTACGAACCTAACGGCTGAACTAACGGCTGAACTAACGGCTGAACTAACGGCTAGGAAACAACAGTATGAATATTACCGTAATTTGTTGTTGAGTTTTAATAACGCAGATAATACGGATATAGACAGACAGACAGACAGACAGACAGAGAACTCCCTGATTGAAAGTTTTTTAAGACGGGGAAACAATTTTGATGTAAAGTGGGTATCACTAAAAAATGTTGCACTTATTTCTAATGGGAAAGACCATAAATTATTGGCAGATGGTGAATATCCTGTTTATGGGTCAGGTGGTATTATGAGGTGTGCCGATACTTATTTGTATGCTAAACCTTCGGTGCTTATTCCACGAAAAGGCTCTATCGGTAATGTGTTTTATGTTGACGTGCCATTTTGGACTGTAGATACTATATTTTATACGAAGATAAATACAGAAGTTATACTTCCAAAATTTTTATATCATTTTTTGCTAACACAAGATTTAGAAAAAATGAATTTTGCAGGTGGTGTGCCTAGTTTGACCAAATCTATGTTAGATAAAATTAAGATACCTATGCCACCACTTGAAGAACAAGAGCGTATCGTAAAAATTTTGGATAGGTTTGAAGCGTTGTGTAATGATATTTCGGTTGGGTTGCCTGCGGAAATCAAAGCCCGTCAACAACAATATGAGTATTACCGCAACAAACTTTTAACCTTTGAAGAGGTAAAAGCCTAAGGAGTTGTAAAATGAATCAGTTTAATATTGTGTCTGAAAATGCTGAAAGTACCGTTGTGGCGGAGTTTATACCCAGCCACAGCAAAAGACCTGCCGCGTACCAATCAGAAGCCGAATTAGAACAGGATTTCATTAAACAATTACAACTACAAGCCTACGAGTATATTTCTATCCATACCGAAGAAGAACTAATTGCCAACTTACGCAAGCAACTGGAAAAGTTAAACAACTATCAATTTACCAATGCAGAGTGGGCACATTTCTTTAAGACCAAAATTGCCAACCAAGCCTATGGAATTGCCGAAAAAACTGCTATTGTGCAAGAAGATTATATCCAACTGCTAGAACGGGAAGACGCTACAACCAAAAACATTTATTTGCTGGATAAAGACCATATCCACAACAACCATTTACAAGTAATTAACCAATACGCTACCGACAAAGGTGAACACGATAACCGTTATGATGTTACGGTGTTAGTCAATGGCTTGCCACTTGTACATATTGAACTTAAACGGCGCGGGGTGGATTTGAAAGAAGCGTTTAACCAAATTAACCGCTACCAACGTGAAAGTTTTTGGGCAGGGAGTGGACTATTTGAGTACATCCAAGTATTTGTGATTTCTAACGGTACATACACCAAGTATTACAGCAATACCACCCGCCAAACCCACATTAAAGAAGTGGGGGCAAGCAATGTACGCCAAGGCAAACGCACAAGCAACAGTTACGAATTTACAAGTTGGTGGGCAGACGCTAACAACAAACCCATTACCGACTTACTGGACTTTGCCAAAACTTTCTTTGCCAAACATACCCTCTTAAACATTTTAACGCGGTACTGTGTCTTTACGGCCGAAAAACTATTGCTTGTCATGCGCCCTTATCAAATTGTAGCCACGGAGCGCATTTTATCTACTATCAATGTGGCAAATAACTACAAGAAATACGGCACAATAGAAGGTGGCGGGTATGTTTGGCACACCACAGGCAGCGGAAAGACTCTAACATCTTTTAAAACAGCGCAACTTGTTACCCAACTGCCATACATTGAAAAAGTGCTGTTTGTTGTGGATAGAAACGATTTAGACTATCAAACCATACGGGAATATGATAAATTTAAAAAAGGCGCGGCAAACAGCAATACAAGCACCGCCATTTTGAAACAACAGTTAGAAAGTGCGGATAGTAAAATTATTATTACCACCATCCAAAAACTAACGGTATTTATCAAAAAGAACCCGAATCATCCTGTATTTGAAAAGCAGATAGTTATTATCTTTGACGAGTGCCACCGTTCCCAATTTGGCGAAATGCACAAAGCCATTGTAAAACATTTTAAAAAATACCATTTGTTTGGCTTTACAGGTACGCCTATTTTTGCGAATAATGCGAGTGTCAATGGGGACCCTGAATTTAAGACTACGGAACAGGCTTTTGGAAAAAAATTACATACTTATACGATAGTGGATGCTATTACAGATAGAAATGTATTGCCTTTCCGCGTGGATTATATCAGCACAATGAAGGAAGAAGAGAACATCCAAGACGCAAAGGTGTGGAATATTGACCGCGAAAAAGCCTTATTAGCCCCTAAGCGTATTAGCAACATTGTGGCTTATATTCTCAATCATTTTGACCAAAAAACAAAGCGAAACAGTTTTTATAAGTTAAAAGAAAGACGGCTTGCTGGGTTTAACTCTATCTTTGCGGTATCTTCCATTGACGCGGCAAAGTTGTATTATACCGAGTTCCAAAAGCAGATGGCAGATTTACCCAGTGATAAACGGTTAAAAATTGCCACTATTTACAGTTTTGGTATTAACGAAGATATAGATGGGCTTTTAAGTGAAGAAGATACAGATAACACTGACAAATTAGACGCCAGTTCACGTGAATTTTTAGATAAAGCAATTAAAGATTACAATAAGATGTTTGATACCAACTTTGATACTTCGTCTAAAAAGTTTGAAAATTACTATAAGGATGTGTCAGAGCGAGTCAAAAAGCGCGAAATTGACCTATTACTCGTTGTAAATATGTTTCTAACGGGTTTTGACGCCACTACCCTTAACACACTATGGGTAGATAAGAATTTGCGCTTACATGGGCTTTTACAGGCATATTCGCGTACTAACCGCATTTTGAACTCCATTAAGACGTTTGGCAATATTGTTTGTTTCCGCAATTTAGAAAAGGCTACTAACGATAGCATTGCTCTGTTTGGTAATAAAAATGCGGGCGGAATCATTTTGTTAAGACCTTTTAAAGATTATTATGAAGGGTATAATGACGGTCAAAAAGACATTGTCGGTTATAGAGATTTGATAGCAGAACTACAACAAAAATACCCGCTAGGTGAGCAGATTGTAGGCGAACAGGCAGAAAAGGCATTTATTAAGTTATATGGGGCCATTCTGCGTATGCGCAATATATTATCCACCTTTGACGAGTTTGTAGGTAAAGAAATATTGACGGCTAGGGACGTGCAGGACTATCACAGTATCTATTTGGACTTGTACAACAAATACCGCAACCAAAATAAAAAAGACCAAGAAGACGTTAATGACGATATTGTTTTTGAAATGGAACTAATCAAGCAAATTGAAATTAACATTGACTATATTTTGATGTTGCTGCACAAATACCAAGAAAGCCACTTTAAGGATAAAGAAATTGTAGTTACCATTACCAAGAGTATTGATTCCAGTATGGAACTGCGCAGTAAAAAGGACTTAATTGAACAGTTTATTAGTGCTTTGACTCCAGCTACACGCATTGATGACGATTGGCAGGCATTTATTCAGCAAAAGAAGAAAGCCGAGTTAGACGCTATTATCAAAGACGAAAACTTGAATAAAGACGCTACCTATTCGTTTGTAAATAATGCCTTCCGTGATGGCTATGTGCAAACTTTTGGCAAGGAACTTGCAGGTATTTTACCACCGATTTCTTTGTTTTCCCGCTCTAATAATCGTACCCAAAAGCGTTTAAGTGTGGTGGAAAAGATAACGGCATTTTTTAATCGGTTTAAGGATTTAACACATAGACAGTTATAACTTGACTTTACTCCCGATAGTAAGCGGTAATAGGAATGGGCAAAAAGCCCACTAAACCAATATACTATCGGGAGTTTTTATGAAGAAAAAATCTAAACAAGCAGTTGTAAAATCAACCAAACAAGTCGTAGATGTGGCCACTCCGAAACCCAAAGAACGGGATGTCCG
The DNA here is from genome assembly GCA_002432025.1 of Candidatus Avelusimicrobium stercoris. Lineage (GTDB taxonomy): Bacteria > Elusimicrobiota > Elusimicrobia > Elusimicrobiales > Elusimicrobiaceae > Avelusimicrobium > Avelusimicrobium stercoris. The sequence goes on along the minus strand of DJFE01000016.1, from coordinate 15,201 downwards.
CTTACCTGCCGTCGGCACAGTTATCACAAAAACCTACCACGGACAAACCATAGAAGTAAAAGTGTTGGAAAACGGTTTTGAATACCAAGGCAAAATCTATAAAAGCATATCCCGTGTGGCGATGGAAATAGTCAAACGGCCTATCAGCGGGTATGTGTTCTTCGGGTTATCTAAATGACGCCGCGTATATTACCGCCCGTTAAAAACCAGTTTGTAAAGGGGCGTTCTGGTAATCCGCTTGGACGCCCCAAGAAATTGCGCGAATCGGAACTCTTACAGACTGCCATTAAGTTTTTTGATGAATTAGCCAAGGCCTACTATTTCAAAGGAAACTCAACCCACAAGATAAACCGCATTCGGAAGGTGCTAAATGAGAAATAAGTGTTATTTACCCAAAAATTTTGATGAACTCAAAGGCTTGCCAGACGAAAAACTCCAATTTTATTGGGATATATTCTATCAGTATCAATTACGGGGGCGAATGGGAAAATATAGACTCTTGTGGTATGCTATCCAATGCGAATTGTATAGTTGTAAACTGTCAGAAAAGTATATAACTCGCCTTGATAAGTACGCAGGTAACCCCGAAAAATACATCCAACGGGCCCATAAATGTAAATATAATTTAGCGATAGGAACTATCCTAACCAAAAAATACAAAGGGCAGATTTTTCAAGTAATAGTGAAAAATGAGAAAGAATATGCGTGGGAAAACAGCATATATCCCAATTTAACAGCCATAGCGCAGAAGATAACCCGGGGTCACATTAGTGGCCCCAAGTTTTTTGGACTCGTGGGGAAGCAAAATGCCAAAAGTTAATTGCGCTATATACACCCGTAAATCTACTGAACACGGCCTAGATATGGAGTTTAACTCGCTCCAAAATCAGGAGGAGGCGTGTAAGGCCTATATCCTGTCCCAAGCGTTTAATGGGTGGGAGTATTATAAAACGTATTCGGACGGCGGTATCAGTGGCGGAACGATGGAGCGCCCTGGATTACAAAACCTTCTTAACGATATTCGGGTTGGGCAAGTACAGGTAGTTGTCGTCTATAAGGTGGACCGCCTTTCGCGCTCTATCATAGACTTCCATAAAATGATGCAAGAGTTTGATAAGTACAACTGTAACTTTGTGTCCATTACCCAATCCTTTGACACGAGTAATTCTATGGGAAAACTAACGCTTAATATGCTGTTATCTTTTGCCCAATTTGAGAGGGAAGTATCAGCAGAGCGTGTGCGGGATAAAATTGCTGCCAGTAAGGCCAAGGGGCTGTGGATGGGGGGAACGCCGCCGTTGGGGTATGATATCAAAGACAGACATCTTATTGTGAACGAACAGGAAGCCGAAATTGTGCGGCAGGTGTTCCAAAAATATCTTGAAGTGCAAAATATGCTTGGAGTGGCAGAATGGCTAAATAAACAGGGGATACATACCAAGAAATGGGTTACAAAACATAGCAAACGGGAACGTGGCGGCGAACCGTTTAAAAAGAATACGGTACAACGAATGCTAACGAACCCCGTTTATCTTGGAAAAATCACGCATTATGCCCAAAATAAAATCTATAATGGCGTGCATAAGCCGATTATTTCCCGTGAATTGTGGGAGCAGGTGCAAGCGGTAATTCGTAGGCGTATCCATGATCCCAATGCGTTTTGCCACTATAAGTTTCATAAAACGGTACTTGCGGATAAGTTGTATGATGATAAAGGGAAAAAATTCCGATTTACTTCTTCAAAAAATCAACACAGGAAGTTATTGTATTACTACAATGGGGTAGGCGGGCATTACTTGCCAGTGGAGCAACTAGATAATTTCGTGCTTGATGTTCTCCGACAGACCGATTTGGAGGAATTAGAGCCCTTGGCCGATAGGATAGGGATAACGGATAAACAAATGCGTTCCTGGATTGTTAAGGCAACATGCCAAACTGCAGGGAAAGCGCATTATTTGACCATTCTTTTGGATGAGAAACAAATAAAAACCGATTTAATCAATTGTCCAAAAATAACCGAAACACAAGAACGTAAGGCATTATCGGTAGTGCGGATGGCAGATAATTTGTATGTTCGTAGTACTTTTATGGTGGATAATGTGTCGTCGGTAAAATTGCAAAACGGTAGTGCCCGGAATATTTTAACAATACGGCAACTAAATGAGAGTTTGATAAGGGGATTAGCGCGCGGGTGGCAACTGAAAAAACGGATGGAACAAGGTCTTAATATCAGAGAATTAGAGCAAGAACAACACATGACCAAGCGCACCATTATGCGGTATATCAACTTGTGCTATTTGTCTCCACGCATTGTAGCGGATATTTTGGAATATAAGAATCCTGCTAATTTAACGTTGCGTGAATTAATGAATCTTGCCGAAGGCCAAGTGAATTTTGATGAACAGGAAGTTATTTGGGCGCATATATAAACTCTAGCTTTGTTAACTTGTGAACAGCTTGATTAAAAGTATCATAAAGATTTTGTGGAATTTCGTATTGAATTAAATCTGTAGTAGTTACCAGAATTCGTATTAGGTGGCTACTAATTCTGTGTAGGAAAAATGCATCTAGTTCAGGACGGACATTCCAAAATCGGCTATTTCCATGAATAATGGAAGAATTTTCATCGTAATATGGATAAAAAATATCGTGTAAGTCAAAAGTAGTACGAGCAAAAAGAGGCTCTCGTTCTTGGATCCGTGCTAACAAGAAAGAAACTCTTTGTGAGGGGAATTTTTGCTTTTTAAAGTAGTTATCAAGTTTTTGAAAGCTCGCTTCGCTGAAATCTAGTGTCGATATAGGGAAATCTTTTTTCAAAAATTCACTGACATTAAGCAGTTCCCTAATCTGATTTTCTAGACTTTTTTGTAAAATTAGAAGTTCATATGTTTTTGCTGATTGGTCATTTCTGATTTTTTTATACTTAATAAAAAGATTTTTGATTGCAAAGAGGTCAGACAAGTGGAGAAATTTTTCTTGTTCTTTTGGGTATAATTTCAAGTACTTGGCATAAATAACGGTTTCAATGGCACTGCGAAATATCATGAAACCTTCATTTATAAAACCTTGTTCTATCAAATTTATTGCCGCTCGACAATTTGAATTTATCTTATTGGTTAAAAGAATGAATACTCGTGTAGTGTCTGTGTCTGGAATAGAAAATAAAATCTGGTTAAAAATCTCTAACAAATTATTCCATTCAGTTATAAATTTTGTCTGCATAATTGTTGCTGATTTTGTATAGTCCATAACTATATATATACTAAATATGGTGATTTATTTAAAAGTTGGATCCTGCGAATTTGGCAGTTAGAGAAAAAGGCCCGTTTCGGACCTTTTTTGTGGGGCTTATAAACCTCTCTAAGACCTATATAGATAAAAACCGCGCCATTTCTTCGTCGGAGGTGAGAAAAACACGCTAACAAAAAAGCACCTTTTATAAGGTGCCTTAAAAAATGGTGGTTCGAATAGGACTCGAATCCCTGACCTCCTGCAAATATCCCCACGGGCGCGCAGATTGTGGCGCCAGAAACGCTCGGTGCGGGCCTGAAGAAAATCGTTGGTATAGGTACCCGCCTCCAAAAATCACAGAGACAAAATTTTATTGGATAGTGCCTGTATCGGCAAAATATAACAATTTATTTATAATATAATGCTTGATTTGTTGCCGATAATGAATTATACTACTAGTAAGGGAGGCTCTTTATGGCATATATATCAGTAGCACAGGTGGCTAAAAAATGGAAATTATCGCAGCGTAGCGTGCGGAATTATTGCACGCTGGGCCGTATCCCTGGTGCGTTTTTAACAGGTAAGACTTGGAATATCCCGGAAGATGCCATAAAGCCTACCCGCAAACCTAAACCAAGCAAGGTGGCTAATACCGTACTACAAGTATTAAAAGCCGAACAAGCGGCTAAACAACACGGTGGCTTTTATCACAAAATACAAATTGACCTCACTTATAATTCTAATCATATAGAGGGAAGCCAACTTTCGCACGAGCAAACCCGTTATATTTTTGAAACCAATACCATAGGCGTGGAAGATAATGCGGTCAAAGTGGATGATATTGTAGAAACGGCTAATCATTTCAAGTGTATTGATATGATTATTGAAAATGCCAATTATAAACCCAGCGAGCGCTTTATAAAAGAATTACACGGTGTGCTTAAAAATGGAACTTCGGATAGCCGTAAAGCGTGGTTTGCTGTGGGAGACTATAAACGCCAAGTTAATGAGGTCGGCGGACATCACACTACGAGCCCAGAACACGTAGCGGCCAAAATGAAAGAACTGATTACAAAGTATAACCGCAAAGATAAACACACGTTTGAGGAACTATTAGATTTCCATTATCAGTTTGAAGCGATACACCCTTTCCAAGACGGGAACGGACGTATTGGGCGGCTTATTTTGTTCAAAGAGTGTCTGCGCAATAACATTGTGCCATTTATCATTACGGACAATATAAAGATGTTTTATTATAAAGGCCTTAATGAGTGGCCCCATAATCACGAACGTTTAACCGATACCTGTTTATCAGCCCAAGATCAAATGAAATCGGTACTGGATTATTTTAAGATTATCTATTAAAACAGTTTGATACCGCGCAGGACTTGAACCTGTAACCTCAACAAAAATTTAAGTAAAGCCAAAAAGTGGATCCTGCGATTTCTGCCGTCGGAGAACTTGGGGCGAATTATCTGACTTTTACGCCCAGGATAAAGCACTCTAAGACGGTGACTAATAAAACAACAAGGAATTTCTCGTCGGAGAAAGATAAAATAACACACAAAAAATCCCCGTCTCTTGGGCGGGGAAAATAGAAATGGACCGGAAGGGACTTGAACCCCTGACCTCCTGCGTGTAAAGCAGGCGCTCTACCAACTAAGCTACCGATCCCAAAATCAATTATCCTTAACTAGTACAATTATTATTCTAGCAAAAATAACATACAACTTCAACTATTTTTCTAAAATATCACTCTTCCACCTTGGGCGTAGTGCGGGCCCACTCGTTGGCTTCTGGGCCCCATTTGTCCTTTACCGCTTGCGGAATTTTGAATAAAATACTCGTGCACTTGGCCGAGACGGTGCCGTCCGGCAGGATGATTTCTCCCTCCACTTGCGCGCGGGAACCGCCGTCGCGCAGGACGCGCCCCACGGCTTTTAGCGGTGTATTCGTCGGCGTGTTTTTCTTGTACACTACTTCCATTTTTAACGTAACCATCAAACGGTTAAAGTCATTATTTAGCAAAATAGCGCGGCCAGAGGTTTCGTCCAAAATCGTGGCGATAATGCCGCCGTGTACCGTGCCGGGGTACGAACAATAATCGTCCGACAGCGTGAAAGTGGTTTCAATTTGTTTGTTTTCGTAATCGTTGAACCACTCCAATTTCAGGCCTAGCGGGTTGTTTTTCCCGCAGGCAAAACAATGCAAAGAGGTGGGTTGGCGTAATTTTTTCATAAGCGTTCTCCTAACTTTTATTATACTTTTTTGCTAAACTAATTTTATGCCAAACATAGAAACTGAATTTAAATGGGACGCCAATTCTCCCCGTGCATTTTTTAAGGTGCTCTCGGCGGTTCGGCAAGTCCCGGCGACACGCCTTGCAAAGCCCCGCGCCTTGCACATTTGCGATACCTATTTGGATACGCCCAATCATTTTTTTGAACAGAACAAAATTGCTTTCCGCGTGCGAAATACCGACGGAAAATGGGAAGCCACTTTCAAAACCCGCACGGAAGTAAAAAACGGCCGTGCCGTGCGGAAAGAGGAAACTTTGCCGATGCCGCGCGTTAAAAATTTGGCGCAGGCGTTATCATTTTTAGCAGATAAAAAAGAGTGGGGCAAGTTGCCTTTGACGGAGTTAAGGCCCCTTTTTTCGCTGCGCAACAAACGGACCTCGTATGATGTTTTGTATAACGGCGCGACAGCCGAACTTTCGCTGGATAATTTTGTGATTTATGTGTGCGGGCGGCGCGTGCTGATGAAGGAAGCGGAACTTGAATTAAAGCAAGGCGCGCCTGAAAAATTGGACGAATTGGCGCGGCAAATTACACACCTTTCCGGCCTTGCTTATGCGCGCGTTTCCAAGGTCAAAACGGCTACTGCGTTGCTCGCGCTGTGGGGGGAGAGATGACCTCCTTTTTTGCGCTTGTATTTAGTTTGGTAGCCCCCGGTGCCGGGCAGATTTTTACCGGGCATTACGCCGAGGGTATCATATTGGGCGTGGCGTTTGCGCTAGGCAAAAGCGTGGGGCTGCCTCTTCTTTTACGCGTGCTAAAAGTGGAATCTTTAAAGCGTACCTTGCAATTTTTTTACGCGTGCAACTGGTGCTATATTTTGCTGATTGCATATGCGGTTTGTTCAGCCGTATGGCACGGATTTTACGCACAACACACGCACGCGTGGTATGCAATTTTGGCGGCGACGGCGATTTCACTGGCGTACCGTAATACGCTAAATGCGTTTGTTTTTACGGCGCTTTGCGGGCGCACGGGCGTATATAGCATTTTGCGCCAGAAAAAGCAATCTCCGACGGGGAAAATGGAAAAATAAGCGCTTGATTTTTTTGAAAAAATTATTTTACGACGAGAAAATGTTTGCAATTTAAAATAATTTGTGCTATTATTTTTATGAGGTTAAAACTAATTGTCTCGGGAGAGAAAAATGGCTGTTAAAAAAACCGTGAAGAAGGCCGTCGCAAAAAAACCGGCTGCCAAAAAAGTAGCCGTTAAAAAGGCCGCAGTTAAGAAACCTGCTAAAAAGGTTTGCAAAAAAGCCGGCTGCGCCAAAAAAGCCTGTGCAAAAAAAACCGTGAAGAAAGTAGCCGTCAAAAAGGCAGCAATCAAAAAAACCGCCGTTAAAAAAGCGGCTGTTAAGAAAACCGTGAAAAAGGTTGCTGTTAAAAAGACTGCTAAAAAAGTAACCGTAAAAAAAGCCGCCGCCAAGACACCGGCCGCTAAAAAAACGGTAAAAAAAGCAACAAAAAGAAAATAATTTAGTTCCAGCAAAAAAGGCCGACGGGCAGCAACCCGCCGGCCTTTTTTATGTCGTTTTTAAATTAGGGGTTATACTGAACTGGCGGGCCGCACCCTAGTGGGCCGCCAGTTCAGTATGACGGCAAAAAATGCCGTTTTTGCTGTTGCTTTTCTGTCCTTCTTTTTAAAGGGGTTGTTTCG
>DJFE01000016.1:327-7897 GCA_002432025.1 Candidatus Avelusimicrobium stercoris | reverse complement strand
GTATAAAAGGCCGTTTTGCTCAAATATAAAGGTCATAACAAGGAGAAAAAATGAAAAATGAAAGGATTTACGGATACTTTGTTGTCATTCCAGGGCCCGCATACAAGCGGGAACCTGGAATCCAGAAATAGAAAAGGAAAAGGTCTTTATAAACGGACTGGATCCCGGGTCCACGCCCGGGATGACTACTACAACGGCAACGACAGATCCCGGATAAAGACCTTCCGGGATGACGGCTTAACAACAAGTGGCCGCACGGCAACCCCAAACAGACGTCATTCCGTAAGGTTTCTGTACGGAATCTCGCTGTTTCGCAACAACAGATTCTGGAACGCTCCGCGCCAGCCAACTTTCCAGAATGACGCTACTAGCATCAGTGGCCGCACGGCAAATACTTTTCGTACGGCTAGTTTAGGTTTTACCTTGATTGAACTATTAGTTGTCGTCCTCATTATCGGCATATTGGCGGCGGTGGCCGTGCCGCAATATGAAAAAGTGGTAGAAAAAACGCGCGCTATGGAAGCCGTTGGTTTGGTGCGTTCGGTGCGTCAGGCACAGGAATTGTATTATATGCAAAATTTGCGGTATGCGTCTTCTTTGGATGCGCTTACGTTATCGTTTCCGCGATCTCTGGCAAAAAATTTTAATTGGGACAGTCCCGACCAATTAAAAAACGGGCGTTTTGCTATTTCCCGCTCGGCTGAAAAATATTTTTATGTTATTGTGGCTTCGGGTGATTTCCGTGGCATACATTTGCCCGGGAAAATCTATTGTGCGGCTCCGCCAAGCAATAAAAAAGCAGTAGAAATATGCAGCGAAATCGGATCCTCGGAAGAGGACAGCGACGGCTCTTGGCGGCGGTTTGTAATCCAGTAGATTTTTATTTGTAACGGTAAGTATCGTATAATAACTATTATGAAAATAGTTGAAGTAAGCCACCGCGGGCCGCAGTTGGTGGCGCAATTAGAAGCCGTGTGGGACAATTCCGTGCGGAAAACGCATTTGTTCCTCTCCCCGGCGGAAATAAGCAAAATAAAAAACTATGTGCCGCAGGCGTTAAGGCAAGTGGAGCATTTAATCGTAGCGGAAGAGGGCGCTCCGGTTGCCTTTATGGGGGTAGAAAAAGGGCGGCTTGAAATGCTATTTGTTGCTCCCCAAGAGAGGGGAAAAGGCCTCGGCCGCCGGCTGGTTCAATACGCACTGGCACATTATGGCTTGCGTGAACTTACGGTAAACGAGCAGAACCCGCAGGCGGTGGAATTTTACGAACATTTAGGATTTATTACTTACAAACGGACGGATTACGATGAGTAAGGTAACCCGTACCCGCTTTTGTATATGAAGTTAGAAAAATAAATTATTTATGATTGCCCTATGGACGATAAAAATATTTGTTCAAAAATTATAAAACAAGTTTGTAAGGAAATTTTGTTGCCGCTGGGGGTGTTTCAGAAAGGAACATCCCGGGTATATTTAGATGATAATGATTATTTTTTTACGGTAGTGGAATTTCAACCGTCAAATTGGGACAAAGGAACTTATCTAAATATAGGTTTAACTTTTTTGTGGGGGGATAAGCAACCGGACGTTTTATGTTTTGCTTTTTCAAGACAACCCGCCGCCAGATATGGCAAGTTCGTAGAATATAAGGATGAAACCCAATTTAGAAATGAAATACTAAATTTGGCAAATATGGCAAAAGCAGAAATATTATTTTATAGAAAATTGAGAGACCCCGAATTTGCAAAAAGGTGGATGCTATCATATATAGAAAAATTTAAAGAACAAAAATATGCAAGGTTCGGCTTGGATGCCACCAATATTTGCCTACTCAATAATGATACGAAATTAGCAAAATTTTATTATGAAAATTATCACAGGGAACGTGATGAAGAAATAAACTATAAAAATTTGAGTAAAGAATATGTGAACTCTGCTATTAAGGCAACGCGGAAATTGTGGCATAGTAAATCATCAATGGCAAAAATGCCTTTTTCAAAGATATATGACAGTTAATTACTATTTAATGGTTTCTTCACCCCATAAAAAAGCCCCGCGATTTGGCGGGGCTTTTTGCACACTTTTGAGCGTTATTTAATTTTGTAGAACTTGGCGATGATATCCCAGGCTTCTTCGGCAGTTTCCACCGTGGCGCAGGCTTCGGCTTCTTCGGGCGAAATCACGCCGTAGGAGGCCAAGCCCGGAATATTAACTACCGTATTCCAGAACTCTTTGCCCACTAAGACTATCGGGATTTCCTGCTTTTTGCCCGTTTTAACAAGCGTTAAAATTTCAAACAGTTCGTCAAACGTTCCGAACCCGCCGGGGAACACCACAAAGGCTTTGGCGCGCATTACCAAATGCAGTTTGCGGATGGCAAAGTAGTGGAACAAAAACGCCAAATTTTTGGTGATGTACGGATTGGGGTGCTGTTCGTGCGGCAGGGTGATGTTCATACCGATACTTCTCCCTCCGTTTTCAAAGGCCCCACGGTTGGCGGCTTCCATTAAGCCCGGGCCACCGCCTGTAACCACGGCAAAGCGGTCGCCGGCGTGCTGTACCACGATTTTGGCGAATTTGCGCGCTTCGTCGTAATACTTGGAAAGTTTAGCCAAACCTTCGGCTTCGTACACGCGGTTTTGCAAATTTTTGTCAGACGGGTCTTTGGCAAGGGCTTCCTTGGCGGATTTGAGTTTGGCGGACGCATCCTTTTCCTCGCGCACGCGCGCGCTGCCAAAGCAAACCACCGTATCGGTTACGTTGAAATGGCGGAGGTAAATTTCCGGCTTCATTACCTCTAATTCCATACGCACGGGGCGCATAATGTCCTTCTTCAAAAGCGCAATATCTTCATACGCTTTAATATAAGAATCTTCGTGCTCAATGGCTTGTTGTTCTTTGGTAGTCATAAAGTCCTCACTTTATCCATTTTAAAATATGGTCCGTCATCTGTTCGGCATTGAGGCCCAACTTGTCAAACAAGTTAGCCACCTTGCCGTGCTCCACAAATTCGTCGCCTATGCCCAGGCGCAGGAGTTTGAAATTGGCCTGTTTGTCGGCCAGATATTCGGCCACGGCCGAGCCAAAACCGCCCGCCAGCATATTGTCTTCCACGGTAACCAAATGCTTGGAAACCTTTAAGGCTTCGTCAATCAGTTGCGTATCCAACGGCTTTACAAAGCGCATATTGACGACTCCGCAGTCAATTTTATGCTTTTTAAGCGCTTCGGCCGCCGCTACTGCTGGGTGCACGCGGTTGCCAATGGCCAAAATGGTAACATCCTTGCCTTTTTTTAGCCATACGCCCTTGCCGATAGGCAAATCTTGGGGTTCGTCGTCTAATTTCACGCCGAAGCCCGCTCCGCGCGGATAGCGCAGCACAAAGGGGGCTTTTGCGTCAAAGGCGGTTTTAAGCATATGCTGCATTTCGTTTTCGTCCGCCGGGGCGGCCAAAATCAAATTCGGGATGTCGCGCAGGAAACTTAAATCAAACACGCCGTGGTGCGTGGGGCCGTCTTCACCCACCAGCCCCGCACGGTCCAGCGCAAACACAACGGGCAGTTTTTGCAAGCAAATATCGTGCAAAATCTGGTCGTAGCAACGCTGGACAAAGGTGGAATAGAGCGCGACAATAGGCTTTACGCCGCCTGCCGCAAGTCCGGCCGCAAAGGTGGCCGCGTGTTCCTCGGCAATGCCTACGTCAAAATAGCGGGAGGGGAATTTGTCGCGGAACGCGTCTAATCCCGTCCCCTCGGGCATTGCGGCGGTAATGGCGGCAATGGAGGGGTCCTTTTCCGCCAGTTTCAAAAGCGCGTTGGAAAATGCTTTTGTAAACGTAAGGGCGGAAGATTTGCCCAAGGAGTCGCCCGTTTCCACGTCAAAAATACCGATACCGTGGAACTTGGTCGGCTTTTCCTCTGCGGGCTTATAGCCTTTGCCTTTTTTGGTAACTACGTGCAGCATTACCGGGCCCTTTACGTCCTTTAAATTTTCCAGCACTTCAATCATTTCGTTAATGTCGTTCCCGTTTACCGGGCCAAAATAACGGAAGCCCATTTCCTCAAACAGCGTACCGGGAAACAGGATAGAGCGCGCCCGCTTGGCGAGTTTAGCCGCGTTGTTGCCCAACTCGTCAAAGCGTTTTAAAAAGTTGGTGGCTTTTTCTTCGGCCAGTTGTACATATTTGGTGGTCAGCAGTTTGGTAAGCGCCTTTCCTAACGCGCCGACACGCTGGGAGATAAACATCTGGTTATCGTTTAAAATAACCAGCATATCCGTGCGCAGCAGGCCCGCGTTTTGCATTGCTTCATACGCCATACCGCCTGTCAAACATCCGTCGCCCACCACCGCAATTACTTTGTTTTTTTCCTTGCGTTGGTCGCGCGCGATAGCCAGCCCCAGCGCGGCGGAAATAGCCGTGGAGGCGTGCCCCGCGCCGAAAGTGTCGTATTCACTTTCCGTGCGTTTGGGAAATCCGCTAAGGCCGTTTTGCGTGCGGATCGTGGCAAATTCCTTTTGGCGGCCCGTGAGCAATTTGTGCGCATAGGCTTGGTGGCCCGTGTCAAACACGATTTTATCCTCGGGCGTGTTAAAGACATAGTGCAGGGCCGTGATGATTTCCACCGCGCCCAAACTGGAACCCAAGTGCCCGCCGTTGTGGCTGGCGGTTTCTATAATTACTTGGCGCAATTCCTCGCACAATGTGGGCAGGAGTTCTTTTTTAATTAAGCGTAAATCGTGCGGACTTTGAATACTGGGGAGAACTTTCATATTACTCCTTAATACGTTCTGGTTTTGAAAAATTCCGCCATTTCGTACAGCGGCCATAGGTTTTTCTTTTTGACGTTTTTGAGCGCGTTCAAGGCTTTTTGCGCGTTAGCGATTAACAACTGCGCGTGCTTGCGGCTGCCCTCTAATCCGTACAGGCTGACGAAGGTCAGTTTGCCGTTTTCCTTGTCGCTGTTAGATTTGCCCAACTGCTTGGCAGAGGCCGTAACGTCCAAAATATCGTCCACAATTTGGAATACGAGACCGATACAGTTGGCGTACTTTTTAATCAAGGTTAAATCGCTGCCTTTGGCTCCGGCCAACAAGGCGCCCGTTTCCACGCTGCCGCGGATTAACGCACCCGTTTTGTTGGCGTGGATGTAGTTTAAAATGGTTTCAGGCGTGGTTTCCTTAACCGTGGCGGGGAGCATAAAATAGTGCAGGGATTTATCCGCAAGCGGTTTAGAAATTTTTCGGATTTTGTCCGCTCTCGTGCTGGCCGCATCGGCGGCGCCCATCCCTTCGGCATATACGTCGGCCACTTGCCCGCCGACCATACCCGAGGCCCCGGCGCAGTTGGCAAAGTTCATTAGCGCGTTTAAAGTATTTTCCGCGCCGATGGCCTTTACCTTGCCGTTTTGCGCAAACACTTCAAACACATACGTTAAAAGCGCATCACCCGCCAATAAGGAAAGGTCCTCGCCGAATACTTTGTGGTTGGTGGGTTTGCCGCGGCGCAAGGAATCGTTGTCCATAGACGGCAAATCGTCGTGGATTAAAGAATAGGTGTGCAGCATTTCCACGGCGCAGGCTGCGGGCATTACATCGGCCGCTTTTTTGCCAAACGCTTCGGCGGTGGCCATAAGCAAAATAGGGCGCACGCGCTTGCCGCCGGCTTCCAAGGAATAATCCATTGCGTCGGTCAAAATTTTAGGAGAGTTTTTGATTTTGGAAATATATTTGGAAAGATTTTTTTCCACCAACTTGGCACGGTCTTTTAGATACACGTCAAACTTATTCATAGTAATAACCTCGTGGTACGGACTTTATTTTATTATACCTTATATTGAGCCCGCCGCACGGACAGCGGTGGGGGAAAAATATTATAATTCCTATTATGGTAAAAGTAAACAGGCCGCATATCGGCATTTTTGGAAAAATGAACGTGGGCAAAAGTTCCTTGATTAACGCCCTGACGGGGCAGGAAGTCTCCGTCGTGGCCGCCCACCCGGGGACGACGACGGACCCCGTCAAAAAGATTATTGAAATTTTGGGCATTGGCCCGGTAACCTTGGTGGATACCGCCGGGATTGACGACGCGTCCGCCTTGGGCGTCCAGCGTGTCCGCCGCACGAACGAAGCGTTGGACCAAGTGGATTTGGCGATTTTGGTGTTCACGGGCGAATTAGATTCGTACGATAAAAATTTAATGCAACTGTGCTCCGCGCGCAAGGTGCCGTTCTTTTTGGTGCATAACAAAAGCGATTTGCATAAATTGGATGTGCAAATAACGGGTGTTGATATCGTAGATTTTTCGTGCAAAAAACCGCAACTGCCTATCCTGTTGGATATGATTAAAAAGCACCTGCCCAAGAGTTCCTATTCGCAGTCGGTACTGTTGGACGATTACGTCCGCGCCGGGGACGAGGTGGTGTTGGTTATTCCGATTGACGCTTCTGCGCCCGAGGGACGCATTATCCTGCCACAGGTGCAGACGATACGCAACTTGCTTGATATCGGCGCGGTGGCGGTGTGCTTAAAGGACAGCGAACTGAGTAATTATTTGCAAACGCATACGCCCAAACTGGTGGTAACGGATTCCCAAGCGTTTAAATACGTCAGTTCCGTTGTTCCTCCCACCATCCCGCTGACGAGTTTCAGCATTTTGTTTTCACGCTTAAAGGGGGATTTTGAGGCGTATTTAAAGGGTACTCGCGCGATTGATACCTTGCAGGACGGCGACAAGGTGCTGATTATGGAGTCCTGTTCCCACAGCGTAAACAAGTGCGACGATATCGGCCGTACGAAAATACCCAACTGGCTGCAAAAGTACACGGGCAAAAAATTGCAATTTACCGTGGTGGCTAATTTGGATGCCTTGCCGGACGATGCGCAAACCTACAAATTGGCCGTACAATGCGGTGGGTGTATGGTAACGCGCACGCAGATTATGCGGCGGCTGAATATTTTAAAGGAAAAAGGAGTGGCTCTTTCCAACTATGGTTTGACAATCGCCTATTGCAACGGTATTTTTAACCGCGTAACGGAAATATTTAGAAAGTAAGCGTAAAGACAGACTAAAACCAGACATAATGGAAAACCCCCGGCGTTAAACCGGGGGCTTTTCAATTAAAAGGATATTCTAAATTAGCGGCCCGCAGGGTTCGTGGATGGGCGTTTCGGAAGAGCACAACCACGACAAACAACGGATTCCCGACTACGAGCTTCGGGAATGACGACTTTATGAAAAAAGAGGTCATCCTGAACTTGTTTCAGGACCTACCGATTGTGTAGTTGTTGCCGTCATCCAGGAAAGTTGTAGTCCAGGATCTGTTGTTGCTCAAAAAGAGGAAAACAACGGATACTGGACAGAAACCTTCCAGTATGACTTTTATTTTTATAAACGACCAACTGCCCAAGCAGTAGATTATGAAAACCCTGCGGGCCGCCAGTTCAGAATGACCTCAATTTTATAACAGCCTTATTTTTTTATTGATGCCGTTTCGTTTGTTTGCGACATTGCCAAAACAGTGTGGTTCCATTAGCCAAAAGAGGGGGAAAAGGTAAGCCGTCCGCAGGACTT
>DJFE01000016.1:0-191 GCA_002432025.1 Candidatus Avelusimicrobium stercoris | reverse complement strand
TTTTGCTCAAATATAAAGGCCTTAATGAGGAGAAAAAAATGAAAGGATTTATGAACACTTTATTGTCATTCCAGGGCCCGCATACAAGCGGGAACCTGGAATCTAGGAATAAAATAAAGAGTTTTTCTAATAAACAGACTGGATCCCGGGTCCACGCCCGGGATGACAACTACAACGACAGATCCCGTATA
>DJFE01000025.1 GCA_002432025.1 Candidatus Avelusimicrobium stercoris | reverse complement strand
TGTAACCAAAATTATTGAGTAGTAAAATTGTTTAGTTCACTGTGGCGGGGGCATTTAACTATGCCCCCGCAGATAGTGTGAACAGCAATATTTTTAGAGATTTGTTCTCTCTTTTAAGGATAATAAGATGGCTAACGAAAGAATTACGATCGCGCTGGTTTGCACCGAATGCAAAAACAAAAACTATTACCAAGTGCGCGGCAAAAAGAAAGAATACAAGTTGGAAGTCAACAAGTTCTGCAAAAAATGCGGAAAGAGCACCAAGCATAAAGAAGGCAAAGCCTAAGATTTTTTGTGGGAGCGTCGGTTAACTGGTAAACCACCGGTCTCCAAAACCGGGACTGAAGGTTCGAGTCCTTCCGCTCCTGCCAGGTTTTATATCAAGGAAACGGATATTTATGAATAAAGCAATCAATTTTCTCAAACAATCTGTTGGCGAATTGAGAAAATCCACCTGGCTTTCCAGACAGGAAGTGGTCCAATCCACTATCCTCGTTATGATTGTAGTGGCGTTGGTGTCTGCGTATGTCGGCGTCATTGACTTTGGCCTGACCAAAGTGTTGGGCGCAGTAGTCGGGGGTCGCTAATGGAAGAAAAAGCGTGGTACGTCGTGCACACCCAAACGGGGCACGAGGACAAAGTAAGAGAAAAAATCCTGCTTAATATTGACATCCAGGGCTTTGGGGACCGCGTTTTTCAGGTCCTGGTTCCCACCGAAGAAGTTGTTGAAGTCAAACAAAACAAGAAAATTTTACGCAAACGGAAATTTTTCCCTGGTTATGTGCTGGTACAGATGTTAATGACCAGCGAAGCATATTGGTTTATTAAGAATATTACGGGCGTAACCGGTTTCTTGGGTGATCCGAACCCCGTTCCGCTGCCGGAAGAAGAAATTGCCGGTATCGTAGAACTGACGGACAACCCCTCCGGCAAACCCAAACACGTGGTGGAATTTGAACGCGGCGAAAGCGTCCGCATTACGGAAGGCCCGTTCAAGCATTTCATCGGTGAAGTGGAAGAAGTCAACGAGCAGAAGAACAAACTTAAAGTTATGGTTACGGTCTTTGACCGCAAAACCCCTGTGGAAGTGGACTTCTTGCAAGTAGAAAAGAACTAGATTTTACCGCAGTAAAGCAGTAAAAAATACGGAGTAACAACAAAATGGCAAAAGAGAAAAAAATTAAAGGTTACATCAAATTGCAGATTCCTGCTGGCGCCGCTAACCCGGCTCCGCCCGTGGGTCCGGCTTTGGGCCAGCACGGTGTGAACATTATGGAATTTTGCAAACAATTCAACGCCAAGACGGCTAAAATGGAAAAAGGCATTAAGATCCCGGTCATCATCACCGTTTACGAAGACCGCTCCTTCACCTTCATCACCAAGATGCCGCCTATGGCTGTGCTGATTATTAAAGAATTGGGCATCGCCAAAGGTTCCGGCGCTCCCCACAAAGATAAAGTCGGCAAGATTACCCAAGCCCAGTGCGAAAAAATCGCCGCGCAGAAACTGCCCGATTTGAACACGAAAGACATCAAACAGGCCGCCGAAATGGTAAAAGGTACCTGCCGCAGTATGGGTGTGGACGTAGTAAAATAAATTTAAACTGAGGGAGGGCGAAAACGCCCGTTAAAACCTAAGGAGTATTTAAGATGGGAAAAAGATTGGAAGCCGCACAAAAGACGTACGACAAATCCAAAGTTTACACGATGGCGGAAGGCGCTCAAATCGTAAAAGATAACGCCAAAGCCAAATTTGACGAAACCGTTGAAATCCACGTGAAACTTGGTATTGATACCAAAAAAGCCGACCAGCAGGTCCGCACCACCGTCGCCTTGCCGCACGGTACGGGTAAGACAAAACGCATTGCCGTTATCGCCAAAGGCGAACACGCGCAAGAAGCCCAACAGGCCGGCGCCGACAGAGTCGGTTGCGAAGACATTGTGGACGAAGTGCTCAAAGGCAAAATTGACTTTGATGTGCTCGTTGCCACCCCGGACACGATGAGAGACTTGGCCAAAGCCGCCAAAATCTTGGGTCCGCGCGGTCTTATGCCGAACCCGAAGAGCGGCACCGTAACCTTTGACTTGGCTAACACCATCAAAGCGTTGAAAGCGGGCCGCATTGAGTTCAAGGCCGATGCGTACGGTATTGTGCACGCCATCATTGGCAAAGCGTCTTTTGACGCCGCCAAACTGGCCGAAAACGCCAAAGCGGTAATGGATACCATCCTCCGCGTGAAACCCAGCACCTCCAAAGGGGTGTATGTGCAGAGCGTATCGCTCAGTTCTACTATGGGACCTGGCGTATTTGTCAGTTACAAATAAGTTCTCTTTTGCACACGAAAACCCCGCAATTTTTTGGTTGCGGGGTTTTTTGTGCCCTATTTAGCGGACAATTTGCTATTATCTTTTTATAATATAAAAAAGCCGTACGTGGGAGAACCTTATGAAACCTCTTGTAGTCCGTACTCTTTGTATTTTTACGATTTGTTTGGCGGCTCAAACCTTGTTTGCCCAAGGTAAACCTGTCCGCAAGGGGCCCGGTGCGCTTACCAAAATAGCCAAAGCGGCGCGCCCCAAAGTGCCCAACCGGACTTTTTCGTTCCCCAATTTGGAAAAACTACTTATTCAGCGGGAATTGCGCACGCGCCAAGCCCTGGAAAAATTACCATTAACGCAACCCCTGCTTTTGCCGGATGAGATGCCCGCGCTTGCCGTAAATGGCTGGCCGTGGAAGCGCGACCCGTTGGGGCCGTATGTGGAACTCCCGTTTTTTAAGCGTTTATCGCCCGAAGCCCAGCGCAATTATTTCTTGGCGGCCAATAACCGCGCTATCGCCACGCTGTGGAAACAACGCACGGCCTTGTTTAAGGCCTTAAAAGCCCGGGAAAACGATTTTTTAACGCAAAAGGTATCCGAACCTACCGCAACCCCTTTTATTCAAATGGCGGACCAAATCGGCCCAGAAATCAAACAGGTAATGTTGGGCGAAATCCACGACTACATTTGGTTACAGCCGGGTATAAGTACCTTTTTGGAAGCCCTGCGGGCCAAATATCCCAACCGCAAAATGGTGTTGGTAACGGAGTTTTTGCCGCGAGGTAAAAAGAATATGCTTCCCGCGCGTGAGTGGATGAGCAAAGCCAACCCGGAATACGAAGATTTATTTAAAACCGCCACCCGCTTGGGTATCCGCATTAAAGGGTTAGAAAGCAGTTATGTGTTTTATCATACGCCGCCGCAAATGGAAATCCCCGGTGTAACCCAAAAAGAAGAAGTGAATATGTGGAGTACACCCGAGGGGATGCGTGTGCGCAATGTGGATTGGGCCAAGGCCATAGCCGAATACCGCCAAGAAGAGCCGGATGCCCTGTTTATTGTTTATGCTGGGGCGGACCATTTGGATTATTCCAAACTCTCTTCGCTTGCCCGCCGTTTCCCGCGGGAGAAAACCTTTATCGGTATGGTTTTCCCGTATGTATTGGACGAAGGGCAAATAATGACGTGCGACCTGGTGGACGAGGCCTTGCCCGCTTTAAATACAGTAAAATACCTCTCGTGGCCGTCCAAAGAGTTGCGGAACTTGGCCGGGTTTGATGTGCGTATCAAATTGCCGGAGCCGGCCAAACAGGAAGCAAAATGAAGCGGTTACTTGTATTTCTCTTTTTGTTCTGTTGCGCAAGCGCAGTTTGGGCGCAGGTAAGCGTACTATCGGTTACCGACGAGGACAAGCACACGACAAAGGAAGATTTTTACCATACCTTTGAGTATTTTATCAAGCCTGCTGGCGGCGGACAGCAAGCCAAGTGCCAGGCTACACGCATTGGGCGGCGGTGGTTCGCCACGGCGGCGCATTGTGTGGCGCAAACCTGCCAGAACGGCTGTACGATTCAAATGGATTTATTGGAGCGCCCCGTGTCCGCTTTGGCAAAAGTCTCGCACACGGCTAAAAAGCCTGCGGTGTTTATTCATCCGGGGTATTCGTCCAAGGTGTTTGTCAAAAATGATTTTGCCCTTATCCGTTTGGACCTAGACCGTGCTCCCCTTACTTATTATCGCCACGCTACCAAAAAACAGCCATATAACCGGGCGATAACAGGGGCGCAATTTTCCGCCTATTTGGAGCAAAACCGCAAAGCAAAAAGCCAGTTTGCCCGTATAAAAAGCCCCGAACTGCCGCCTTTGGTATTATTTGATAATTTTAATGCCATTATTGATCGTAAAATTTCTGTTATTTCCATTTTTGACGGCGTGCGAAAAATAGCGCCCGACCCTTATGCCGTGCATTATGTAAAAGCGTTGGGGTTTGCTTACACCAAGAACTTTGGCATCCGCAAAGGGATGAGTGGCTCGGGCGTAATGACCAATACCGGGGAATTAATCGGTATTGTGTCCGGCAATATGACCTCCTCTTACTGGGCGAAAACAAAAAATGGCAAAAAGGTGCCTGCTACGGAAGAGTTATTTATGTTCCCTGTATTTAATGCCGATGTAGCCGCTTTTATGGAACAGTCAATGGGGAGCGATTATTATAAATTAAGTTGGAAGGACGCCTATCCGTCCTTTGTGCGTAAATCCCGGCGCAATTATGCTTCCGTGATAGATTCTGTGAATTATATTAATAAACAAAACACAAGCATTAGCAGGCCGCCACTCAATGCGCTAGGTAGCGATTAATTAAGCGACACTCCTTGTAGTGTTGCACGCTAACGCAGCAACCTTTGGAAAAAGTTTTTCTGCCTAATAAAAAACCCCCGTTTTAAACGGGGGCTTTAAAACTAATTATTCTTGGCTTCGCGCTTGGCCTTTCGGCGGGCGTTACGCTTGTCCAAGCGTTCCTGCTTGGTGGTGCGGCGTTTGTAGCCGACGTGCTCAGGCGTGGTCGGGGCTTCGTTGTCAAAGTCGCCGTTCCACTCAAATTCCCGGCCGCCTACGACCAGGGAATCGCCGTCCTGCACCCCGTATTTAAGGAGCGCTTTTTCCAGGCCGATTTTTTTGAAGATTCCGCGCAAACGCGCAATGGCTTCGGGCTGGTTGAAGTTCGTCATAGCGATAAACTCTTCCACTTTTTTGCCCGTAATGTGGATGACGTCTTCCTCATCGCGGGAAATGGAGAAAATCGGTTCCACCCGGTGCGTGGCCGCGGCGTTTTTTACTTCTACCGGGGCTTCCACGGGCGTAGCGGCCAAGATTTTGACCACTTCGTCCAACACCTTGTTTACGCCCTCACCCGTTGCGGCGGACATCAGCATTACTTTGTGCTTTTTAAATTTCTTTTTAATCGTTTCGTATGCTTTTTGCGCTTCGGGCAAATCCATTTTGTTCACCACGATAATGCGCGGTTTGGAAAACAGGTTTTTATCAAAGGTTTTCAGTTCGTTTTCAATTACTTTTACCGATTTTTCCGCGTTCATCCCGTTAAACCCTTCCGGGTCCACCAAGTGGAGCAGTACGCGGGTGCGCTCAATATGCTTTAAAAATTGCGTTCCCAACCCCTTGCCCTCGCTGGCGCCCTCAATAATACCCGGGATGTCGGCGGTAGCAAAACTGAGCCCTTTGTGCAAGGTAATGCCCAAGTTGGGGTTTAAGGTGGTAAACGGATAATCTGCAATGCGCGGGCGCGCGGCGGAAATGCGGCTTAAAAAGGTGCTTTTGCCTGCATTGGGGAATCCGACTAATCCCAAATCCGCCAAAACTTTGAGTTCCAAAAACAGCGTAACTTCTTCGCCCGGCTGGCCGTTTTCGGCAATGTGCGGGGCGGTGTTGTTGCGGGTTTTAAAGGATTGGTTGCCGCGGCCGCCCATACCGCCTTTTGCGACGGTAAATTGCTGCCCGGCTTCGGTCAAATCCACAAGCACTTGGCCGTCTTTTTTAACAATCGTGCCGCACGGCACGCGGACGATTTTATCTTCTCCGGCGCGGCCCGTTTTGTTGTACGTGCCGCCCTTTTCGCCATTTTGGGCTTCAATGTGCGGGTTATACGCCAGTTCCAGAAGCGTGGTTAAGTTGGGGTCGGCCTGCAAAATAATGTCGCCCCCTTTGCCGCCGCAACCGCCGTTCGGGCCGCCGAACTCAATGAATTTTTCGCGGCGGAAAGATAAGCAGCCGTCCCCGCCTTTGCCGGCGGTGAGGTAAATTTTAACACGGTCTAAAAAACTTCCGGATTGCATAAATTCGTCCTTTCTACACTTAAATCGGTTTTGGCCGGAAACCAAATTAATATTCGGTTTGGGCCAGCAGTTTTTTGGACAAACGGCGTTTCGCCTTGGTGCGTGCCCTTTTTACCTTGGCCCGCGCAGGCGACTTGGTGCAGGTGTAAACCCACTCGTCTTGCGAAACGTGCAGTTCGTCCTTCTTCATATCTTTATTGTATCATACGGGGGATATTTTTGCCCCCCGCTTAAATGTACTACAAAAAAAGCGGCAGGAGTTATCCTGCCGCTTTTTAAACTGTGAAGCGCTTATTTGGCCGCGTCGGCTTTTTTGGCCTTGGCGGGAGCCTTTTTCGCAGCCGGTTTCTTGGCGGCGGGCTTTTTGGCGGCTTTTACAGCCGGTTTTTTAGCGGGCTCTTTGGCTTCTTTGGTTTCCGCAACTTTCGGGTACACGGAAATTTGCTTTTTGCCTCTCGTTACCCATTCAAAAGTAACAATGCCGGCGACGCGGGCAAAAAGGCTGTCATCGCTGCTTCTAGAAACGTTGGTACCGGGCAAGAATTTGGTACCGCGTTGGCGGACGATGATTTCCCCAGCGTTTACAAACTGGGAGCCGTAGCGTTTAATACCTAAACGCTGGCCGTGGCTGTCTCTTCCGTTGGAGGAAGAACCTTGTGCTTTTGTATGTGCCATAGTTTAGTCTCCCAAGTTATGCTAACTGGATATCCGTAATTTTGATTTGCGTTAAATCCTGTCTGTGGCCGATGGTTCTTTCGTAACCTTTTTTCGGTCTCTTTTTGAAAACGAGGATTTTCGGACCTCTCAAATGTTTGACCACTTGAGCGGTGACCTTGGCCGTGTTACCGGCTTTGGCATCTGCCGAGGTACCTTCTTCGTTAGCGGCCCAGAGGACTTTCAAGTCCACATTGGCGCCTACTTCCGCGTCCAGTTTTTCAACCTGCAGATTTTGACCGGGTTTAACCCAGTACTGTTTTCCACCAGTTTCAATAATTGCGTACATAAGTTTATTATACCAAATAAAGAGACACCTCTCCCGTCCCCTTTGCCTTGCGGCGCGGGGCAAAAAGGGCGTTCTCCCTTAATTTGTATATATATTATAACATAAATTTTGCGCTTATGGCGGAGGCGTTATTTTCGGCAGACGTGCAGGCAGAGTGCAAATTTAATAAAATATAAAAAAGAGATTTAAGGACTATGCCTACTAAAATGAAAGAAGATTATTATCAAATCCTCGGTATTGAGCGTACCGCCACCGAGGTAGAAATTAAGTCTGCGTTCCGGCGCCAGGCGATGAAGTACCACCCGGACAGAAACCCGGGCAATAAAGAAGCCGAGGAACAATTTAAAAAAGTAAACGAAGCGTTTTCCGTCTTGTCCGACCCGCAAAAAAAGCAAATGTACGACCAATACGGCCACGAGGGCGTATCGGGCGCGGGCGGTTTTGGCGGATTTAATGCCGGGGGCTTTGGGGATATTAACGATATCTTTGGCTCTGTTTTCGGTGATATGTTTGGCGGGGCTTTTGGCGGCGGACGCCGCGGCGCTCCGCGTGCACAACGGGGGGAAGATTTAAAATTAGACGTTACCCTGACGTTGGAGGAAGCCTTTGCGGGTAAAGAAGTTCCCGTGGATTATACCCGCCTGGATAACTGCGCCGAGTGCGACGGTTCCGGCGCGGCCCCGGGTTCTGCGCGCAAGACTTGCCGCTCCTGTAACGGTACGGGTACGGTAACGTATTCGCAGGGATTTTTCAGTATGCGCCAAGTGTGCCCCGATTGTGGCGGCAAAGGTACGGTGGTTGAAAAGCCGTGTTCCGCCTGCAAAGGCAGCGGCACCAAACGCGTAAAGGAACATATTACGGTTAAAATTCCCTCCGGCGTGCGCACGGGTGTAACTCTGCGCGTGTCCAATGGGGGAGATATTGGCACCAACGGCGGCGGCTTTGGGGATTTGTATGTAGAAGTCCACGTGAAAGAACATAAAATTTTTAAACGTGCGGGCGATGACTTGCTGATTGATGCGCCGATTACTTACCCGCAGGCTGTATTGGGCGGAAGCATTAAAGTACCGACGATTGAGGGCAAGGAAATTGAGGTTACAATTCCCAAGGGCACGCAGTTCGGCTCTGTGATTAAAGTACAGGGCAACGGGATGCCGCGCCTGGGCAAAAAGGGCTTTGGCGATTTGCTCGTCAATGTAAAAATTGAGGTAATCAAAAAGCCGACGGCCCGCCAAAAGGAACTGTTGGAAGAACTCGCCAAGGAAACGGGTGGCAAAAAAAGTTTCCTCAAAGAGTTGTTTTCGTAAGGTGTTATAAAAATAAAAGAAGCGGTCCGCCGAAAACAGGCAGGCCGCTTTTTTGTGATAACAACGGACAAAAGGGCCCAAAGTTGTTATAATAATTTTGTTGCAAAGCGGGTTTAAAAGCCCGTTACAATTTAATTCTGTTTTTGGAACCGTATGTGGAATACGGTGCGCTGCTTGGATACAAGCGGCATAGTTAGGATCCAAAAACAGTCGTTTTAGGCACAACGTGCGCGAGCCGATCCCTCGCGTGCGCTGTGCCGAGTGCTTTCTGCCATATTTTTATATGGCAGAAGGCCACGGCTGTTATTATTTGGGTTATCCTAACTAGCCCGGTAGTAACAGCCGTTTTTTATGGGCATTTTCTCCAAAGGCAGAACAAGGAGAAAATAATGAAAGGATTTATGAATACTTTATTGTCATTCCAGGGCCCGCATACGAGCGGGAACCTGGAATCCAGAGATAAAATGAGGAGTTTTTCTAATCAACAGACTGGATCCCGGATCCACGTCCGGGATGACAACTTTATGAAAAAAGAAAGTCATCCTGGGTATAAAGGCCAA
>DJFE01000028.1 GCA_002432025.1 Candidatus Avelusimicrobium stercoris | reverse complement strand
GAAACAACCCCTTTAAAATAAACAACCCAAAAAGGCAACAACACAAGCGGTAAATCCTGAAACAAGTTCAGGATAACCTCTTTAAAAAAAAACAACAACGGGGCAAGGAAATACAAATCCTTGCCCCGTTATTACTCTTTCAAAAATGTCTTATAAGTAAATCTCTAACGTGTCCAGCAATTTGCCGTTTTCGTTATAGGCCTTTAAGGTCAGTTTGCGGTCCACCACTTTTACGGAAGCAAAATGCCGCGCCGCCACAAAGCGCGCCGTAGAGGAATCCCCGTGTTCGCGCTTGGTGGGGGCAGGCGCCGCCGTACCCAAGGTTACATACGTTACCCCGCGCGCAGACGGTTCGCCGCGGTACATTGGGAACGTGCGTTCATAATCCGCATCGCCGCCTTGGATAACTAAATCCACGCGGTAATCTTCAAAAATTTTGCCCCAAGCGGCAAATACCTCGTTGCGGCTGCCGCGGGCGCCCGTGGAATACGCAGGAGCGTTCATTACTACGATTTTCCACTTTTCCCCCGCCGTAGCCAAGGTGGTTTTCAGCCAATCGGTCTGAGCCGATTTCTCGCCGATTTCCGGCGCCCACACGGCCCCCTCGGCCACATTGGTATCCAAAAATACAAAGCGCACATTGGCCGTATCAAACGAATAATATTTCGGCGTGGCCTTGCTCCAAGTCATATCGTGGAAGCGCGTATAATTGGCGCGCAGAAAGGCCTTGCTGTCGCGGCTATCGCGGTTGGGACCGTATTCATTGGGCCCAAGCGCCACAAAAAGCGGATTTTTGGCCAACACCTCTTTAAACGGGGTGAAGAACTCCCGGTCCGCATCCGCATTTAAGCCAGAAGCGGTAATATTACCCGTATGAATTAAAAAGTCGCTCTTTTCCTTTGTCATTAACCCAGCCAACGCTTCGCGCGCGCGGGCGGCTTCGTCCACCGGGTCCGGGTTTTCCTCGGTCGGCTGCGGTTCGGCGGCGCCCGTTTGCCCCAGCACTAAAAAGTTTACCACCTTTCTTTCAGCCGAAAATAACGTGCGGAAAGAGCCCTCTATGGGTTCCTGTACGCCATCGCCCGCCGTGTTGTTTACATACAGGCGGTAGCAAAAATCCTGGTTAGGCACGAGGCCGTACAATACGGCTTTATGTGCGGTACCCTCGGGGGTAACCGTCATAATTTGGTTACAGCGCGGCGCGGGGCCGTACTCCAACCACGACGGGGTGGCCGTATCCGTCTGCCATTTTAAAATCATTGTGGTTTGGGTCGGGTCCTCAATGTACGGGCCGCGGACCACTTGGGCCGCCTGCACAAAAACGGCGGCAAAAAGAATCAAAAATAAGGGAAAAATTTTCTTCATATTTTTTATTCTACCAAATAAAGCGGCCCCGTATAGTGAAAAAACATACCGCAACTGCTTTAAATTTGGTTAAATGGGAGTATATGAAAAAACTCACTTTATTTATTACCTTGCTGTTGCTTTCTTCCGCCGCTTTGCAGGCCCGCACCGTGGATGTGTCGGCCGCGTATATCGGCGCATCGCATTTTGACCAAGCCCGCGTAAGCGCGGTGGCCGCGTGGAGTTTAAACGTACTGGCCGGGGTAGAAGCCAAATATGTAAAAGAGGACGGCTTTAAAGACCCGATTTATTCCGTCAGCCTGCCCGTAGGATTGGATTTTGACTATTTGAAATTAGACTTAAAACCCTTCTACTATTTTAAGAACAAAAGCAAAGACGAAAACTATCAGGATGCTTCCGCCTACGGCGTTTCGGCCCGCCTGATTATGACGTTAGAGGACGACACCGTAAACGACTTATACACACACGCTTATTTGGGCGCTTCGTTTGCCCGCCAAAAAGGCACCTTGGCCTATTCGGACGGCTCTTTGTCTAACGAAGATTACACGCAATTTGCCTATACCTTGGGCCTTACTAAAAATTTCTTCCGCCGATTTGGCTTTGAAGCCGCCGGAACGGTTTTCCAATATCCAAACGGCATTGACGGCGTAAAAGCCTTCCGCGGCATTATGGACCAGCAGGAATTAGCCCCCACGCAAACCTATGATGTGGTGCACGACTTGGGCAAATACGCCTTGGGTACGCGCCTGACGTGGATGTGGCCGGACCAGCAGTCCTCGCTTTATTTAGGTTACCGTTATGGGGAATTTTACACGGCGGACCCGGAGCACTCTTTTATTGCTGGCAACACCTTTGCCATTACGCAGGACATACACGCCGACTTGGCCTATAACCACGTCCGCACCGTACATAACGAAAATAAACGCGATATCTTATACGTCCGCTTGGTGGCCTCGTTCTAGGGGAAAGATATGAACGAAGAAGAAAATGTATCCATTAACGCGCGTGCGCTGACGTTAATTTCCCATAAATTAAAAACACCGCTTTCCATTATTAACGGCTATTCGGAGGCTATTTTGTCCCAAGCCGGAAAGGAAAAATTTTCCCCCTTTACTTCCAAAGCGTTGGAGGAAATTAATAAGCAAGGCGGGAAAATGTCCCAACTGGTGGATAAATTGCTGGCGTTTAACAAAGTAATTACCGCCCAGCACGAGGGGATGGAAAAGCAATCCGTTTTATTAAAGCCGCTTATTAAGGAGTGCGCCGCCAAGGCCATTACGCTGGAAGAGGAACTGGCGTTACCCGTCAGCCCGCAAGAGGACGGCTCCGTCAAGCGCGGCACATTTGTAGAAATTGACTGCCCGGAGCGGTTAAGCGTTACCGCCAATGAAGAAATGCTGCGCCTGTGCGTGCAGGAACTTTTGGCAAATGCCATTAAATTTAACAACAAAATGGAAAAAATTATTAAGGTGCAATGTGCCAACCACGGCGACAGCATTTCCCTTTCCGTGCGCGATTACGGCGCCGGCATCCGCCCTCAGGACGTAAACCGCATTTTTGAACCGTTTTACCAAGTGGATGATTTCTTTACGGGGCAAATCAGCGGTTGGGGGCTGGGGCTGGCAATGGTCAAACGCATTTTGGACCTGCACAACGGGTCTATTAGCGTAGTGTCCGACAGGGGACTAGGCTCTATTTTTACCATTAATTTCCCGGTATTATGACTTGTGAAGAATTATTAACCAACATTTCGCACCAATGCGACCTCTTACGCGACGAAATCGCCACCGCGGCGCAGACCTTGCGCGAGTTTAACCGCCGCTTGGAACAAATTTTACAGCAGTTGCGCAAAAATATAGACGTACGCGATGGGGACTTTGCCGCCCAGTTTAACGCTTATTGCTTGGATTTCCGCAAGCAATTAGACGACCGGGAACCCTTTTGGACGCAGGCCCGCGCCGCCGCACGCCAATGCAAGGACAGCGATTGGACCGCCGACTTGGCCTTACCCGCCAAGGGCTTAAACAGCCGCGCCAAAACGCTTTCCCGCGCGTGCGACGAACTGACAACCGCCTACGATTTATTCGCTAAAAACTACAAAAATTTCACAGCCGCCAAATTAAATGTTTGGCTGCTGACCGCTTGTCAAAGCGATGTAGAAGTTTTGACGGGTAAAATTTTATTTTTGGCGCGGGAAATAGCCAAAAAAACAGAAAAAAACCGGGGGCAAAATGCGTTCTGATAAACCGATTTATTACTATTTAAAAGCCAGCGCCATCTGCCTGACGATTATCGCCGCAGGCGTGGTAACAGCGTTTTTAGTCTATACCAAGGCGCTGTTAATTCCGCTGGTTATTTCGGTTTTTCTCTACACTATTTTGACCCAAATCACGCTTTTTTTAAAGCACAAATTTTCCTTTCCCTCGTGGCTTGCGCTGACGGTTTCCATTGTGTTGTGCGCGGCCTTTTTTGCAGGCGTTATTTTGTTTACCGTCAACTCCGTGGGCGGATTTTTAAAGGGGGCGGAAGTCTATCGCCAAAACCTGATTGACACCATTACGGACATTACGTCCCGCCTGCACCAGCACGGCATTACGCTGGACCAAAAATTTATTGAAACCTACCTGCGCGATTTGCCCGTGTTTAACTGGCTGAGAAATTTCGGCAGTAAGGTTTTTAGTTTGGTGTCCAACACCACGCTGATTATTTTGTTTATGACGTTTTTTCTACTTGGAAGCAAAAAAGCGCCGCCCATTACCAACCCGGCCATTAAAGAAATGCTGGCTAATGTGTCCGTGTATCTGTCGGTTAAGTTGGTGGCTTCTTTGGCTACGGGATTTATTGCGGCGGCCATTTTGTTTGGCTTTCAGGTAAAACTGGCCGCGCTGTTTGCGCTGTTTGTCTTTTTGCTTAACTTTATCCCCAGTGTGGGTTCCATTGTGGCTGTTTTACTGCCTACCCCGGTGCTGTTTTTGCAATACGGGCTGGGGCCGCAGTTCTTTCTGGTGGTGGGGTTATTATCGGCCACCGAGTTTGTTATCGGCAATTTGTTAGAACCGCGCTTTTTGGGCGAGGGGATGGACCTGCACCCGGCGGCTATTGTGGCTTCCCTTATCTTTTGGTCCTTGGTATGGGGCGTGCCCGGGGCATTTTTGTCCGTACCGATTACGGCCTCCATTAAAATTGTATTAAGTAAAATCAAGCATACGCGCCCCGTAGCCGAGTTTTTAGCGGGCAGGCTGCCCCATTAATCTAAATTGAAAAAACGCTTTAAATAGCCCCGGTTTTATGCCCAGCATAGGCCCGGGGCTATTTTATGGGCAAGATCTTTTCAATAAGAGCATAAAAAAACCGCCCCCAAGTTATAGAGGCGGCTTTTTACAAGATAAGAGGTTGCTTATTTAGCGGGCGCGGCCAAATCGCGGCGGACCTTATCAAACAAGTTGCTCTTGGTCGCACGCTGCAAGAAGGCTTCCCACTCTTCGGGCGTCAGTTCAAAATCGTCCATTACCTGATAGGAGATTTCCTTAGCCGTGTCCTTGGTCGCTTTTTTGGACTGGGCGTATTCGTTTTCCAGTTCCACATAGCGGCTGGCAACCGCGTAGTCAATATCCTCTTGGGAATATTCCTCGCCCGCGTTATCCTTTACCAAAGAATTGGTATCGGTAATACCTTCCACCTTTTGCTCTTTGTTAGCGGACTTATCAAGCGGCTGGTCGCCGGACGGAGTGAACATTTCGCTATGGTCGGCAGTAGCGACCGGCAAGTCAATGCGCGGCTCGGTATCGGGCGAATTGGTTACGCGTCCCATCATCAGGTTGGAACACGCGCTGGGGTTTACAATAAAGTAAATACTTAAAATAATAAAAACCAAAATGGCTGCTTTGAGAAAAATTTTAATCACAAAGACCTCCTATTCTTTTATAGAATACTAAATTTTCCCCTGTTTTTTCACGTTTTTTTGTAAATCAGCCCCTTGCAACTGCTTTACGCTTTCAATAAATTGCGGGTTAGTAAAGATTTGCTGTACCGTTTTGGCAAATTCGGGGTTCTTCATACTCTCCGCCACCACCTGCCCCACTTGCGGATTTTCCTGCAAAATTTGGGCAAGCCCGTCCCCGCTGAGCACTCCCAAATTATCCACTTTTCCCTGCGTGGCTTGGGATAAAGCGCGGTTAAATTGTTGCAAATTCGGGTCGTCCTTGTAATCGTCTAAAATAGACACAATGGTATCCTGCGCCTGTTGGACTTTTTGCTCCTCGGTTAAAGGGGCATCCGCCAAATACACATCTTCCGGCGCGGGCTCAAAGGCCACCGGGTAACTGACGGGCTCGGCTTGTGGAGCCGCCAACGACACAGGCACATTTTGAAAGGAAAACGACGACACCGCCGCCGCTTCCCGCTCGGCTACCTTGCGTTCGTACACTTGGTAAACGCGGGCCGCGCCCATATACAGGAGCGCGGCCGCCATTATCGCTATTAAAGCGTAACTGGTTTTGGACATTATTCCATATCCAACAGTTCAATATCAAACACCAACGCCGAGTTGGCCGGGATTTGGCCCACCGGGCGGTTACCGTAAGCGGTATCTGCGGGGCAGACAACCTTGGCGCGCGCACCGGGCTTCATTTGTTGGACGGCCTTCGTCCAGCACGGGATTACGTCGGTAAGGCGCGTTTGGAAGGCTTCGCCGCGGTCGCGGGAACTGTCAAATTTCGTACCGTCAATCAAGGTTCCCGTATAGTGAACCTTTACGGTGCTGTCGGCCTTAGGCGTTTTACCCTTGCCCGCGCGGGTGAGTTTCATCATCGCGCCGTTATCCAAGGTTTTTACACCCTTTTCCTTTTGGAAATTTTCCATATATTCCTGCTGGGCCACTTGGCGCTTGGCAGAAATAGTTTTGGCGTCATCTTGGTATTTTTGGATAATTTGCGGTTTGTACTTGTCCAAGTCCGTTTGCGCTTGTTTGTTAAGCAAACTGTCGCGCATCCCTTGGGAAAGTGCTTTATAATCGTCCTCGTTGTCCAAAATCAACTGGCGTTTTAAATTATCCCCCAACAAAAACCCGAGCGAGTAGAGCATTTTGTTGCGTTCGGCCGGGTCCTCTACCTTGGCGGTATCAGCCGGTTTATCGGCAGCCGCCTGCTGCGCCAAAGCCAACAGCGGCGCACATAATAAAACGAATACTAACAGTTTTTTCATTGTTATCTCCTATTTAGTTTTTAAGTAGGCTTCCAACCGGGCGGTAATCTGTTTGGCCGCCTGTTCCCCTACGCTTTGCATACTTTTGCGCTGGGAATCCGCCGCACGGGAAGTGCCCGCCCGTTCGTGTACGTTAAAGCGGGAAAACGTCGCCCCCCGCGCCACATCCACCAAACTGACCGAAGCCCCGCTGGAACACCACACAAGCCCTTGGACTTTTTGGGAGTCGTAACCGTCCACATCCGTGATAATTTTAACGAGTACCGCTTCGCTCCCGTTGGCGGTATCGGCTACGCCCAACCCCATTTGGTTCAGCGCGTCTATCACATAGGTTACCATTACTTCACTTTCCACTCCTTCCACTTCTACTGCCACCAACACGGCGGCCATTTTTTCTTTAAGTATGTCTTTATAAGCGGAAAATCTTTCGGCCTCGTAGGCTTGTTGTCCGGCATCCAAAAACTGATACATATCGTCCAGCGCGGCGCGGCGGGAAACAAGCGGCTGCATTTTAAAAGCCACCTTTAAATCGGCAAGCGGTTGGGCGGGCGAAGCAAACTGCGCGGATAAACCCGCCAGTTTGGCATCGGTTTGGTCCAACAGCGGCGTGAGCACCTTGCGCGCCCGTTCACGCGGCAAGACTGCAAGCGCGTAGTAATGCTTGGCGGATACGTCCGCATCGCGCCAGACCTTTTCCACCTCGGCATTGGCCAGCAAATCCGGCACTACGCCTTGGTCCGCGGCCGCAGGAGCATTTTGCACCATTTCGCGCTGCATATTGGTAAGCGCGTTTTGCGAGGCCTCGTTTTTGCTCATCCCTTCCCCGGCCACTACATAGTATTTGGCCGAATCATACTTGGACATTTGATAATTGACCGTATTTTTATTCATACCCGCGCACGCGCTTAATAAGAACGCCGCGGCACACATCATAAGCAGTTTCTTCATAATTCCTCTAATAAGCCGTGCGGCAGTGCAAAAACACACGCCCTCCGCGCGGCACGTTTACATTTTCAAAGGTATGTTCTCCTATTATATTACCATTTCCGTCCCGAAACAACACCCGGATATTTTGATTACCCGGAGCCACAAAAATCCGCGTCATACGCACCTCGGCAGGCAGAGTAAACCATTGGCGGGTGTCGGCCTTTTCTAGGGCGGCTCCCAAGGCGCTTACAAACATCCCGGCCAAGTCGCCCGTTGTGTCGCTGTCCGAAGCCGAAGCGGCCAATTGGCGCGCCTGCACGGCGGCAACTTCCTTTACCACCGCGCGCGTAGCCGTGCGGAACAAGATACTGGGCATTTTTTCCTCTAAATCCAGTTTGGCAAGTGCGGCAAAATCAGCCGCCTTTTGCGTGGTATATACCTGTCCGCCCGCCAATACCCACGAGGAAGCCACGCGGTAAGGCTGGTTTTCCAGCACCGGGAACGAAAGCGTAACCGCCGAACCGTACAACCCGGCCATTAGGGCGTTTTGCACTTCGGGCGATACTTGGTCCGTGGACTCCGTGGGAGAGGAAGCCAACACCAAGGCTCTGTCCCAAGCCACCTGTAAGGTTTGCGTTTTTTTAAGGGGCAAAAGGCCGTTGTAGTGCAGAAAAATTACTTCGCCATAATTATTGGCATTGGCGGGAACGGAAAATTCCGGCATAGAAACTTTTAATTTGCCCCCCAGCCGCGCATAGGCATTTTGGGCGTTTTGGCGGCAAATACGCGCATCGGACCGCTGGCCTACGGACTCAAAAACCAAACTCGCAAAGTATTGCACAAAGGGGTCGTCGTTATACCCCGTGCGTTTGGCTCCGCGCAGTTCGTCCAAAAAGAAAACGGCCCGGCGCATTTCCACCGCGGCGGCAGAAAGGTCCCCCCGCTCCAAAAAGTTCATTGCACGGTAATAATAAGTCAGGGCGCGCTCGTAATTGGCCGCGTAATAAGGGGCGGTTAAATCGTTAATTACAAAACGCCCAACAGAACCCGTAACGCTCTTGGCGTACAGGGCATCTATAAAATCTTGGGCAGAGGAAAAAAGTTGGTCGCTTTCAGCGGGGTTTCCGGCGTCGTGCAAGAGGGAAGCGCGGTCCAAATAAAAAAGGGTGGCATCCTTCTTTTTGTAATATTTATTTTGTTTGGAAAGGATTTGCTCCCCGGCTTGTTTAAACTGGCCCGCGGAAACCAGTTTATTGACTTCGGTTTTAAAACGCAAGGAAGGCGCCGCACAAGCGGAGCAAAACAACACCAGCCCCAAACATAATGCGCGCGCCTTCTTCATAAAAACTACCAAGTTACTTTACTGCGTTTGACGTATTTTTTAATCTGTTTTTGGCCGTTCCAGACAATTTGGTTTGTTTCAATGTTAATCAGTTTCATATTTACCTGATAGAACACCAACGCCTTGCTGCCGGATTTGTCCACCACGGAGTTCAAAACCCCGCTTAACATAAAGTCGGCCCCGACTTCCTTGCCAAACGCCTTGCGCGTTTCTTCGGAAGCGAACTCGTCCTGTTCCAAGCGTTCGGTGCGGATTTCGCCCCGTTCCGCGGAAGAGGCCACAAAGTCCACCTTGGCCGAGTTGATAAGCGCGCGCTGGATTTCTTCCACAAACACGCCCGTGTTGATGTGTTCCATCGTGTTATTGGTTACCGTACCCACAATTACCACGGGTTCTTTGCCTTTGCGGGTTAAATAGCGGTTATACCAGCCGCCCTGCAAGCAATCGGTAATCATTTCCTGCGCGACCATTTGCGCGTCGGTATCGTTCCAGCCGCCGCTAACATCTTTTACCAAGTTGGTCTCCACGCGTTTCACGCTGGGAGAGCAGGCAAATACCAGCGGCAAAGCCAAAAATACAAATAAGAGTTTCTTCATATATTCTCCTTAATTGTTAGAACCAGCCAAATCTACCCGGGCGCAAATATGCTGCCCCACCAAAGAGCCCTCTTCGTGCGAACAATCAATAGAGCCTTCGTCTATATTAATATCAAACCATTTGGGGTAACTTTTATGCGCCACGCGCACCAAATTTCCCTCCGCGAGCGAAAAGGCATAATCACTGCATACCATTTCTATTTTGCCTTCCGCGCGCTCCACCGGGCAGGGCAACGCTTCGCCTAATAGTTCAAAATCGGGCGTGTAGGCTTTATAGCGCGCCTTATAGGAAGCCTCGGCAAACGCCAAGGATTTGCCAATGTCTAAGGCCTTTTGCGCCGCCGCTAGGGTGCGGTGTTTTTCGTACTGCGGCCAGCCAAGCGCCGCGCCGAAACCTATCAGCATTACCAGCACTAAAACGATTGTATGAATAGAACCGTTACGTCCCATAGTTTCTCCTTTTATTTTTTTATATTGTAGCAAAAACCTGCTAGTGATACGGCACAATATTGGGGTGAATCCCCTTTACTTTGGTAATATACAAAAATTTCCCCGTGCGGTATCCCTTTTCAAGCGCGGGCGAAAGAATAACCAACGTTACCGCAAAGATAATCATCACCACGCCCAAGGCCGTCGTATGCGTAAACGGCTCGCCAAACACCAGCACGCCTACCGTCATAGCGGTTACCGGCTCCATAGCGCCCAGGACGGAAGCAAAGGTGGAACCAATCGCCTTAATGGCGGCCACCAAGGTAATGTTGGAAACCACCGTCGGGATAATGGCAAGCAGTAATAAATTCATCCAATCCTTTGGCGTGGCTACACCCTGCAATTTGCCAAGCAGTCCCGTGCCTAACAGCAGGAAAAAGGCCGTAAAAATAAAAACGTAAAAGGTTAATTTGGTGGAACTCATATCCTTTACGCACGATTTATTAACGGAAATAATGTAAATTCCGTAAGAAAAGCCAGACAGCACCGCAAGCAAAATCCCCGTCCAACTCACACCGCCGCCCTTGCCGTTCCAAGAGAGCAGGGCAACCCCGCAAACGGCCAGCAAAATAGCCAACATTGTCCAAACGGAATTGCGCTCCTTAAAAACCGTAATCATAATAAGGGCCACAAACACGGGGTACAAAAACATCATCGTAGTGGCAATGCCGCTTGCCAAATAGTGGTAGGACCAAAACAAAAACACCGCCGAACCGATATACAAAAGGCTGAGCCCGGCCAAAATAAAAAACTCCTTCCGGCTAACCTTAAAGGAGCGGCCCGTAGCCGCCATAAACGCCCCCATCAGCACGGTGGCAATTAAAAAGCGGTAAACCAAAATAGACGGGACATTCATCCCGCCCGACAAAAGCGGCAGCGTAAACAACGGGATAAGCCCAAAGGTGGCCGAAGTAACCACACCGCAAATAAATCCTTTCCAGTTGAACATATATATATTGTATCTTTTACAGGCGCAGATATAAAAGAGCACCCGGAGAGTTTATCCGCCCCGGGTGCTTTTATAAAAAATTATTTTACCTATTCCAATGATGTAAATCCCGATAGTAAAAATAAGTGTTTAAACGGTTCATTACGTCCAAGGGCCAATCTTTTTGGAGTTCAAAATTCTCCGGCAAGGAAAACATCCCGTCAAACCCTTTGTTAAAGAGTCCAATGCTGAGTTTTTCGTCAGGCTGAAAGGCCGTCGCCGCAAAAATGGCCCCTTTAAACCCTTGCTGGCGCAAGGTAGCGGTTAAGTAGTACCCGCCACCGCCAGGAACCATTAAGTCCGTAAGGATAACATCGTATTGTGCACGGCCATATTTTATGTCGCTTAGCAATTTCTCCGTATCGGCATAAGTGGTAATTTTCCACTTGGGGCAGAAAACCGTGGCGTGTTTTTCTTTAATAGCCGCCAAAGCGCTGGCGCGGTCGTTCAGCACCGCCATTTTAATACCGGCGGGCAGTTTGCCCGCGGCTTGGCGCAAACGCAAGGAATAGGGCAAATAATTCTTTAAGGCCGCCAAGCGCCCCTCTTTCGGCGCTTCCATAATAAATTCGTCTTGGTTAAATTTGCGGTCCGTTCTTTTTTCCCGCAAGCCGGAATCCAGCAAATTCACAAAGTTGGGCTCCACCGTTTCCATAGCGTAGCGTACATACGCATTGGCCTGAGCCAAGGGACGGTCTTGGGGAGCCACCAAAATATTAAGCGCGCGCAGTTGGCGGTGCATTTCCAAAATCTTATTTACCAGTTCCGCCTTTTCCAAGGTGGGCAACGTGCGCCGTTCGGACGGTCTGGATTGGTAATATAACACCGGGTTGATATCGCTCTTAAACCGTTTAAAATTTTCCAGGGTGGTTTGATATTGTTTGATAGCCGCCATACGCTGTTCGTACGACGGGTCAATTAACAAGAGGGGCAAGCGGAACGGGTCCGTCGGCGGAACGGTTTGCGCCATTAACCGCTCGGTAATTAAACTACCTGACGGAATAGTCGGCACAGCAGTAAAATATACCTTCCCCTGCACCTTGCGCACATTGGTTAAAGCAAGTGTGGAAATCGGAATTTGCGTAAGCACATTGGCTTGGCTGATAGTACGGGCTTGCTGTTTCATCACCCGGGCCAGCCCTTTTGCTTTGGGGGCTTTCGGCAATTTTTGCGCGAAAGACGGCACCGCCGTCAGACAGGCTAAAACAAGAATTAAGTATTTTTTCATATTTTTCCCTTTTATATAGGGTACTAATTAGGTAAGCAGACCACAAGGGCCAAAAGACCCGGTTTAATTTAGGCCCGGGCCTATAAAACAATCCACAAAACAATAAAGTAACCGCCCATTAGCACAAACCCTGTCGGCACGGCAATAGAGGCCCACTCGCGGCTTTTAATGCCCAATTTTTCAGCCGCCACAATATTGGGCAGGTTCCCCTGCACCAGCATACTGCCAAACGCCGCCAGCCCAATAACCATATAAATAAGGTCGTTCATTGAGATAGTCGGCACGATTTCAATCGCGGCCAAGGTGGCGTTATCAATAATCACGGATACCGCATTGGCTAAAAACAGGACCTTTCCGCCCAAGTGCGTAATGGTGCTTTGGGCCAAGGGGCGTAATCCGGCGCTAATCAAATTAAGCGCGGCGACGAACATATAAATATGCCACGTCCGGCGCAGCATAGAACCGTAGGTTTCTTTATCCTCGCGGATGTGCATTTGCATCGTAGTACCCGCGTGGCGGGCCGAATACCCCGCCGCCGCCGACAAAAGCAAAATGGCAGGTGCAATCCACACAAAGAAATGACGCATTAAAAAGAAGAAATCCGCAAAGTGTGGCGCCCCGGTAAGGGCGTTGTTAATAATCAACCCCAACGGTTCGGCCAGCGGCGTAAGCACCGCCCCCAACCCAATGGCATAGCAGGCAAAAACGGTAATCCGCACGGTGGAGGAACGCTCCAAATTAACAACCTTTAACACCTCGGCCAGCACTAGGGCCGCCACCGTTACGCTCACCAAAGAGGACGTAATCCCCAATAAAAATACCAACAGGGCAAAACTGTATTGCGGCTCCAATTTGCGGAAGAACGCAAAAAGCACGCGGAAGATATAGCGGGAATAATTGTTAAAAATCACGCTGACGACCAGCACGATAAACGCCACATTAACGGGATATTGCAGGGTTTCGTAAATAAAATCCACACTCCACCCGCCGCTAATGGTTACCGCCGCCGCGCCTACCATTAAAAGAAAGATTTCCAAATGGCTTTCCACCCAGCGCGACGTAAGCGGCCATACCAGCAAATTGGCCACCACAATACCTAAAAGCGCATTTATCCACCACGGGGTAGAAGCAACAATCGTTTCCATATATATCATTTTATCAAAATTGAGCCCTTTACCAAGGGGAAAAATTAATTAAAAATAGGGCGTTGAGCGGGAAAAACGAATTTTTGTAAAATAAGGAAGTAAGATATTTTAACACTAAAAGGAGAAGCACAATGAAGAAAATCCTCTTGTTCGCCCTCGCGCTGACCTTGTCCGCCGCGTGGCCGACTGCCGCCTCCGCCGCTACTGATAATTGTGGCTGCGCCGCTGCGGACGTAACCTGCATTAACGAATGCACGATGTCCAAGGTAACCACGTTGAGAAAAAACTTGGAAACGCAAAAAGCCAACGCCAAGGCCAAATTAGAAGCCGCCAAGGCCTCCAACAACTCCGCTGACAGCAAAGCCAAAGCCGCCGAAGCCAAGGCCCAAGCCAAAGCGAAAGCCAAACAGGCCAAGGCCGATGCCAAAGCCAATGCTAAAAAAGCCGAAAAAGATTTAAAGGCCAAAGCCAACACCGCCAAGTCTGACGCTAAGGCCCAAGCGGCAAAGGCTAAATCCGATGCCAAGGCCAAGGCTGAAACCGCCAAAGCCAACGCTAAAAAAGCCGAAACCGATGCCAAAGCGAAAGCCAAGGCTCAAAAAGACGCTTTGAAACAAGCCAAAGCCGACGCCAAGGCCAAATCCAAAGCGCAAAAAGAAGCCAACGAAGCCAAGAAAGCCGAAGCCAAAAAGGCCGCCAAAGACGCTAAAAAAGCGCTCAAAGACGAAGCCAACTCTTGGAAACAACTGGCCAAATAAGCCTTTTTAGTTCACAAAAAACCGCGCTCTTTACGGGCGCGGTTTTTTATAGCCTGTTTTTACACTTTTTACAGCGTGTAGCGGGTAAAACCGCTAAATAAAGGGCTGTTGGTGGGGTTGGTTCCCCCCATACTTTTGCATACAGAGTTAGCGGTTTGATCCGAGGTTTGCGCGTGGCAGAAGGTTTTGTGCTCGTCGTTTGCCTGCGGGCCGACAGACATTATGCGTTCGTAGCGCAAGGGGCCTTGGCTCCAATGGGAGGCGTTGGACCCGTGCACATTGCTGGAAGAACCGCCGTGCTTGTAATTGACCGAAAATTTACCGCAATTTACCCAAGTATGGTCGCCTGCACCCCCGTCAAAAGTGCAACCCTTGGGGTAGGAAATATCCAAATCGTCCAAGTCGTCGGCAAAAGTTCCGTTTGCCATATAATATACCTCTTGCGCGCGGACAATGGCGTCCACCATTGTAATCTGCTGAACCAAGCGGCTCTTTTCCACCGCCACATTATATTGTGGGAGTGCCACCGCCGCCAAAATACCAATGATGAGAACAACTACTAATAGTTCTATAAGGGTAAAGCCTGCACTTGGGATGCAAGAAATATGAGCCGTGCGGCCACCTGTGCTAGTGGCGTCATTCCCGAGTGTCGTAGTCGGGAATCTGTCGTTATTTAAAAAGAGCAACGACAACAACGGATCCCCGACAGAAACCTTCGGGGATGACAAAACAGAGGTAAATCCTTTCATTTTTTCTCCTTGTTAAGGCCTTTATATTTGAGCAAAACGGCCTTTTATACGCGTTTTTATACGGCGGATACATCCGGGTACATCC
>DJFE01000032.1 GCA_002432025.1 Candidatus Avelusimicrobium stercoris | reverse complement strand
CCACTTTTTGGCCTTTATACCCAGGATGACTTTTTTTTATAACAGCCTTACTTTTTTATTGTTGCCGTTTCGTTTGTTTGCGACATTACAAAAAGAGTGTTGCCCAATAAATCAAAAGGGCGCGGAAAATCTGCCGCCTGCAAGGCGCCGTCCGCTGGACTGATAAAAAACTCCCCGCGTTTGTGTTCTCGGCGCGGGGAGTTGGAACATACAAAACAACTTTATTTCTTTTCTTCTTCTTTTTTCTCGTTCTCGTTTTCGTCCAACTTTTTGAGCGTGGGGAACAAGATAATCTCGCGGATAGAGTCTTGGCCGGTAAGCATCATAATAATACGGTCAATACCAATACCCATACCGCCGGTGGGCGGCATACCGCTTTCCATTGCTTCAATGTAGTCGGCATCCAAAATATCGGCGTTGTTGGCGTCTTCGCCTTTGGCTACGGCCTTGGCGGCGGCTTGGTCTTTCAAACGCTGCAACTGGTCCGCCGGGTCGTTCAACTCGGTGTACGCGTTGCCGAGTTCCTGCCCGTTTACAAACACCTCAAAGCGTTCCACCAGTTCCGGGTCGCCCGGTTTGGTCTTGGAGAACGGACTTACCGCCGTGGGGTATTCCATAGCAATAACCGGGTTGTGATAATCGGCCAGCAGTTTGCCTTCAAAAAGTTCGTCAAAAATGGAGGAATCGCTGTCGTTGGGGCCGAATTTTACGCCTTGTTCGCGGGCGACTTCTTCCAGTTTGGCGCGGTTAAAGTGGCGGCCGTTTAATACTTCGTGAATATCGTGGCCGAATTTTTCCTTCCACGCCACCGGGATATAGAGGCGTTTAAAGGGCGGTCTCAAATCCACATCATAGCCACGGAAGTGAATCTTTTCCGCACCGATAGCCTTGGCGGCATTGCCCAAAATTTCGTCAAACAAATCCGCCATCGTGTTTACGTCCCCGTACGCCTGATAGAGTTCCATCATCGTAAATTCAGGGTTGTGGGTCGTATCAATACCTTCGTTGCGGAACATATGGCCGATTTCGTAAATCTTATCCATACCGCCGATGATTAAGCGTTTGTGGTACAGTTCCAACGCAATGCGCATAAAGAGCGGCATCTTTAAGGCGTTGTGGTATGTTTCAAACGGACGGGCAATCGCACCGCCGGAATCGGGGTTCAAAATCGGGGTATCTACTTCCAAAAAGCCTTTTTCGTCCAAGGTTTTGCGGATAGACGAAATGATTTTGGCGCGTTTAATAAAAATTTCTTTTACGTCTTCGTTGGCGATTAAATCCAAGTGGCGTTTGCGGAATCGGACTTCGGTGTCCTGCAAACCGTGGTATTTTTCCGGCATCGGGCGGATAGCCTTGGAAAGGAGCGTAAGTTTGGTTACTTTAATGGTTTTTTCGCCCGTTTTGGTAACAAATACGTGCCCGGTTACGGACACAAAATCGCCCACCGCAATATGCTTTTTAAAGAACGCGTAGGGTTCGTCGCCCAAGTTATCTTTGGCAATGTAGAGTTGCACGCGGCCCGAAAAGTCGCGCAGGTGCGCAAAGGCGGCCTTGCCCATTAAGCGCAGTTGCATTAATCTGCCGGCGGTAACGGCTTCGGCCCCTTCGGGGGAGTCCTTGGCTTGCTGGCAGGAAATCTGTTTTTCACAGCGGTTGGGGTATGGAGTTACACCCAGTTGGCGGATTTCTTCTACTTCCGCATAGCGCCGGGCGATGATTTCGTCCAGCGAATTGTTATGCTGTTGCGTATGTTCGGTTGACATCTGTAAAACCTCTGTATTTTATATTACTTATATTTTAGCAAATTGGAGGGGGTAATAATGATACAATAATCAACGGAGGATTTTATGAAACGGAACACGATTTTATTAATTTTAGTGATTGGCGCGCTGATTAGCGGCGGGCTGTATTACCGTTACCACGGCGAGGAAACCGACGAACGCGGCGCCACCAAATTAATGCAGGCGTTGGAGCACGAGGAGCAATTAAGCAAGGAAACCGCGCGCTTAATCAAACGCAGCGACGATGTAAACGAACGGGATTTAGCCGGGCAAACCGCGCTGTTTTATGCGGCGCGCCACGCTAAGGACCCGCAAGCCGTGCGCAATTTAATGGCGGCGGGGGCGGATGCGTACATTACGGATAACGAGGGCCGCACCGCACTAATGAACGCGGCGCAATATAACGGGTCTGTGGCGGTGGTGGAGGAACTCGTCAAAAACGCTTCGCACGTCAATTTGCAGGATAAGGCGGGCGAAACGGCCCTTTTATTGGCGGCCCAAAACAATACGGCGGACGTGATAAAGGTATTGCTCCGCGCCAAGGCCAACCCGGATATTGCCGGGCCGGACGGAAAAACCCCAGCGCAGGAACTGGCCGAAAACAAGAAACTATCCGACGAAGAGAAAACCGATTACCGCCAAGCAATGTTAGTGCTTTCCATTTTACAACCGCAACACTTGGAATAAGGGAAAACTACTTGAACAAGCGCAGGCAAAGCAGTTTGCCTGCTGTCCCGGAACAAAAAAATAACCGCCCCAAAAGCGGCGGTTTTAAAATCTGGTTCCGGTGGAAACTCGGCCACAAGTCCGCTTGCTGACGCGCGCGGCTCGCGGCCCCGCCTCGCGGTATTCGCCTTTGCCTAACGGCAAAACTCATACATCGCTGCGGCTTTCTCGTCCTAACGCAGGCAAAGCAGTTTGCCTGCTGTCCCGGAACAAAAAAATAACCGCCTCAAAAAAGGCGGTTTTAAAATCTGGTTCCGGGACTAGGACTCGAACCTAGAATTAATGCTCCAGAGGCATCCGTGTTACCATTACACCATCCCGGATTAACATAAATATTTTAGCACATTTTAGTAAAACGGTGCAATTTTTTCTTATTATCCCGTCCGGCGCTTTAATTTGTTATAATAAGAATTAGATTTAGCGCCTATAGCTCAATCGGTTAGAGCAACCGACTCATAATCGGTGGGTTCCAGGTTCAAGTCCTGGTGGGCGCAGTATTCAAAAGCCTACGCGTAAGCGTGGGCTTTTTTGCGCCCAAGCACACCAACTGCTTGGTGTGCGTCCAGACTTGAAAGGC
>DJFE01000035.1:15838-46780 GCA_002432025.1 Candidatus Avelusimicrobium stercoris | reverse complement strand
ACAACCCCTTTAAAATAAACGACAGAAAGGCAACGACAAAAACAGCATTGTTTAGTTGTCATCCCCAAGGAATTTAGTCGGGGATCTGTCGTTGCGTAAGAGAACAGCAACAGCAAAAACAGATTCCCGACTACGACCTTCGGGAATGACAGCAACAAAAAAACAAGAAACCCTCGCCTTGCGGGCCGCCAAACGCTCGGGGATAACGCCCAAAAAACACAACAAAAAGCCCCGACAAAAACCGGGGCAATAGAACAATACAACCGTGTTACAACAATAAAGCTGCCGTTAAATAATTAAACAGACGTTATTTGAGTTCGGAAGTACAATGCGGGCAGCGGGTGGCTTCCAGCGGGATTTCCGAGCAGCAGAACGGGCACTTTTTGGTGGTAGGAGCGGCGGCCGGTTCTTCAGTCTTCTTCAAATTGTCCAGTTTGTTAATCAGTTTAATAAGCAAAAAGATACAAAACGCCACGATTAAGAAACTGATGACCGCGTTTAAAAAGTTACCCACATTAAGCGTGGTCGCACCGGCGGCTTGGGCCGCAGATAAAGAAGCATACGGGGCGGGCACTTGGGCGCCGTCTTTAATCACAATAAACCAGTTGGAAAAATCCACCTTGCCCATTAAAA
The DNA here is from genome assembly GCA_002432025.1 of Candidatus Avelusimicrobium stercoris. GTDB lineage: Bacteria > Elusimicrobiota > Elusimicrobia > Elusimicrobiales > Elusimicrobiaceae > Avelusimicrobium > Avelusimicrobium stercoris. The sequence continues at coordinate 46,147 of DJFE01000035.1, read as the reverse complement.
GCCCCAAGGGCGGCATCATCACATCGGCCACCATAGAGTTTACGATTTTGGTAAACGCACCGCCGATAATGATACCGACAGCCATATCAATCACGTTGCCGCGCATTACGAATTTTTTAAATTCGCCCAGCATATTTTTAATCATTTTTATCTCCTTATTTTATTAGTTTTGCCGCCTTAAAAAGCGGTGTAAACAAATCGTTTTCTGCGGGATATTTTATTTCCTGCGGGTCCGTTTTGTCCGCAAATTCCACAGGCGCGCCTTCCACTACGCACAAGGGCTGCCGTTCGTCGGCCTCCCCCATTGTCAGCGCGCAAGCAGCCGCCAAGGAATCCGCCATATCCACTAGCGTAACATCCAATTTTTTGCCAAAGATATCAGGCTTTCCGCGCAAGTCCTTTACACCCTTAAATCCGCTGTACGATACCGCCGCGCCGATAATTCCCGCACGCAGGGGCAAAATCATACTGTCCGTAATAATCACACCCAAATTTTGTACGTTCCACGCCTTTTTTAAAGCACCACGCAGTTCGGCTGCACACGCGTACAAATCGCGCGGTAAAAGCAACAGTTTTCCGTCCGCGTTGGATTCGTCAATCCCGGCGTTGGTCATAATCATACCGCTTTTTAACGTAAGCCACGCAAGCGGCGTTTTTAAGGCCGCGTCGCTCTCCTGCTGGATTAAACTTTCCTTTTGCTCGCGGCTTTCGTACGGAACCGAAAGACCCTTCCACAAACAAACGAGTTTGGACGAAACAGTCAGCACCGTTTTGTCCGCCACCGACGGAATATGCCGCACGATAAAGGCGGGCAAATCGGCGGACTCTTTAAAAACATCGGTTTGTATGGGAGTAATCTTCATTGGTCAAACGGGGCCACAAAACTGCAAAAAACTTCGTTGGCTAAAAACAGTCCCTCTAATGTTAATTTTACCTTTTTTCCCGCCCGCTCCAAAAGGCCGCTTTGGATATGCTTTTCAATATCCTTGCCAAAAAGTTGCTCCTGCAACGGCGTAAGTTCTATGCCGTCCAATAGGCGCAACCCCAACATTAAATTTTCGCCATCGTGCTCCTTGCCTTCCAGTTTTTCGCTGTACACGATGGGGCTTTTGCCGTCGTTTATGCGGGCAATAAAATCAGCCACATCATCGGTATTTTGGCTGCGAACGCCGCCTAAATAACTGGCGGCTCCGCTGCCTACCCCCAAATATTCGCAGTTATGCCAATAGTGTGTATTGTGCTTGGCTTCCCGCCCGGACAAGGCAAAGTTGGAAATTTCGTAATGGTGATATCCCGCCGCCTGCAAACGCGTATGTGCTTCTTCCAGCATACGGCGCATTAGCAACTGGTCGCACACAAGGCCGCGCTCAAAAAACGGAGTTCCTTCTTCTATCTGCAAACCATAAACGGACAAATGTTCCGGGTGTAAGTCCACCAATTTTTGTAACCCGTCCAAAAAACTTTGCAGACTTTGCCCCGGCACCCCGGCAATTAAATCCACATTAATATTGGTAAAGCCCGCGTTCCGCGCCGACGAGTAGGCCGACAAAAAGGTTTGCACGTTATGCACGCGGCCCAAGGTTTTCAGTTCCGCATCGTTAAAACTTTGAAGCCCCATACTGATACGGTTAAAGCCCGCGCGCTTTAAAACCGCCAACTTTTCGGCGGTTAAACTTTCCGGGTTGGCCTCTATGGTGCTTTCTTCAAAATGGGAAACCGGGCCAAAGTGGCGGGCAATCAGGGCGCAGAACTCTTCCAACTGGCCGGCACTCAGTAAACTGGGCGTTCCCCCACCGACATACAGCGTGCTAAACTCCCGCTTGGGGGCCGAGGTGGCGGATTTATCAAGCGCTTGTAAATAGGCTGAAATTAAATTTTCCCGCCCTGCAAAGGAAGCAAAATCGCAATAGTTGCACTTTTGCTTGCAGAACGGGATATGGAAATAAAGGCCGGTAGTCATTATTTTTTATTTTCTGCTTCGTGGTTTAAAAAGGCAAAAATAAACGGGTCCAAATCGCCGTCCATTACGGCGTTGATTTGGGAAGTTTCGTACCCGCTGCGCAAGTCCTTCACCAACTGGTACGGCATAAACACATACGAGCGGATTTGGTGGCCCCAGGCAATTTCGCCCTTTTGGCCGTAGCGTTTTTCGGCCTCGCCGCGCTTTTTATCCATTTCCATTTCGTACAGTTTGGCTTTGAGCATCTTCATAGCCGTTTGGCGGTTTTGCAACTGGCTGCGCTCAATGCGGCAAGACACCACAATCCCCGTGGGAATATGCAACAGGCGCACCGCGGATTCCACCTTGTTTACGTTTTGTCCGCCGTGGCCGCCCGCGCGCGAGGTTTCCAACTGGATATCCTTTTCCGGGATTTCAATATTGATATCCTCGTCAATATCCGGCAGTACGTCGCACGAAGCAAAGGAGGTATGGCGGCGGGCGTTGGCGTCAAAGGGCGACACGCGCACCAAGCGGTGCACGCCGTTTTCCCCTTTTAAGTACCCATAGGCGAAGGGGCCTTCCACCATTGCGGAAAGCGTTTTGATACCCGCTTCATCGCCGGGTTGTGCGTCTAATACGGAAAATTTAAAGCCGTGCTGTTCGGCCCAGCGCGTGTACATACGCACCAGCATTTGCGCCCAGTCGCAAGATTCGGTTCCACCCGCTCCGGCGTGAATAGTCAAAATGGCGTTTAGTTTGTCGTTCGGGTCCGACAGGCGGATTTCGCCCTCTTTTTTAGCCACTTGTTTTTCGGTTTCCTGCAACGAAGCGGCCAAGGCGGCCAGTTCGTTTTGGTCCTGCATTTCCTTGCACAGATCAAACCAAGCGCGGTCGTCCTCCATTTTTTTATGGAGCGCGTAAAAGGTATCAATAGATGTTTTTAATAAATCAATTTGGCGGCTGACGTCCTTGGCCTTTTTGGTGTCGTTCCAAAAGGCGGGGTCCGCCGACTGCGCCTGCAAGGCGGCCAATTCCTGCTTTTTGCCGGAAATGTCATCTATGGATTCAATCTTGGCCACGCGGGCGGCTAAATCGGAAATTGTCTGCTCTACATCTTTAAATTCAATATTATTCATAAGCAAAAACCATTGTGGAAACCAGCAGCGTAAAAAAGACCGCCGCGCACAGCCAGGCGAACCAATCGCCAAACTGCGTATAAAAGTTTTGTCTGTCCCCTACCGCAAGCGGTACGGAAGCGGTTAAAATCTCCTGCGTAAACAGGCCGGACTGCTTTTCAATACGGCCAAACGGGTCAATATACGCCGAAAACCCCGTGTTGGCGGCGCGGAGTACGGGGCGCCCCGTTTCCACCGCGCGCAATACGTTTACGGCCAAATGCTGGTACGGCGCGGCCGTTTTAAAGAACCAGGCATCGTTGGTAATATTTACAAAAAATTTAGCCCCTTGGCGGTTTTGCGAGAGCCACAACTGCGGGAAAATGCTCTCATAGCAAATCGTTTCGCCCACCGCCACGCCGGACACGTCCAGCGGTTTCTGCCCGCGCGGGCCAGGGGTAAAGGCCCCCAGTTCGCCCAGCACTTCTACATTTTTAAAGGCCAAGCGGACGAGATTTTCTAGCGGGATATATTCCCCAAACGGCACAAGTTTAATTTTACGGTAATTTTGCCAATCCCCCTCATTGGGCGGAAGCAAATAGGCCCCTACATATTGGTTGTTTTCCCCTTCCACATTGGAGCCTATAAACTGGTAAGCACCCGAACGGGCGGCAATATCTTCAAACAGATTGGTATATTTTTCTTCGGCTAGCGCACCCGGCACGGCGCTTTCGGGCCAGACGGCCAACATCAAATTTTTACCTTCTAATTGGGCTCCCAACTGTTCCAAGGTATCGGTAATTTCGTTCTCGTATTCGGGACTCCATTTTTTGTATTGGTCTATATTGGGCTGGATAAGCGCGGTATTTAAACTTAAAAGCGGCTGGCGCATTTCGCCAAGCGGTTTAGCAGGCAATACCTTGTGGCCGTAGCCATACACGCCCACAAAAACAAGCGCGGCCAGAACCATATGCCAAACGCCCTTTTTTACGCCGTTTTCAGCAAATGCCCAACCGATAGAAGCCCCCACAAAAGCAATTACAAAACTAACGCCATATACCCCCGTAAAAGAGGCGATTTGCAGCATTTCGGGCGCGTTCCATTGGGTGTAGCCCAACATAATCCACGGGAAGCCCAAAAAGTAAAAAGCAACCGTTTGGTGCACCCACTCTAAGGCCACCACCCCACACGCAACAAGCACCGGGAAAAATCCTCCCGCACGCTTTAAAAAGTAGCACGAACCACCCAATATAGCAAACTGTACGGCCAAAAGTCCGCTTAACCCCAGCCAAGCGGCCACGGAAAGCCCCTGTGAAAGCCCACCGCCGTGCAAGCAAGTGTAATAAATCCAATATAAAATCCCCGCGTTAAACAGCAAGGCCGTCAGCCAGCCATAAAAAAAAGAGGACCAAAATCCTTTGATTTTAGCCACTCCCCAAATAAACGGCGCCAACGCAAACCAAGCCAAAAAATGCTGGGATTTGTTGGGATAACTTTGGTACATCAGCCAAGCCGTGCCCAACATACAAGCCAGCAAAAAAACAATCCGCACCGCACCCAAGAGTACGGTTTTAACACGCACCCAGGCGGAAGATTTCTCCGCCTGGGCGTCTTGTTGTGAAATAGTTTCCCTAAACTCCCGCATATGCCTTAAAACCGTATCTTACACACATTTTCCACGCATACGGCTTGTGCATTCGGGCTACACTCCCGCACCGTAGAAGGCGCGCCGTCCGGGCAGGCCTTGGCTACGAGGTTAGACTGCATTTTGTTAAAGTCCAGCGTAAATTCGGCATTAATGGCCGTTACGCCCAAAGGCCCCACCAAGCAGCCGCAAGGGTCTTTATCTACGATAATGCAATCCTCATCGGCTTGGCAGCGGTACATCCGGCGCACTTGCGCCTTAGCCGCGGCCACGGCGGCTTCTTTATGTTGTTCCTCGGCCTTGGCGTCCATTTCCTGCGAGTTAAGCGCAGGGACGCTTACCTCTATGGGGGCATCCTTGCTGTATAACAACGGCAAGAGGGCAATCACGCCCACGGCACAGCACAGCAAAAGCAGTTCTTTTATCTTATATTTCATAAATTGGCTCCGCAGCATTTTTTGTATTTTTTACCGCTGCCGCACGGGCACGGGTCGTTGCGCCCGATATGCTTGGGCGTTTGCTCCGTTTGGCTGGCGGCGTTGTTGGCCTGCGCTTGCTGGGCCGGGGTGCGGCGGGGAGGCAGTTGCAAGCGGAAGATGTAACTGACCATTAAGTCGCGCACGCGGTTAAGCATAGAGGAATACAACTTATAGGATTCCTTTTGATACTCAATCAACGGGTCCTTTTGGGCGTATCCGCGCAGGCTTACGCTGTTTTGCAACTGGTCCAGTTCGTACAAATTCTGCTTCCAAGCGTTATCAATAATTTGCAGTAAAAGCATCCGCTCAATTTCCGCAAAGTTGATGCCTTGCTCGGCAAAGTAAAGCACGCGGGCGTGGTACAAATCCTTTACCTGCGCCATAATTTCATCCACCAACTGGTCGTGCGATTTGCGGCCGACGTTTTCCGCGGTAAAGTGGAAATCACCGGGGAAGAAATTACGCAAATTGACGTTTAACGCTTCAAAATCACAGCGTTGCGGGTGGGAATAATTGTAATACTGTTCCACCAGTTCATCCACAATTTCTTCCATCATTTGCATCGTTTTATCGGTCATATCCGCGCCGTCCAAAATGGCGTTTCTTAATCCGTAAATAGCGGTGCGCTGTTGGTTCATTACTTTATCATAATCCAGCAACTGCTTGCGGATATCAAAGTTGCGGCCTTCCACCATACGCTGGGCGCCTTCAATTTGGCGCGTCATCAGGCGCGATTCAATGGCTTCGCCCTCCTTCATACCCATCGTGCTGAGTACGGAAGCGATTTTGGTGGTATTGGCGAACAAGCGCATTAATTCGTCATCCAACGAAATGTAAAAGCGGGAGCAGCCCGGATCGCCTTGGCGGGCACAGCGTCCGCGCAACTGGTTATCAATACGGCGGGACTCGTGGCGTTCACTGCCGATAACGTGCAAACCGCCCAACGCCACCACTTCGTCCTGTTCCTGCTTATTGGCCGGGTTGCCGCCCAATACAATATCCGTACCGCGGCCGGCCATATTGGTAGCAATCGTTACGGCTCCTTTGCGGCCTGCCTGGCTGATGATTTGGGCTTCCATTTCGTGGTATTTGGCGTTTAACACTTGGTGCGGAATCCCCTTGGCGCGGAGCATATGGCTCAATTTTTCGGACTTTTCAATAGAGCGCGTACCCACCAGCACCGGGGCACCCTTCTTCCACAAATCTTCCACCTCGTCCACAATAGCGTTAAATTTTTCGCGTTCCGTCAAATACACAAGGTCCGGGTAGTCAATGCGTTTAGAGGGGCGGTTGGGGCGGATTTCCACCACGTCTAATTTGTAAATCTGCCAGAACTCGTTGGCCTCGGTCATAGCCGTACCCGTCATACCGGAGAGTTTTTTGTAAAGTTTAAAGAAATTCTGGAAGGTAATGGTAGCCAAGGTCTGGTTTTCTTCTTTAATTTGCAATCCTTCTTTGGCTTCCACCGCTTGGTGCAAACCGTCGCTCCAACGGCGGCCCGGCATTAAGCGTCCCGTAAATTCGTCCACGATAATGACTTCGCCGTCCTTTACCACATAGTCCACGTCGCGCTCGTACAAGTGGTGCGCGCGCAGGGCTTGGTTAATGTGGTGGACCCACTCGGATTCCACATCGTTATACAGGTTGGGCACATTTAAGAACTTTTCCGCCTTGGCAATACCCGTATCGGTCAAGGTGGCGGTGTGGGCCTTTTCGTCAATAATGGCGTCCACGCCCTCATCCAAGTTAATGCCCTCGTATTTGGCTTTTACTTCGTCCTTTTCCGTAATCATACGAACCTTTAAAGACGGAATTAAGCGGTTTACAATGTAATATTTATCGGTGCTTTGTTCGGACGGGCCGGAAATAATAAGCGGGGTGCGGGCCTCGTCAATTAAAATGGAGTCCACCTCGTCCACGATACAATAGTTGAGCGGACGCAAAACGCGGTCTTCGCGGTTAATTACCATATTGTCGCGCAGGTAGTCAAAACCCAGTTCGTTATTGGTTACATAGGTAATGTCCTTGGCGTACATTTCGCGGCGGTCGGCATTGTCCATATCGTGGCTGATGTAGCCCACGGTAAGGCCCAAAAATTCGTGGATAGGACCCATCCATTGGCGGTCGCGGCGGGCCAAATAATCGTTTACCGTTACGACGTGTACCCCTTTGCCGGTAAGCGCGTTTAAGTAAGAGGGCAACACGGCCACCAGGGTTTTACCTTCCCCGGTGCCCATTTCGGCAATTTTTCCTTGGTGCAGTACGATACCGCCCAGCATTTGTACATCGTACGGGCGCAAGCCGATGACTCTTTGCGCGGCCAAGCGGACCACGGCAAAGGCTTCGGGCAGTAATTGGTCCAAGGTTTCGCCCTTGGCCAAACGGTCTTTAAATTCTTGGGTTTTGGACTTTAACTGGTCGTCGGTCAAATGTTCAAATTCAGCGGTGAATTTGTTGGCGTCATCTACATAATGTTGGATTTTTTTAAGGTCGCGTTCGCTTTTGGTTCCAAAAATTTTATCAATTAAAGTTCTAATCATATAACAAAGTTCCTTTTAAATTAAAATAGTACGGCAAGGCATAGCCCCATACGGCGGGCCAAAAGAAACCTGTTATTTGGCGACCGGCTTTTTGTGATTGGTTTTTACTTGCAGATTGGGCGTTTGCTCCGTTTGCAAAGCGGCGTCTTTCTCGGACGAAGCGGCCAAGGCAGACAATCTGGTTTGCACGCGGGTTTGCACCTGCTGCCCAAACACTTGGGCGGCGGTGGAAATCTGGGAGCCCGGGTCCTTTTTCAGGGCTTTGAGTTCAGCCTTTACGGCTTTGATTTTGGCCTTTAAGGCGTTGCTTTGGGCCGTGCGGTCCGCAGAAGAGAGGGTTTTGTCCTTTTTAACTTGCGCCAACTGCTTTTTATATTCTTTAATCTGTTCCTCGCGCAAGTTGACCGTAACCGCCCAGACCCGGCCCAATACATCGGCCACCTGACGGTTAAAGTATTTATCCGTAGCGGACGCGTCCACTCCGTTTACGGCAGAGAGGAATAAAGCCTCCTCGTACTGCTCGGAAAGCGTATGCAGGCGGATAGAATTATCAAAATTGCGCGCCACGGAGATTAATTCAAAGCGGGCCTCTTCCGTATCGGGTGCTTGGTAAGAAGCGGCCAAATCCTCCAAAATAGCATTATAATCGGCGTTCTTTTTGGCATTTTCCAATACGGCTGGGTTGTATTGGGCAAAAATGTCCAATACTTTTTCGCGGTTATAGGTGCTGGCGTCCGGCTGCGCATACAGCGCAGACGACATAGCAAGCGTGGCTAAAAGAAATAAACTGCGTCTCATTTTTCCCCCAAAATCGGTGTTACTTGTATTTTGCTATATATAGGGCGTATAGTCAAGCCCTTTTCCGCCGGGAAACATAAAATAAACCCGGAGCGTTTTGCGGCCCCGGGTTTATGTAAATTCGTCAGGTTAGCGGGCAGCCGTACGGAAGAAATTTCCCTTTACGTTGCGGGCCAACTGCACGCGGCCCAAGGTTTTATCCGCCGCAACGGTTACATTTTTGGCATTAGGCTTAATCGTGCCGTCCACTGCACCGAAGATATCCCCTTGTTTCACCACGCCTAACTGGCCGTGGTTGTTGATTTGGACTTCCAACTTTAAATTACCGTCCAAATTAGCGGCTAATAAATCTTCTTCCCCCATCGTAAAAGCAAGCGGGAACTTCGGGTTTACCACGCGCTTAATCGCCACGGGCACATCGGCCTCGTTTTTAACGATAATCGCGCAGGAATTGTTGTCCGCCTGCGCCATAGAGGCCAAGCGCTCCGGCACGGTAACCGTACCCGAGATGTTAAAACGCCCTTCGCTGACGGTGCGCGCCAAGCAGAAAGCACATACCACTAAACTGGCGGCCGCAGCCGTAATAAAAATCTTTTTCATACTTATATTTTACCCTTTACTTTGCCTTTTGGCAAGGGGGCTTTTACTCTTTCCGCCGGATAAAAAAGGCCCTATAAAAAGGGCCTTTTTATATTCCGGGCAAATTTAACTTATTGTTTAAAGAAACCCCACAGGTTGGCGTTATATACCCAGCCTTTGCAAACGCCGTCTTTGGCGTTTTCGGGTTCGTCGGACACTTGAATCCATTTGCCTTTTTTGGCCAAGTATTTAAACGGATAGCCCTTGGCTACGGTGCAAACAATATCGGCCGAGGCGGAGGCGTCTTTGCGGACATTTAAATCCACTTTGGCGGACATACCGCCCTTGGGGCTTAACAAGTCGGCCTTAATCCAGCCGCTGTAACCTTCAAAGTCCTTAATAAGAACCCAACTTTTATCTTCGTTGGTTTTTACCATAATGACAGGAGTGTATCTCCACGCGTGCCATTTCAAAGCGCATTTCGTACCCGCGCAAGTGCGGATATTGGCTCTTTTAGCGTTGATGCTGGCGTATTTTTGGGCGAAGACAGGAGCGCTCACAAAAAGTACGAGCATTGCCAAAGCAATAATTTTTTTCATATATCTTCTTTCTCCTATAAAAGGCGAACTAAAAAATCTCTACACAAAAAGTATAGCAATACTCCCCGAAACTTTGCAAGTTTTTTCTTACCGGGCCTGCCCCCAAAAAAGATATAATAAAGAAGATAAATAAACCTTTGGAGAAGATTATGAAAGAACAAGTCCAACAAGTAATTGAAGACATCCGCCCCATTTTGCAGGCTGACGGCGGCGACATCCGACTCATCAGCGTAGATGAAAAAACGGGTATCGTTACCGTAGGTTTGCACGGCCGCTGCGGCTGCTGCCCGCACGCGCAAATGACCTTGCAGGCCGTAGTGGAACGCAAGATTAAAGAACTCGTCCCCGGCGTAACCGCGGTGGAACGCGTTTAATGCCGAAGATAGACTTACACACGCACTCCGATTTTTCGGACGGAACCTGTCCCCCGGAAGAAGTGGTTCACGCCGCTTTGAAAGCCGGGGCTTCCGTTTATGCCCTGACCGACCACGATACAACGGACGGTGTACTCCGCGCCAAAAAAGTGTGCGAAGAACACCGTATCCTCTTTACACCCGGGGTGGAAATCAGCACCCGGGAACACGACCACCTGCACTTTACCGGCTACAACATTGATTTGGAAAATGCAGAGTTCCAAGCCTTTTTGGCCCAAAACCGCCAAAACCGCCGCGAACGCATCCGCAAAATTATCCAACAATTAATTGCCGCCGGGGTGGACATTACGGAAGAGGAAGTTTTTTCCCGTGCGCCTAATACCGTTTCCCGCGCCCACGTTGCCGATGCGCTTAAAGCCAAGGGCATTGTGCCCAGCCGCCAAGAGGGCTTCCGCCGCTATTTGGTGCCCGGCCAGCCCGGTTATGTACCGTCTGCCGGAGTAACCGCTATTGAGGCTATCCGGCACATCAAGCGCGCAGGCGGTATGCCTGTGATTGCGCATCCCGGTATTGTATCGGAACATTGGAATTTCCCGGCTTGGACCGAGGCCGGCCTAGAAGGCGTGGAGGTGTTTTACCCCGCCCATACTTTTACAATGAAGCAAGACCTGCTGGCCATTACCCGCAAATACGGCCTTTTGGCTACGGCGGGGTCCGATTACCACGGTCCGCGCGCGGGACGCATTACCACCCCCGGTATGCAAATTCCGCAGCCGCACTACGACAAACTGCTCCGCAGATTATTTAACCGTTAAATTATTATGCATTTACTCCCTAAATTGGTTACGCTTTGGCGCAACCGCCCCGAAGAATTTACCCCCCGGCGTATGTTAAAAGACGTTACGTCCGGGCTGGTGGTGGCCTGTGTGGCCCTGCCGCTGTCTATCGCCCTGGCCATAGCCTCCGGCGTTACGCCCGAAAAAGGCCTTTTAACCGCTATTGTAGCCGGTTTTTTGATTTCCCTCTTGGGCGGCTCCCGCGTACAAATTGGCGGGCCGACGGGCGCGTTCGTCGTCATTGTCTATGGCATCATCCAAGAGTTCGGCCTTTCCGGCCTTTTAACCGCTACTTTAATGGCGGGTATTTTTTTGATGTTAATGGGCCTTTTTAAGTTTGGCGCGTTCATCAAATTTATCCCCTACCCCGTAACCACCGGGTTTACCAGCGGTATTGCCGTGGTGCTTTTTTCCACGCAGATTAATGACTTTTTGGGCCTCAATTTAACCAATATTCCCAGCGACTTTTTCGCCAAGTGGAATATGTATTTTCACCATTTATCTGCCACTAACTGGGAGACATTGGCGATCGGCCTGTTGACCTTGGGCATTATTATTTTTTGGCCTAAAAAATGGAAGGCTCTCCCCGGTTCCTTGGTGGCGCTTATCATTACTACCTTGGTGGTAAAATTTGCCCGTTTGGATGTAGCCACCATTACCTCTACTTTCGGCTCGGTGGACAGCACCTTGGTTTGGCCCCATATGCCGGGTGAAATTACGCTGGCGACCATTAAAAAACTGTTGCCCGCCTCGCTAACGATTGCCTTTTTGGCGGGGATTGAAAGTTTGCTTTCCGCCGTAGTGGCGGACGGGATGATTGGCAAAAAGCACCGCTCCAATATGGAATTGGTTGCCACGGGTGTAGCCAATGTGGCTTCGGCCTTATTTGGCGGGTTACCCGCCACGGGCGCGATTGCCCGCACGGCTACCAACATTGAAAACGGCGGGCGCACCCCGATTGCCGGTATGGCGCACGCTATTTTCCTTTTGATTATGATGTTATGCCTTATGCAATATATTGGCCTAATCCCGATGACCTCGTTAGCCGCTATTTTGTTTATGGTGGCCTACCGTATGAGCGGTTGGCGGGCCTTCCGCGCCTTATTCAAGGCTCCGGCGGGGGATATTGCCGTACTGCTCGCCACTTTCGGACTAACCGTAGCGGCGGACTTGGTAGTGGCCATTGAGTTCGGCCTTGTATTGGCGGCGGTGCTCTTTATGAAGCGTATGAGCGACGTCTATCAAATTAAGAATATGGACGACGATATTTTTGACGAGGTACGCCAAAAGGACGACATTGACACCAAAATTATTACGCACAACGTCAGCGTGTACGAAATCAATGGGCCGTTCTTCTTTGGCGCGGCCAATGTGTTTGTGGATTCCTTGGAAAACCACAAAGAGTGCAAGGTCCTCATCCTGCGTATGCGCAGTGTGCCCGCCATTGACGCGACGGGTTTTCACGCGCTGGAAAGCATTTTTAACAGTTGTCAAAAAGACGGCGTGCAACTCATCCTGTCGCACGTTCAAAAACCTGTGTTAAAAACCTTGGAAAAGTACGGCTTTATCAAACGCTTGGGCGAAGACCATATTTGCAAAAATATTGATATTTCCCTAATGCGTGCCGAGTCCATTGTCAGCGGACGCCAGCACTTCCTAGAATAGCCTTGCAGGCGACAGATTTTCTGTCCTCTTCTGATTGTTTGAGCAACACGGCTTTTGTAGTGTTGCTCTTTTATTTAGATCTGTGGACGGCACCTTGCAGGCGGCAGATTATCCGCACACTACTGATTAATTGAGCAATACTGTTTTTGCTGTGTCGCTCTTTTATAGTATGAACTAAAAAGCCCCGGGTTTTTCATTGCCCGGGGCGTCGTTCTAAAATTACTTTATTTAGTTGGCGGGAGCCGCGTTGTCTAATCCCGTGGGAGTAGTGCCTTTATCGCCGCGTTTAAATACGCCTTTGACCTTCTTCCACAAGCGGCCCGCTTCGTATTTCATCCCCTTCACGAGTGAGGAATTGTTCATCATACCGGGCGTTAAGAGCAAACTGGCGCCCAACATCGTGCCCGCATACAGCAAGTCCATCGGCACGCCAACGCCACCCATAGAGGCGAAATAACCCGCCGGGATAGCACCCAAACCGCCGATAGCCATCGTCAACGCCAAGATAGAGGACAGTTCGCGGTTCTGTTTGGGATAGCGGTTCATAATGTAGTCATACATTTGGGTAAAGAAGTTACCCACACCCAAACTGGCTACGGCCGCACCCGCAATCGTTTGCGTTACGCTATCACCCGCCGTTGCCATTATACCCGTACCCAAGGCAGACAGGCCCGAGCAGAGGATGTACATCGTATCGGGGCTAATGCGGCGGCTAACGACGTTACCACCCAAGCGGCCCACGATAAACGGCAAGTAGAGCGAGCAGGCAATCAAGAAGTTCGCAAATTCGCCTTGGCTGATGAGCGACTTCATAGAAGTAGCGAACGAACTGGAAATGACGAACTCGTGAATCGTAGCCAACGTCATAGCCGAGGCCAACGCCGCCACACCCGGAGCCTTTAACATTTTGCCCATATTCCCAATCGTGTTTTCCTGCACGGCCACAGAGTGTTTAACCTTGTGGACCAAGGAGTTCATACGGTCAGCCGGGATATTGTATTGCTCAGATAATTGCTTTTCAAGTCCGGCAAACAGTTCTTTTTTGGCGCCTTTGTACAAATCGCCCGATTTCTTGGAGGAATCCATTTTCACGTTGGCGAACACCCACGCATCCAACGAATCCTTAAATCCTCGGGCCACATCGTCAATCATTAAGGAAGATACTTCGCCTTTGGATTCACCCAATACTTTGGCACCCGCATCCAGCGTGCCCTGCAACATTTTTTGGCTCTGTTCCAAGTTCTTGGCAGAATAGGCATCGCGCAGTTTGGCGCGCCATACCTTCCACGCTACCCAACCGCTATATCCGGCGTAAATCGGGAAACTGATAGAGTAGTCCAGCCCCAAATCCACCCCGGTAGCCAGTTGAATACCGTGATTAATCAAGTACGGAGAAGCCAAGAAGGCCAAGGTACCAACGTTCTTGTACACGAAACTTAAATTGTACAGTACAATATCCTTCAAACTGACTTCGGACTTTTTGGTAAAAAATTCTTTTACGCGTTCGCCCATCTTCGCAAAGCCTTGTTTTTCGGCAACGGTCATTTCCGTTTCGGCCGTTTTTAAAGCATCCTTGGCCGCGTTTAAAATCACTTCGCCGCGGTTAGCGCGGATGAGCAGGTTGGAAACCAACTGCTTCAAAATGCTGGAACCGCTCATTAAGAACAAGGCGGTGATGAACAGCCCTTTCTGCACCGGGCTTAACGCCAGCCCTTCCACAAAGCCGTAGAAGCCGCCCGCAGTAGCCAAAGCCCCCGCCGCGGTGGACATCGCCAAGGATAGCACCATCAAATTCTTTTCGCCGTATTTTTTCAGCACCGGCGTCAACAAGGAAGCCAACCCCGGCAACACATAGTTGATACCAAACATCATACCGTTGGCGGCGCTCACGTCCATATCCAGCGCACCGTTTACCACCGGGCCCATCGTTTTACCCAAACTGACGTTCGTCAAAGAAGCGTCGCGCACGATTAAATCCGCGCGGTTTTGGGTGGGGTGGACAGAAACATTAAATTTGGTCGGGCTGTGGCGCAAAATCTGTACAAACTTGCCGATTTGGTTCTTGGGCAAGCGGACATAAAAGCGGGAAAGATTATGGATTTTCCCGTCCGTTCCCTGCAAGGCCAAGTTGCCTTCCGGCAACAAGACCACTTTTTGACCGTGGGATACGCTCTTTTCCGGCAAGGTTACTTCCAAGGGTAAAAGAGCACCCGTGGCGGCATCGGTTACCTGCTGGGTAGTGGCTTGATACACCACATCCGGGCGGGTTTCCAGTTTCAAACTAAATTTGGTCATCCCGGCGGCGCGTACCAAATCCACCAAGGAGCCCACTTGATCCGCCTGCAAGCGCATATAGAAGTGCGCCATACGCAAGGGCGGCTGGGTTTGGTTGCGCAGTTCAGCCACATAGCCGTGTTTAAAATTGGGGGTCAAGGCAAACGCCACGCGGTTATAACCCTTCACGCGGAAACGGTTGCTGATTTCCAAATTAACGGGTAAAATACGCTCAATGCCGTTTTCATCTACACGGGTTAATTTAAAACCTTTTTCCGACACCGGCACCGGGCCTTCTTCGCCCGCGCCCATTAATTCATCGGCAGAGGCCGGGGCTTCGGGAGAGCGGAGATTGGAATAAACTTCGCTAATTTGCGTAGCATCGTGCAAGCCGGGTTCGTGGTAAATGGGTTTCGGGGCTTTTTTGCTAAAACGGTTTCTAATCCAAGCGGCGCCCTTTTTAAAGAGTTTGCCGATAGCAAACACGGGCACGCCGCTGTACATTACGCCGGAGTTGTCGCTGTCGGAGCGGCCTAAAAATTCTACCGAGCCTTTGGATTCGGCAACAGCCGGGGTGGTTTCGGCTACGGCTTCACCCTCGGTCGGCACAGCGGTAGGAGATAAGACCAAATCGCTTCCCGCCAACTGAACCTTCGGCATTTCCACCTGGCGGGCAGCCGGAGCGGCGGCTGGCGCTTTCACAGCCACCGGGGCAGCCGCAGGAGCGGGAGCCCCCAATTCCAACCAATCCTGGGTGGCCTTACGGGAAATATCAGCATTTAAAACGTTTTGAGGGCAGCCCAATTTTAAAAAGCGGGCCATATCGGCGGACGCGGGAGCGGCCTCTCCGGCCACGGCGTTAATTTGAACGGGCAAGCCTTTTTCTTGCGCTACGGCGGCCAAGTTCTGCCAGAACGGCCCTTTGGCCCCCGTAAGGGTGGCCAGTTCCTGCAACTGGGCATAAGCGCCTTGACGCAACAAACCGCGGGCAACAATTACTTCCGCGGTTTTTTCAAAGGGGGAATTGACGGCTTTCTTATAAAAATTAATCAAGGCCGGGGCGTCGGCTTTCGTGCCGACCAAACCCAAGGCCGCCGCATCGGACAAAGCGTGATTGCAGTCCAGCACGTCCTTATAACTAGCGTGGCTTTTGTTGGAAGCAATTAATAAGGCGGAGCGTTCGTCTCCTTTGGGGAGTTTGGCAAAGGAGCCGGACAGGGCTTCCAATTCCGTGCGGTAAAACTTAACGGCTTCGGCTTGTTGGGCCAAGTTGGCGTTGCCGTGCAAGTAGAAAGTTACAAACAGGGAACGAAGCGCCGCAGCACGGGCCAACGGAGAGGTTTGGGCGAAAATCGGGCCGGGCAAGCCGTCAGTTAATTCGCCAACGGATAAGGCGTAATGAGAGGTTAAATCCGTGAGTTTAGAGGAGATTAAAGCGGACGGAACCTGCAAATAGGAGCCATTAGGCACCACCGTAACCGAGGGGAGAGTGGGAACCATTTGGCCCACGCGCTTTCCGGCGGAATATACCTGTGCGTTAGCGGGCAGTTTTACTTTGGGTACAGCCACGCCCTTTTGCACAATCTTGCCGACGACTTTACCTTGCTTGGCAATTCCCTTACCAGCCTTAACGGGCAAGGTTTGCGCCAGCGACGGGGAAACGCTGCTAAATAGAATACAGAAACTGAGTAAAAGCGACAGGGTTGTTTTCATAATAAGGTTCTCCTCTCCCTTAATTATTGTAAAAAGTCCATAAAAAAAATAGGGCCAAAAGACCTAGAAGTCCTAGGTTTTTTAGCCCTATATAAAAATAGGTCCTGCCACTTGGACAGGCATATTTCCGGGGGTACGGCTGGATGAATACGGGAAATTTTTAGTAAATTAGGGAAAGCGGACACGCCCCCCTTGTTTACTGCTAAAAATTGCAGGGGCGAGCACTGACACGCAAGTTGTTGGTCTTTGGCGCAGTACATCAAAAACTCCTTTTATCCGTCTCCATTTATATTTTAGTAAACTTTGCCAACTTGCACAACGAAACAAAAGGCCCACTTTTTACATAAGTCTTTTGTATTACGGCTATTTGTCAAACTTGCCTTTTAGGGCACTTGCCACGCACGGCGGCACCAAGGCGGAAACATCCCCGCCGTAGCCTGCGGCTTCGCGCACCGCAGACGAACTTAAAAAAGCGTATTCAGGCCGCGCGGGCAAAAAGACTGTTTCGGCCCCGGGGCAAAACAACTTATTATAATAGGCATTTGTCAGTTCGTGCTCCATATCCGCCGCCCCGCGCACGCCGCGCACCAAAATATGCAGATTATTCTTTTTGAGGTAATCCGCCAGCAGGCCATCGGCCTGTTCCACGCGGATGAGCGGTTCGTCCTGAAAGGTTTCCTTTAACAGGGCCACTCTTTCAGCCGCGCTAAAAAGCGGCTTTTTATTTCCGTTTGGGATAACCAGTACAACCAGCCCCCCAAACGCCCGCGCCGCCCGGCGCGCGATATCCGCGTGCCCAAGGGTAACGGGGTCAAAAGTGCCTGCATAAACGGCCGCAATAGTCATAAAGGGCTCCTTAACGCTTCTATATAGGTTCTATATTATGGTATCATAATTTTATGATAAAAAATCCGTTTAGCGATGAAATTTATTTACAGCGCACCCATCCACACAAGCCGGACTTGCGCGATGAATACTTCCGCGACCAGACAAAAATTATCCACTCGCTGCCGTTTAGGCGTTTAAAACACAAGACGCAAGTCTTCTTTGCACCGAACAACGACCACATTTGCACCCGCATTGAACACGTCTTGCACGTGGCCACCATTGCCGCCACCATTTGCCGCGGGCTTAACAAAAGCGGCAACTGGCAATTAAGCGAGGATATGGCCTACGCTATCGGCCTGGGGCACGACATTGGGCACGCCCCTTTCGGCCACGAGGGCGAACGCGCCATAGACGCCTGCATTACGCCCAAACGCTTTTTGCACGAAATTAACAGTTACCGCGTAGTGGAGCATTTGGCCAACTATGGGGAAGGGCTGAATTTAACCTTTGCCGTAAAGGACGGGATTATCTGCCATTGCGGCGAAGACTTTACCAACAACCAACTCCGCCCCTCCGCCGTTCCGAACGATTTGGAAAAAATCACCGGGCGCGACCATATGCCTTCCACGTACGAGGGGTGCATTGTGCGCCTGTCCGACAAAATCGCCTACTTGGGGCGCGACATTGAGGACGCCGTAAAGGCGGACCTCATCACCACCAACGATATCCCCAAAGATGTACGCGAAGAAATCGGCACCTCCAACGGGGAAATTATCAACACGCTGACGCTGGACCTGATTAACCACTCCAAGGACCAGGACTGTATCGGCTTTTCGGACGATAAATTCGGCCTTATTTCCCAGTTGCGCGAGTTTAACTATACCCGCATTTACCACAACGAGCAAATGCGCCAACGCAAGGAAACCATAGACAAATGTATCCGCGATTTGTTTGATTATTTCCGCACGATTTTTAAGCGTTACGGCTTTGACTACGGCGCCTACGACCAAGAGGGCAAAACCACCGCTAAAAACTTCGCCAAATATATGCGCTCTATGACAAATGTCTATAAAGAGGACCCCACGCAAATTGATACGATTATCGCCGACTATATCGCCGGGATGACTGATTCTTTTGCGTTAAGCGTAATGGAGGATGTTATTCTGCCCAACTCCATTAAGTTTTTCAGTTAAGCCTTTGCCAAACGGATAGAAAAGCGCCTGGCTAAAACCGGGCGTTTTTTATTGTATAAAAAAGGAACACCCCCGGTGGGGGAACCGGAGGTGCAGGGGATAAGAAATTTTTACAGGTAGGCAGCGTTTTCGTTAAAGAAAGCGACTACTTTATCCATACCCGGTACGGAAGCGTTATCACGCGCCGCTTGGGCAATTGTACGGCCACTGCCGTCCTTGCTCATTTCCACCACTTCGGCGGCTTCGGTCTGCGCCACTTCGGCCACAATGCCACCGGCGGAAAGTTTGCTCTTAATGTTCATAATGCGCTTGTACAAATCGGTATAAGGGATTTCCGCAAAGAACATATCCGCCCGGCCGTAGTTAATTTGCGTTTGCACCGGGAGTTCCCCCGCTTCATTGCGCTGGTTCATCAACACGTGCAAATGTTTTTGGTATTCGCGCGGATAGAAATAGCGGATACCATAGGCCAAGGCCAAAAAGGAATCTTTATTGCGGGCAATGTGGAAGACGTTATTGCCGTTTTTGCCCGTTTTAAGCAAGAACGCGCCGTTCTTGGCAGATTTAATATAGGCGGCAATCGCTTTGGCATCCCCTTTTTGCGCCGCGGCGAAAACCGGCGTATTGCCGAAATCGTCTTCTTTTTCCAAATCCACTACGGCTTGGCGTCTTTGCGCCGCCGCTTGCACGGCCGCTTGCAATTTTTCGTTTAACTGCGGGCGCTGTTGGGCCACGGGGGCCGCATTAACCAGCGAAACCATCAAACAAGCCGCTAAAATAAAAAGTATGTTTTTCATATATTATCCCCTTGTACATCCTTCTTATTTAAGTATCTATTTTTAAGTGAAAATTTACGAGGGCCTTTGGACCCATTTTTAGGGCTTTTTGGACCTATATTTTTTATAGGCCCCATATTAAATGCTACGCGCACGCCTTGCAGCCCGCCACTCGTCCGTGCCCTTTTGAGTTATTAGGCAATGACGTTAGGCAACAAAACGGCAACAACAGATCCCGGATAAAAACCTTCCGGGATGACGGCAAAAAGCAATACAATAAAGCCGTACGCAAACCACTTTGGAAAATATTAAGAAAAAACGAAGCAAGATATAAAAAACTAAAAGCCCCGGAATAATCCGGGGCTTTTAAATGGAGCGGGCGAAGAGAATCGAACTCTCGTCTCAACCTTGGCAAGGTCGCGTTCTACCATTGAACCACGCCCGCGTAAATCTGTTTACCTTCAACACATAAATTATAACAATTTTTTTGCAATGTGTGCAACAATTATTTTTTCGTCGCCTTTTTTGAGGCGTTTCCCGTCGGAGAATTGCCCCCCAACAAAATATTTGCAATCGGTTTTAAATACGTGTTTTGCTGCACCGCTTTGCGGATATTGGGGTTGCGTTGCAATTCTTTTAAGTACGGGTTGGACGCAATAATACGCGCAGCCTCTTGCGGGCGGTCGCGGAAGTATTTAACCGCCTTGCTGATAAGCAAATAACTCATAAAGCGGCTGTTCGCCACCGCCAGTACCATCGGCTCGCTGGCAAGCACCTGTTTGACGGTTTCGCTGTCAAAAAATTCCGCCATAGCATTTTGGTCCTTACTAAACGCCAAGAGCAGTTGCGGGTCCTCCAACAAAGGGGCCACATCCGGACGGGCTAAAAAGGCTTTGCACATTTTGTCGTTGGCCAGCAGGTAGCGCATTAAATCTGAGTCAGCGATATTGGACGAAAAATTGGTGGTAAGCGCCCACGGGGCCGCGCCGATAATTTCGTAACTTTTGGGCGTAAACGCCTTAAAATTAAAGCGGCTGATAATCGGCAAGGTGGAACCCAAGTTGCTCACCGCCACGTTGCGGTCCTGCCCTTCTTGCAGTTGCACATACGTTACGCCCGTATTGGGGTTAAATTCGGTATTTGATACGGCAAGTCCTTTCACTTGGTTGGGGTCCAAAGCCGCCGTTAAATTATCAGCCCGTTTTTGGGCAGACAAAATAATCACCATCGTAATTAACACCAACGCCACCACGCTTATGCCCACGCCCAACAAAAGGGTGTCCTGCGTGCGTTTTTCGGCCGTAACGGGCGCTTTGGCTTGATTAGCCCCCTGCGGGTTTTGGGCCGCTTGTTTTTTTTGGTGATACTTGGCGGGATTGCGCAGTAAATCCATTAATTCTTCTTTCTTCATAACATACGGCCGTTCTGCCGGACCTCCATATCAAGTATAATTTATTATATGAAATCTTATACCCAATATCTAACGGTTTGTACGGAAAAACATTACGAAATCGTAAATATCACGCCGCAGGTGGAAGCGGCTTTGGCCGAAAGCGGCATTAAAGAAGGCTTATGCCTGGTAAACTCAATGCACATTACGTCCAGCGTGTTTATTAACGATAACGAGCGCGGGTTGCACGCAGATTTTTTGCGCTGGGCTGAAAAACTGGCCCCTTACGGAGTAGATAAATACCAGCATAACTTGACCGGGGAAGACAACGGCGACGCGCACTTAAAACGCACCTTGCTTGGCCGTGAAGTGGTTGTGGCGGTAACGGACGGGCGGCTGGATTTTGGCCCGTGGGAAACCATTTTCTACGGGGAATTTGACGGACAACGGAATAAACGGATTTTGATTAAAATTATTGGAGAGTAAAATGAAGAAGACTATTTTTTATCACGATACGGACTGCGGCAACGTGGTGTATTATGCCAACTATTTGAAATATTTTGAAGAAGCCCGCACCCTGTATATGGCGGAGAAAGGTTTTTCCGTACCCGCCCTTATTGAACGCGGCTTATACTTTGTGGTCGCCCGGCAGGAAGTAGAATACAAATATTCCGTGCGCTACGCGGACGTGATTGATGTTTCCACCAAAGTTTTGGAGGTTTCGGACATTAAAATTGTATTTGAAAACCTGATTACCAACCAAAACGGCCGCTTGTGCACCAAGGGCAAAACCACGCTGGTTTGCGTAAACAAAAACGGGATGCCTACCCCGATGGGCGCGGACGTAAAGGCCGCAATGGCTCCCGCCGCATAAGTTTATTTTACTATCAGACAAAAAACGGAACGCCCTATATAGAGCGTTCCGTTTTTTAAAATCTGCCGTCAATTCCAACTAAACGATTTTTTCCTCGTCCTCTTTGGCTTTGGCGATTTCTTTATCCAACCGGGCGGCCAAGCGTTTCAACACCGTTTGCGTATTTTTCTTCCACTCTTTGAGTTCGCGCAATTCGGCTTCCGTGCTTTTTAATTTTTCCAGGCCGTCCTCTAACGTGCGCACCCGCGCCTTCAAGGCGCCGTTCTCGCCCTGCAATTCCTTCTGCCGGGCGAGAACCTGCGACGTTAAAAGTTCCAGTTGTTTTAATTTTTCCTGCATATTACCGCAATTCCGCGCCTACTTGTCCGCGCAACTGTTCCACAATACGGTTAAACGCTTCGTCCGTTTCCTTATCCTTTAAGGTGCGTTCTTTATTGGAAAACGCCAAACTAAACGTTACGCTCTTTTTGCCTGCGGGCAAATGTTCGCCTTGATACAAATCAATCAAGTGATAGTTCATATCCACATCAAGCGGCGTTTTTTCAAGCGCGCTGACGATATCCGCATAAGACACTTGTTCATCCACCACCACGGACAAATCGCGCAAGGACGGAGGAAATACAGCCACATCCTTGGCAGGTTTAAAATCCTGCGCGGAGAAGGCCTTTTCAATAAGTTTCGTAGCAAATTCAAAGCCCCACACTTCGGGCGTTTTAATGCCACAGGCCTTTAACGCCAGCGGGTGGAATTTGCCGAACACGCCAATTACTTTGCCGCCCAACATAATATCCATACAAATTTTGGGGTGCATATACACCGGGGCCTTTTTGGACGGAACCAAGGTTAAGCCTTCCACATCCGCCAGCACGGCTTGCATCAGGCCCTTTAACCAATAAAAATCTACCGGTTTTTCCGCCCCGCCAAAGAATTTTTCCTGTTCCAAGGTTCCCGTCAATACGCCGGATACGGCATATCCTTCCACCGGGAAACCTTTAATGGATTGGAACGTTTTGGTCGTTTCAAATAACGCCAAGTTGGTATTGCCAAAGCGGAAGTTGCTCTCCACATTTTTAAGTAAAGAGGGCAACAGCGTCGGGCGTAAATAATCCCACCCTTGGGCCAAGGCGTTTTTAATTTTAATGCAGAACTTGGGGTCAAAGCCAAAGGTTTTGAGTTCCTTTTCACCCAAGAAATCAATATTCTTGCACTCGCAGAAACCCGCGCCGATTAAAGCCGCGGCATATTTTTTGCCCAAATCAATGCCTTTGGGATTATCGGCAAATTGCAGGCTGGCTTTGGTTTCGCTGACGGGAATCATATCGTAACCCGCAAAGCGCGCGGCTTCTTCGGCCAGGTCCCACTTGTGGTTTAAATCGCGGCGGTGCGTAGGAGCCTTAAAGGTCCATTTTTCACCGTCCGCGTGAAATTCCGCCGCCAAGCGGCCGAAAATTTCTTTTAAGCGTTCATCGCTGATTTGCGTGCCCAAAATAGCGTTAATTTCCGCCGGGGTAAACGTAACCGTCGGGTTTTCGTATTTAACGGGGTAAACGTCGTTAATTTCGCTGGGGGTACCGCCACAAAGCTGCACAAACAAATCACTCGCGCGGCGCAACGCCGTCATTGCGCCCTCAATGTCCGTACCGCGTTCAAAGCGTTGGGAAGAATCGGACGAAATGGCAAACTTTTTGACCGTTTTATTAATGGCCGGCGGATTAAAATAAGCGGCTTCAATAAAAATGTCTTTGGTGTCTTCTTTAATGCCGCTGTCTAACCCGCCCATAATACCCGCCAAGGCCGTGGCCTTTTTGGTATCGGCAATCATCAGGCAGTTAGCGTTTAACGTCAGTTCACGCCCGCCCAAAACGGTAAATTTTTCTCCTTCTTCCGCGTTGCGGACGATAACCGTATCGCCCTCTACTTCGCGCAAATCAAACGCGTGGAGCGGGTTACCCAGTTCAAACATTACATAGTTGGTTACGTCCACCAAGGCATTTTTGGGGTTGAGGCCCATTGCGGCCAAGCGGGTTTTAAGCCACTCGGGGGATTCGGCGTTTTTTACCCCGCGGATAATGCGCCCGATATAGCGCGGGCAGGCTTCGGCGTTTTTAATTTCCACGTTAAGCGCCTTTCCCTCGCCGGGCAAATCTTTAATGGCGGGCATTTTGACGGGCTTATTGAGCAAGGCCGCCAGTTCACGCGCCACACCCAAGTGGGAAAGCAAATCGGGGCGGTTAGAGGTGATTTCCAAATCAAACAAGGAGTCCGCCTTGCCATAAAGAGTGGAAACATCCGTACCCAGTTCCAAATTTTCATCCAGCACCAAAATACCGTGCGCGCGGGTATGGGTTAAACCTAACTCGTCAGACGAGCAAATCATCCCCTCGGACGGCACTCCGCGCAAAACCACGGGCTTCATAATCATTTTGCCCACGCGGGCACCCAAGAGAGCCAGCGGCACCTTTTGGCCAACGGCCACGTTCGGCGCGCCGCACACCACGCGCTGGGTTTTGCCACCGCCTAAATCCAAGGTTACCAAATGCAAATGGTCGGAATTGGGGTGGTCTTCAATTTTGATGATTTGCGCCACGCGCACGCCCTCAAAATCCGCGCCTGTTTTTTCCACGGAGGCTACTTCTATACCGAGGTCGGTCAATTTTTTTACCAACTCCTCGGGAGTTAAATCAATATCAATAAAATCTTTGAGCCAAGAATACAAAATTTTCATAATCCGTCCTTAAAATTGTTTGAGTACGCGCAAGTCGTTTTCGTAAAACGTGCGGATATCTTTAATGTTGAGCATCATCATCGCCAAGCGTTCCACGCCCATACCAAAGGCGTACCCGCTAAACTGTTCGGGGTCAATGCCGCAGTTTCTAAGCACATTGGGGTGCACAACACCCGCGCCCAACATTTCAATCCAGCCGCTGCCCTTACACACGTTGCACCCTTTACCTTGGCAGAAGACGCATTTCACGTCCACTTCTACGCTGGGTTCCGTAAACGGAAAGAACGACGGGCGGAAACGGATTTCGGCCTTATTGCCAAAGAGACCTTTCATAAAGGCGGTTAAGTCGCTTTTGAGGCTGGCCATACTGACGTTTTTATCCACATACAAGCCTTCAATTTGGTGGAACACGGGGCTGTGCGTAGCGTCCAAACTGTCGTTTCTAAATACGCGGCCCGGGGCCATAATGCGAAGCGGCGGTTTATGTTTTTCCATATAGCGGCTTTGCACGTTAGAGGTGTGCGTGCGCAGTACGAGCGGCATTTTGCCGTCCACAAAAAAGGTATCCTGTGCGTCGCGCGCCGGGTGGTGCAGAGGGATGTTAAGCAAATCAAAGTTATGCTTTTCGTCCTCCACCCACGGGCCTTCGGCCCACTCAAAACCCAAGCGGGAAAGAATCGTCGTCATACGGTCCTGCGCCACGGAAAGCGGGTGGCGGTGGCCTTTGGCCACGGGGTAGCCGGGGAGAGTCAAATCCAAGTTTACTTTATTTAATTCGTCGTTAATTTGTTTAGCGGCAAAAAATTCGGTTTTTTCGTCCAGCGCGGCGGAGAGGGCGGCCTTTAAGGCGTTGCCCAAGGGGCCGGCTTGTTTCTTTTCTTCAATGGAAAAATCTTTTAAACCTTTTAAAAGTTCCGTTAATGCGCCTTTGCGCCCGAGGGCCGCTACGCGCAGTTCTTCCACGGCGGCTAAATCGGCCGCTTGGCTGATTTTTGTTTTGTAGTCCTGCTCAATAGCGGAGCAGGCTTGTTGAAATTCGGTGATAGTCATATATCTTATTATAGTATTTTAGGCGGCTGTATAGGGAAAATAAAGCGGCATTTTAAAAAGTAGTTTCCTTTTGTCCGTTTCTGTTGTGAAGGCCGGGCTTGGCCCGTTTTGTATCCGTGACGGCAATCGGTATACGCTTTTACCTTTTGGTTGTTTGGTTGCCCTTGCCTTGTTTATAAAAGGCGGTTTTGGCGGAGGAGCATTTTTATTTGTTTGAGCCGCAGGCGAGTTATAAAAATGCCCGGCAAAACCTGCATTTTATAAGGCGTTGGGCAACGAGTCTTTTTGGTTCTTTTTCTGCTCCCAGAAAAAGAAGAATAATAACTTTGCTTCTTTTTGCAAAAAAAAGAAGGAAAAAAGTAAAATAACCTTATATGGCCAAAGAGATTGTTCAAGTAGAAATCAAGCGTATCCCGCTGGATATAGAAACCACCGAACTCGGCGCCGTGGAACTGACGGACCTAGCCGCAACGGTGGAAAAATATATGCAGAGTTTGGACGAAATAGATACGCTCAAACAAGCCCTTATGACCGCACTTCACTTTGCGGCCGTGGCGTATTTGCAACGCCAAAACGACGGCGGGAAACGCAAGGAAGAAGAATCCCGCGTGGACGATTTGATTGTAAAACTGCAATCCGCCCTGAACGCCACCCATAAATAAATTTATGCAAGAAGACGAAAATATTCCGCTGGCCGCGCGCCAAGCGCCAAAAACATTAGAAGAATTTGCCGGGCAACCGCACTTGTTGGGCCCGGGCAAAATGTTGCGCCGCCTGCTGGAAGCGGATATGATTAAATCCGCCGTTTTCTTTGGCCCGCCCGGCTGTGGCAAAACGGCCACCGCACGCTATATCGCTTCGCGCACGCAGGCCTATACGGTAGAACTAAACGCCGCCGCCGCAGGGGTGGCGGATATTAAAAAGGTTCTGGCGGAGGCCAAGGAGCGTGCCCGCACGCCCACCTTTGACCAGAAGCGTACCTTGGTCATTTTGGACGAAATCCACCACTTTAACAAAACCCAGCAGGATGTATTATTACCGTCCGTGGAGCGCGGGGACATTATTTTAATCGGCATTACGACCGAAAACCCATACTTTTATATTAATACCGCGTTGTTATCCCGTTTTTCCGTTTTTGAATTTAAGGCGTTGGGCGAAAAAGATTTGCTTAAAATTTTAACGCGCGCGGCCGAAAAGGAACACGCGAAAATCGCCCCAGACGCCGCCGACTATTTTATCGCGCAAGCCAACGGCGACAGCCGCAAAATGCTAAACGCGGCTGAACTGGCGTTTGTAACCACGGAACCGGGCGAGGATAAAATAAAACATATTACCTTGGAAATTGCGCAAGAGTGCATCCAACGCCGCCACTTAAATTACGATAAAAAGGGCGACGAGCATTACGATATTATTTCCGCTTTTATTAAATCAATGCGCGGTTCAGACCCGGACGCCGCCGTTTATTGGCTGGCACGTATGCTGGAAAGCGGCGAGGACCCGCGCTTTATCGCGCGGCGCATTTTAATTTGCGCCAGCGAGGATGTGGGGCTTGCCGAGCCCGCCGCGCTGATGATTGCGCAGGCCGCGTTCCAAGCGGCGGAAGAGTTGGGTATGCCCGAAGTCCGCATCCCCTTGGCGCACGCGGCTATTTATGTGGCCTGCTGTCCCAAAAGCAACTCCGCTTACTTGGCGGTGGACGCCGCCCTGCAAGAAGTACGCGAAGGCAAATACCGCCCGGTGCCGGACAATTTGCGCTCCGGCGGTAAAAACCGCGGCTACAAATACGCGCACGATTATCCCAACCATTACGTTAAACAACTCTATATGCCCAGCCCGGTGAAATTTTTTAAACCCGGTGTATTGGGCAAAGAAGCCGCCCTCATTGAACGGCTCAAAAAAATCAAAGGAGAATAAATGGAACCCGAAGCCCCTTTTAGAGGACAGGTTTTCACTGTTACCGCCATTACGCTTGCCGTCAAGCAGACGTTGGAGGGAGTCTTCCGCGATATCTTTGTAGAGGGCGAAATCAGCAACCTGCGCGAAGCCGCCAGCGGGCACATTTACTTTGATTTAAAGGACCGTGAAGCCCTGTTATCTGCTGTAATGTTCAAATGGGACGCACGCAAATTCCCGGGTGAACTGCAAGAAGGGTTACAGGTCCGCGTGTGGGGCAGTTTGTCCTGCTACGCCAAACAGGGGCGTTACCAAATTGTGGTGAAAACCGTAGAAGCCTTGTCCAAGGGCAACCTGTATTTGGAATTTGAAAAATTAAAAAAGAAATTAGAGGCCGAGGGCCTCTTTGCCCCCGAACATAAAAAACCGATTCCCGCTTACCCCCAGCGTATCGGCGTGGTAACCTCGCCCACGGGAGCGGCGGTGCGGGATATTTTATCCGTGTTAAAGCGCCGTAGCCCGCATTTAGAAATTTTAATTGCCCCGGTGCTTGTGCAAGGGGACGAAGCCGCCCCGCAAATCGCCCAAGCCATTGCGGATTTAAACCGTTTTAAACCTGCGCTAGATGTGTTATTAGTTGGGCGAGGGGGCGGAAGCATAGAAGATTTATGGGCGTTTAACGAAGAGGTTGTCGCGCGCGCTATTTTTAAAAGTAAAATTCCTGTTATTTCGTGCGTAGGGCACGAAGTAGATTTTACCATTGCCGATTTCGTAGCCGATTTACGCGCCCCCACTCCGTCCGCCGCGGCGGAGCTGGTGGTAAAAAACTCCCAAAACACGCAAGATTATATCAAGCAATTACAAAAACGCTTGTTACAATCTGTTAGTTTGTTTTACGAACGCGCCAAACGCCGCTACGACCTGTGCATAAACAGCCGAGTATTTGCACACCCGGAAACCATTACGCAAAATAAAGAACAGGATTTGGACGAACTAAACGCCCGCTTGGAAAATGCTTGGAAGGAAAAACTGAATAATTTTTCACACCGCTTTAAACTGGCCCAAGGCCAACTGTCGGCACTCGGCCCGCAAGCCGTGTTAAAACGCGGGTACAGCATTACGCGCAAGCGGGACGGCTCCGTCATCAGCCGGGTAAACCAAACCGCCCCGGGTGAAACCGTATATATTCAAGTACAGGACGGTATGATTCATACCACCGTTAAGTGAGGATTTATGACAAAATTTAATTTTGAAAAACAACTCTCCCGCTTGGAGGAAATCGTCGCCAAGTTGGAGGAAGAGCAAACCGATTTGGACGCGTCCGTCAAACTGTTTGAAGAGGGCGTAACCCTTTCCAAGGAACTTTCGCAAAAGTTGGAAACCGTCAAATTTAAAGTGGAAGAATTAAAAAAGAAGGGGGCCGAAATGATGACGGAACCCTTTGACACCGACCTGGCCGAGGATGAAAATGGCAAATAAAAAATTACGTCTGGATATGGCACTTGTAGAACAGGGCTTCTTCCAAAGCCGCAACCGCGCGCAGGCCTCCATTATGGCGGGCGAAGTGTTGGTAAACGGTGAAATTGACACCCGCGCCGACCGCACCATTTTGCCTGAGGACAAAATTTCCCTCAAAGAAAAATCCTGCCCGTATGTGTCGCGCGGCGGCCTGAAATTGGCCGGCGCCTTAAAGCATTGGAACATTGATATTAAGAACAAAGTATGCGTGGATATCGGCGTAGCGACGGGCGGATTTAGCGACTGTATGATTCAGGCCGGGGCCAAAGAGGTCTATGGCGTGGACGTGGGCAAAGGGCAACTGGCTGATGAAATGCGCCGCTATAAAAATTTTCACTTTAAGCCCGAAACAAACGCCCGCTATATGACAGCGGATTTGTTTGACGAAGCCCCGCAATTTGCGGCAGTGGATGTGTCTTTCATTTCGCTTACAATGATTATGGAGCCGCTTTTTAAAGTGATGGCGCCGGAAAGTGAAATCGTATTTTTAATTAAACCGCAATTTGAACTGACGCCCAAGCAGGTGCCGCACGGCATTGTAAAAACTGAGGAAAACCGCCAATTAGCAATTAAACGCGTACAGGATTTTTTTAAGGAAAACTTACAGGAAAAATACGGCGGCGTTTGCGGCGAAGTAATAGAAAGCCCCATTAAAGGCACACACGGCAACACCGAATACCTGTGGCACGTTACCCTGCGGGCGGCAGATTGTTCGCGACCTTTTGATTAATAGCGCCATACTATTTTGCAAGGACGCGCACTAATATAAAACACCCCAGGTTCATTACGCCCGGGGTGCTTTTTATATTTGCTAAAAACCCATACTTTGGCACAGGCCTGTAATTCTGCTACTGCAAGAAGTTTTCCCGGGATTTTCCGACTGGTCCAGCCAAACCGTATAAGTGGCTTGCGTATGTGAGCCTAAAAAACCGGTATCTTTATCTTTCCCGTCATTTTCCAATCCATATGTATCATAAAAAACAAGGTTTTTATTTTCTCCGGCAAACATATCTACTATAAATTTATCACACCGAAGTAAGTATCGGCCTTCTCTTTCACTACAACCAGGATAAGTGATATCCAAATCGCTCCAATACACTGGGTAATCCCCATTTGCCATATAATATACTTCCATTGCGTCTTTTAACGATTTGCCCGCCGTAATCATTTGCGTAAAACGTGCCTTGGCCACAGCCTTTTGGTATTGCGGCAATGCCACCCCCGCCAAAATACCGATGATAAGTACAACGACTAATAGTTCAATTAAAGTAAATCCACGGCTAACAACCCAAGTGGTAGATTCTGAACTAAATTCCGGATGACCTCCTTTTTTCATAACGATGTCATTCCCGAGTGTGGGGCGGCCCGCAGGGTTCGGGAATCTGTCGTTTTTCTTTTTTAATAACAACGGATCCCCGACTAAATTCCTCGGGGATGACAACAACAAACTATTCATAAATCCTTTCATTTTTTCTCCTTGTTAAGGCCTTTATATTTGAGCAA